>CAJVCM010000053.1 GCA_910595815.1 Candidatus Thioglobus plumae | reverse complement strand
GTTGAGCGCGAACAACAACACCCTCAGCTACTCACATTTGAATTACACCAGTTTGCCTGGATGATGGCCAACTCGGTATCAATTGGCATACCTGGGTTTTCTTTAGCTTACAACTCCTACGGTGCGTACGCCTCGGTTAATCATTTTCACTTGCAATGTTTTGTCAGAGAAAAACTTTTACCACTGGAGAATGATAAAAAATACCCATTGGTTCATTATTGGTTTGAAGCGCTTTCTGATGCCTGGGAGTTTATAGAAGCACTACATCGAGACGAGCAACCTTATAACTTAATTTACCAAAATAACAAAATTTTGTGCGTAGTTCGACAACGTCAAGATAATTACACACATGCTGACTGGACAGCTGGCTATGCCTGGTACGAAGCTTGTGGTGGGGTTAATACTTTTAACATTGATAACTTTAATAACCTGACTGTTATAGATTTAAAAGATGAATTGGATAAATTAATTATAAATTGAACCTTTATCCTTTTTGTAACGCTTACAGTCTTATTAAATAAGTCATATACACGCTATTGATGCGGTAAAATTTTTGTTATTTTTCTGTGATTTAGTATGTCAATTTCAGACTTAGATGCAACCGCATCGTTTCAAAATCTAATTTTAAAATTACAGTCATTTTGGGCTTCTAAGGGTTGCACATTATTACAACCATTTGACATGGAAATGGGTGCAGGCACTTTTCATCCTGCTACTTTTTTGCGTGCTATTGGTCCTGAACCTTGGAAGGCAGCCTATGTCCAACCTTCACGCCGTCCAACCGATGGTCGTTATGGTGAAAACCCAAACCGCCTTGGGCATTACTACCAATTTCAAGTATTACTGAAGCCATCACCTAAAGATATTCAAGATCTTTATCTAGAATCCTTAACTGAGATTGGTATTGATCTAACTATGCACGATGTGCGTTTTGTTGAAGACAATTGGGAATCTCCCACACTCGGTGCTTGGGGTTTAGGCTGGGAGATTTGGCTTAACGGTATGGAGGTTTCACAATTCACTTATTTTCAACAGATTGGTGGCTTACCATGCAAACCTGTTGCTGGTGAACTCACCTACGGATTAGAACGTTTAGCCATGTATCTTCAAGGGGTGGACTCTGTGTTTGATTTAGTTTGGGTAGAAGGTATCAGTTACGGTGATGTCTTCCACCAAAATGAAGTGGAGCAATCAAAATACAGTTTTGAAATTGCAGATACCGAAGTGTTGTTTAGACAGTTTGATGAAGCAGAGGCTATGAACGAAAAACTCATTGAAGAATCACTGCCCTACCCAGCCTACGAACAAGTGATGAAAGCATCGCACTTTTTCAATCTACTCGATGCGCGTCACGCTATTAGTGTGACTGACCGCGCAAGATTTATTCGCCGAATTCGTGCAATGAGTCAAAAAGTAGCGCAAACATACTATGATTCTCGTGAAGCCTTAGGATTTCCATTAGTGCAGAAAAAGTAACAAGCGAATGCAAGTCTTTTCTAAACTTTATCAAAAAGCACTGAATTGGGCGCAAAGTCAATATGCTGTTTACTGGTTATCTGTTGTTAGTTTTTTAGAATCATCAATCTTGCCATACCCGCCACCTGATATTATTTTGGCGCCTATGTCACTCAAGCAGCCTAATAAAGCTTATCGTTACGCGCTAATTTGCACCGTTACTTCAGTATTAGGCGGTTTGGCTGGTTATTTTTTAGGTGAAATACTGCTAAATTTTTTGCTCGGATATGGCTTAATTAAAATAGAAATGATCGATATTGCAAAACAATGGTTTGATCAATATGATATTTGGTTTGTCGGCTTAGCGGCGTTTAGTCCATTGCCTTATAAATTGGCCACTATTACGGCTGGTACCATGAATATGGCTTTATTACCATTTGTCTTAATTTCGTTATTAGCACGTGGTGCAAGGTATTATTTAGTAGCTTTTTTGGTAAGGAGATTTGGTAATCAAGCCGATATTTGGTTACAAAAGCACATCGATCGACTGGGTTATGTTTTAGTTGTTATTGTGATTTTAGGAATTTGGTATGTTAATTAAACTACTGGTTGTTATTTTTATCTCCACAAGTCTTGGCGGATGTTTTTCATCTTCACCCAAGTCGAGGGTAATTATTGTTGAAAAATCGATCAACCAACAAAATATCAACCAAGCACGTTTGGCCAATAATGCAGTTATTGTTAAAGAAACCAAGAAATCAAAAAATAAAGTTAGTAAAAAAAGTTGGTCTATTCCAGTGGCTAGCAAGGTAATAAAAACCTTTTCAAAAAAACACACTGGCCTTACTTTTAACACCAAGCCTGGTCAAAAAGTACGCGCCATTCGTAATGGTGTAGTTGTCTATAGTGGTGATAAGATGAAGAGTTATGGAAAAATGATCATCATTAAACACCCGCTGGGTTTTTATAGCACTTACACGCAAAACCAAAGTCTAAAAGTGAAGAATGGAGACAAAATCAAAAAAGGACAAGTGATTGCCTTAACAGGTAAAGGTGATTTTTACTTTGAAATGAAAAAATTTGAAACACCAATTAATCCGCTCAAATACTTGAAATAACAGCTAAAATAAGCCACATGAATGAATTTTTACAAAATTTAACTCCACTTGAAATGGTCGGTATTTTATTTACTGTGGCCTTTATTGCACATATCATCTTAGGTGTCGCCCTTAGAAAAATTATTTCTCATGCTGGTAAAACTAAAATTCAATGGGATGACCATCTGATTAAAGCTATTTCTGCGCCACTAAAAGTACTGATTTGGTTTGGTTGGGCTTACTTCTCTATTAATGCTTTCAAAGGGCAAATAGAAGTTTTTAATAAGCTAGTTGAATATATCGATATTGTGCCAATCTTTATTATTACTTGGGGTGTAATTAGGGTTATTTCAGGGGTTGAGGCTTATTTACTTGAGGCTGATAACAGTGTTAACAATGATTCGGTTCGCCTATTTACGCGATTGATCAAAATTTTGGTGATGGTGGCTATTTTATTAGGCATTGCTCAGCATTTAGGCTTTTCAATTTCTAGCTTACTTACTTTTGGTGGTGTTGGTGGTATTGTCATGGGCTTCGCCGCCAAAGACATGCTAAGTAATATCTTTGGCGGGCTAATGATTCAAATGGATAAACCTTTTTCAACCGGTGATTGGATTCGTTCAACTGAATTTGAAGGTGTGGTTGAAAAAATCGGCTGGCGCATGACTCGCATTCGAACCTTTGCTAAAAATCCAGTTTATATTCCCAACTCTATTTTTGCTTCAATCCCCATTGAGACACCATCACGTATGACCAATCGTCGCATCAAAGAAGTGATCGGTATTCGTTATGATGATATTGCACAATTGCCGGCTATTGTTGCCGAAGTAGAGGTATTACTAAAAGCACATAAAGATATTGATCAATCTGAATCTTTGCGAGTGTACTTTAATTATTTCAATGCATCATCACTAGATATCACTGTGTATGCATTCACCAATACAATAAGCAAAGGTGAATACCAAAAAATTAAACAAGAATTATTACTTGAAATCGCAATAATCATTGCCAAACATAAAGCAGAAATTGCCTACCCAACACAAACACTACACATTCAAAAGTAATGCCTTTATCTAAACTACACATTCGCACTTTCGGGTGTCAGATGAACGAATACGACTCTAATAAAATGAGTGACGTACTTAAACATTCTCATGGCTTAGAGCTAACCGATGATGCACTTGAGGCAGATGTACTCCTGCTTAACACTTGCTCTATTCGTGAAAAAGCTCAAGAAAAGCTGTTTCATCAACTGGGGCGCTGGCGTAAACTCAAAGAAAAAAATCCAAATCTAGTGATTGGTGTCGGTGGCTGTGTTGCCTCACAAGAAGGCGAACTCATTTTAAAACGCGCACCCTATGTGGACATGATTTTCGGCCCACAAACGCTACATCGCTTACCCAATATGCTGAGTGATGCACTGGGTGATAAAGGGGTTAGTATTGATATCTCTTTTCCAGAAATTGAAAAATTCGACCATCTTCCTGAGCCGGAAGCTAGTGGCGTAACTGCTTTCGTTTCCATTATGGAAGGTTGCTCTAAATACTGTACTTTTTGTGTGGTGCCATATACGCGTGGTGAAGAAGTCTCGCGCCCGTTTAACGATGTCATTAAAGAGGTTCAAATTCTAGCTGACCAAGGTGTTAGAGAAGTGAACTTACTCGGCCAGAATGTCAATGCTTATCAAGGTTTAATGGATGATGGGCAAAGTGCTGATTTGGCACTATTGATTAATATTGTGGCACAAATTGATGGCATTGATCGCATTCGTTATACCACTTCACATCCGGTGGAATTCAGTGATAGTTTAATTCAAGCGTACGCTGAAGTACCTGAGTTGGTTTCACATCTACATCTACCGATTCAAAGTGGCTCTGATAAAATTTTAACCCTAATGAAGCGTGGCCACACCGCAATTGAATACAAATCAAAAATCAGACGTTTGCGTGAAATTCGCCCCGATATCTCTATCTCTAGTGACTTTATTATTGGCTTTCCTGGTGAAACCGATCAAGACTTTGATAACACCATGAAGCTTATCAATGATATTAATTTCGACAAATCCTTTAGCTTTATTTACTCCCAGCGTCCTGGTACACCAGCGGCAAGCTACCCCGATGATGTCGATATGCAAGTCAAGAAAGATCGACTGAGCTTAGTGCAAAAAACCATCGATGAGTCTACTGAGGTGATTTCAAAAGCCATGATCGGTAGTGTGCAAAAAGTCTTAGTTGAAAATAAAGCTAGAAAAGACGACAATATGTTCGGTAAAACTGAAAACATGCGCAACACTCACTTTAAAGGCGATGAAAATTTGATTGGACAAATTGTTAATGTAAAGATTACTGGCGCACGTGGTAACTCACTGATGGGTGAATTACATTCCCCAAATATTCCTCCCCGAGGACTGCTTGATGTCGCTGGTGCTATTTAACGCTTATGCACATAACCCTAGAAGTTGAAAATTCTGAACAATTAGCCAGTATTTGTGGCTCATTTGATCGCAACTTAATAACCATCGCCAAAAGTTTAGATGTAGAGATTGATAACAAAGGTCAAGAATTTGTTATTCACGGTGATAACAAACACACTGCTAGTCTAATATTGCAAGATTTATGTGTACTGGCAAAGACTCAAACTATTAGCGCTCATGATGTCGAGATGAGTATTAAAGCTTATACTCAAGACAACCTGACTAATGAATCGGTTAATATCAAAACCAAACGTAAATTTATTCATGTGCGCTCTCTCAATCAACAGCTTTACGTTAAAGCTATTCAGGATCGAGACTGCGTCTTTGGTATTGGTCCAGCAGGCACAGGGAAAACCTATCTTGCAGTAGCAAGAGCGGTTGAAGCCTTAGAGCGTTCAGATGTTAGGCGCATTGTTTTGGTACGTCCTGCAGTAGAAGCTGGCGAAAAACTGGGATTTTTACCTGGTGATTTAACTGAAAAAATCGATCCTTACTTGCGCCCTATTTATGATGCTTTATACGAAATGATGGGGTTTGACAAAGTCACCAAGCTATTAGATAAAAATATTATTGAAGTGGCACCACTTGCTTTTATGCGTGGCCGAACTCTGAACGAAGCTTTTATTATTTTGGATGAAGCTCAAAACACCACCACAGAACAGATGAAGATGTTTTTAACGCGTATGGGTTTTGGTTCAAAGATGGTAATCACTGGCGATGTTACTCAAATTGACCTTGCTCGACCAAGCCAGTCAGGATTGTTGCACGCCATGAAGGTGTTAGAAAATGAATCTAGGATTTCATTTTGTCATTTTCACTCTAGAGATGTTGTAAGACATAAGCTGGTTCAGCGTATTGTACAAGCCTACGAACTCTTTGAATAATCCGATGAAAATCATTGTTGGACTTTCTGGTGGAGTTGATTCTTCTGTCGCCACACTCATGTTATTAGAACAAGGCTATGAAGTCGAAGCCTTGTTTATGAAAAACTGGGAAGAGGACGACACTGACGGCGTTTGCACAGCAGAGCAAGATTTATCCGATGCACAAAAAGTGGCTGACAAACTGGGTGTCAAACTTCACACCATTAATTTTTCAGCTGATTATTGGGATGATGTCTTTGATCATTTTCTCAAAGAACACAAAAAAGGTCGTACGCCAAACCCTGATGTTTTGTGCAATCAAAAGATTAAATTTAAGGTTTTCTTAGAGCACGCAATTTCACTTGGTGCTGATAAGATTGCCACGGGTCATTATGCAAGAATCCATGAAGACAACGGTATTTACCAATTACAAACTGGGCTTGATAATAACAAAGATCAAAGTTATTTTTTACACTTGCTTAACCAAAATCAACTCTCAAAGAGCTTATTTCCACTCGGTGAAATCAACAAAGATGAGGTGCGACGAATTGCCACAGAAAATGGTTTTGTCACCGCAGATAAAAAAGATTCAACCGGTATTTGCTTTATTGGGGAGCGCAATTTTTCAGAATTTTTACAAACCTACCTACCCAAACAACAAGGCGATATTGTTGATCAAGACGGTCAATTTATCAAGCATCATGAGGGTTTGGCGTTCTATACGATGGGTCAACGTAAAGGTTTGGAGATCGGTGGTGGCTTTAGTAACTCAGGCGAACCTTGGTTTGTTGCTGATAAGCGTATTGATAGCAATGAATTAGTGGTTGTACAAGGTGATCATGCCCTGCTGTATCATCATAATTTAAATGCCTCTGACCCACACTGGATTGGAAATCCCCCAATATTACCGTTGGCATGCACTGCCAAAATACGGTATCGTCAACAATCACAACTTTGTCTTGTTCACCCAACAGATAATGGGCAGTTAAAAGTAACTTTTGATCAGCCACAGCGTGCGATCACGCCAGGGCAATCAATCGTTTTTTATGATGATGATATTTGCCTAGGTGGCGCTATTATTGAAACCAGAAACTAGCATATAACAAATAATGGATAAATTAAAACAGCAAACCCTTGCCCTAGCCTCTCTACTGCAAACCACAGCGCTGGTTGAGCAGCTCGCCTCTACTGGCACTTGCGATGGAAAAAGCAATAAAGCCAGTTTAAAAAGCCTTATAAGTAACAGCACCAAGGTTGACGAGGTGTTTTCATCGCCCAAAGACCTCTCTATTGGACTCAAGGCACTGACTAAAGCTTTTGGAAAAAAGAGTAAATCCATGCAGAATGTTATTTTTTACTCGTTAGCGTTAATCAATCTTGAAAAGAAACTGATGAAAAATAAAGCACTTTTGTCACAGATATCGGGAGAAATTGATTTGATTAAAAAACAAGAATTTTTTGAAATTTCTCACTCTAATACATTGGCGCGCTTAGCCGAACTTTATAAAACAACCTTGGGTGAGCTTAATCCAAGAATCATGGTCAGTGGTGAACAACTTTATTTGTCCAATCAACATACCGCCAACCATATTAGAGCGCTACTGCTAGCAGGCATTCGAGCGGTCTCTTTGTGGAAGTCGCAAGGCGGTAGAACTTGGCAATTATTACTAAATAAGAAAAAGACACTTAAATTAGTAAACACTATGGACTTTTAGCGCTTAAGACTTTATAATTACGCGCTTTACTAACTTCAATTTTTAAATACGATGGCTAATTCAGCAGGTTCAAAAAAGCGCGCAAGACAAGCAGTTAAACGCAACAAACACAATTCACAAATTCGCGCTAAAGTTCGCACTTTCATTAAGAAAGTAGCTTACGCATTAGAAGCTGGCAATAAAGAAGAAGCTCAGGGTGGTTTTGGTGCAATGCAAAAGATGATTGACCAAGCAGTTAGCAAAGGTTTAATGAATAAGAACCAAGCAGCTAGAAAGAAGTCTCGCTTTAACGCACAGATTAAAGCACTATAAACTAAAACGTTTACATTGCTATAATGAGGCCCTCAATTGAGGGCTTTTTTTATGTGTGTATGAAACAGATTAACGAAGAAGATAAACAACTATTCAGATCAACAGTTGATGCCAATGTACCGATAGATAAAGATGGTGTCAATCGATCAAGCAATGCCTTAAAAAAGCCAGCATTTACCGCATACAGTTATATTGTTGATGCCAATCTCGATGGCTCAAAAATTGTTAGCTATTCAAAGAGCGGTGTTTCAATCAAAGTCATTAAAAAAATGAAACAGGGTAATCTTAATACTATGCCTGTTTTAGATTTGCATGGTCAAACAGTGGTTGAGGCTTGTGAGTCATTGTCAGAATTTATGTATCATCACCAATTTGAGCCTTTTATTCAAATCATTCATGGCAAAGGCTATCACTCTGAAAATGGCATGAGTATTTTAAAAACCCAAGTGGTGAGTTTTTTAAGTCAACATCCTCAAGTATTGGCTTTTAATTCTTGCCCTGATAAAGATGGTGGTACGGGTGCTGTATTTGCACTACTAAAACAAAACTAACATGTTTAATATTGATGAAATCTACACGGTCTCTGATTTTTTATCACTGTGTAATAAAACCATTGAAAACAACATTCCCACTTGTTGGTTACAAGGGGAAATTTCTAATTTATCTCGTCCTGCTTCTGGGCATTGGTATTTCTCACTCAAAGATAGTCGTGGGCAGATTCGTTGTGCGTTATTCCGCCTTAACCAACGTAATATCAAATTCAACCCTGAAAATGGACTGGAAGTACTAGTGCGTGCTGCACCAACCTTGTATGAGGCACGGGGTGATTTTCAGTTAATCATTCAACATGTTGAGCCTGTCGGTGTGGGCAACTTACAACTGGCCTTCGAACAACTCAAAACCAAACTCAAAGATGAAGGCCTGTTTGATGCTCAGCATAAGAAACCATTGCCCGCTAAAGTCAATACAATTGGTGTCATTTCTTCGTCGAATGGTGCGGTTATTCGCGATATTATTAAAGTACTCAATAAGCGTTATCCATTTGCTGAAATTTTATTATTTGATTCTGTTGTACAAGGCGAGGGCTCAGCAGAAAAATTATCTCAAGCTATCAAGGCGGCTGATCAGTCAAATCGATGTGATGTGTTAATTTTGGCGCGAGGTGGTGGCTCTTTAGAGGACTTATGG
>CAJVCM010000052.1 GCA_910595815.1 Candidatus Thioglobus plumae | reverse complement strand
TGCTTAGGTACCAATGTATTTTCCATGCCATGTTTTGAGCCTAACCACTCGATAGTGACTGAGCGTCGACTAAGCTCTTTAACGATGGCTAAAGCTGGAAATATATGCCCACCAGTACCACCAGCCATAATTAAAATTGTTTTGGTGTGTTTAGGCATAGTGTTTTTGTTTTTGATATCCTGCTCTATTTTCCATATCTATTCTCAGAATAATAGCGAAGGTAATAATAGCAAATATCATGCTACTACCACCATAACTGATAAAGGGTAGGGTATAGCCTTTAATCGGCATTAAGCCGAGATTCATTGCGATATTAACCCCGATTTGCATTGAAAACCAAGTGCAAATACCGAATGCTACGTAGGAGCTGTATTTTTTGCCAATTTTTAGCGCCTCCTTGGCAATGTTAAAACTTTTTCCAATAATATAGGTAAACATAAATAAGACGAAAAGCATGCCAATAACGCCAAGCTCCTCACCAATAACAGCGAAAATCATATCGGTATGTGGCTCTGGAAGTTTGCTATATTTTTGGATGCCTGCCCCCAGCCCTGTGCCGGTCCAATCACCTCTAGCAATACCGATTAGAGCTTGCTTGGTTTGGTGTACTTTGTCGCTGTCATTAATCCACAGATCCTTTTGCCAGAATTCTGTCATTCTCACCCATCGAATTGGACTTGAGTAGATGAATATCCCAGCACCAACAACCAAGCTAACGCCTGCGATTGCTAATTGTTTAAGATATACACCAGCAACAAATAACATGGTCAGAGCGGTGATTGTAATAATAACAGTAGCACCTAGATCAATCTCAAATAGTAGTAAAACATCTGCCATAGAGACGATAACCAAGGTTTTTAAAAGACCTGTCCAGGGTTTTTTCAGATCGTTTTCTTGTCTTATTAAAAAACCAGCCATAAACAAAATCATCACCAGTTTCATCATTTCAGAAGGTTGAAAATTAAACATCCCTAGATTGATCCAGCGTGTTGAACCCTTAACTGATCGACCAATAGGTTCGGGTAAAAAAACCATAGCAAGCAGAACCAAGGTAATTACAAAAAATATAGGTGAGTATTTTTTTAGAAACGAAATAGGTATTTTTAAAACAAAAAAACCGGTGCCAAGCCCAAGAAAAATAAATAAACCTTGCTTAGCAGCAAATGAGTAGCTATTAAAATGCCCTAAAGAAGCAGAAAAAGACAAGATCCAGCCAAATGTAATTAGCACTAAAATGGCAATTAATAGGTTTTTATCGGGAGATTGTCCGGTTTTTTCAAACATGAAGGCTTAGATGTTGATTGCTAGTAGGTAAGTATTTTATACCCTAAATTCAGATGCTACTAGTTGAGCTTTTGTCTCTATTAGGGGATAATGTTGCTTTTTGTAAATTTAGCTACCCATTATGATCTCTACTGCCAATATCACCATGCAATTTGGTGAAAAACCTTTATTCGAAGATATTTCTATCAAGTTTCAGGGTGGTAATCGTTACGGCTTAATTGGCGCTAATGGTTGTGGTAAATCAACTTTTATGAAGATTTTAACTGGTGAGCTAACACCTTCTAATGGCACGGTAAGTATCGGCAATGGTGAGCGACTTGGTGTTTTGCGTCAGGACCAGTTTGCCTATGAGGAGTTTCGTGTTGTTGATACAGTCATCATGGGCCACGAAAAACTTTGGGAAGTAAAAAAAGAAAGAGATCGTATTTACGCTTTGCCAGAAATGAGCGACGAAGACGGTCTTAAGGTTGGTGAATTGGAAATGGAATTTGCCGAAATGGATGGCTATATGGCTGAATCTGCTGCCAGCGAGTTGCTACTTGGTTTGGATATTCCTGAGGAGCAACATTACGGATTAATGAGTGAGATTGCCCCTGGTTGGAAACTACGTATTTTGCTTGCTCAAGCATTGTTCTCTGATCCTGAAATTTTGTTATTGGATGAGCCAACAAACAACTTGGATATCAATTCTATTAGTTGGTTGGTTGACGTCTTAAATGATCGTAAAGCTACGATGGTGATCATTTCTCACGATAGACATTTCTTAAACGGCGTGTGTACCCATATGTCTGATTTAGATTACGGTTCGCTTAATACTTTCCCAGGTAACTATGATGATTTCATGATTGCTGCAACTGCCATTCAGGAGAAAATGCAGTCTGACAATGCTAAGAAAGAAGCTAAGATTAAAGAGCTTAAGCATTTTGTCTCTCGTTTTTCTTCAAATGCTTCTAAAGCTAAACAAGCAACATCGCGTCAAAAACAGCTTGAAAAAATTGAACTTGATGATATCAAGCCTTCTTCAAGAGTGAGTCCATATATTTATTTTTCTCAAGAAAATAGACTTCATCGAAATGTTTTAGAAGTTTCAGGTCTTAACAAAAGTTTTGATGATCTTCACGTGCTTAAAGATATTGAGTTCTTGTTTGAGGTGGGTGAACGTGTCGCTATTATTGGTCAAAATGGTATTGGTAAAACTACTTTATTGCGCACCTTGGTTGGTGAGCTTGAGGCTGATAAGGGTAAGGTCAAGTGGAGTGAAAATATTAATATTGGCTATTACGCGCAGGATAACACTGCAGATTTTGAAGAAGATATGACAGTACTCGATTGGATGAGCCAATTCAAGGGTGAGAAAGATGATATTCAATCCATGCGTGGTGTTCTTGGTAAGATGCTATTTGGTAAGAACGACATCATTAAGAGTGTTAAATCACTTTCTGGTGGTGAAAAAGGCAGAATGTTGTTTGGTAAGCTGATGTTGCAAAAGCCAAATGTATTGGTGATGGACGAGCCAACTAACCACTTGGATATGGAGTCAATCGAAGCGCTTAACTTGGCACTTGATAACTATGAAGGCACCCTGATCTTTGTTAGTCACGATAGAGAGTTTGTCTCTTCATTATCTACCAAGGTGGTGGAGCTTAAAGAAGATGGTATGCATTACTATTCTGGTAACTATGAAGACTACCTGAAGTCACAAAAGTAGTTTGTTAATTATTCTTGCTTCAGCATAAGCTGAGCTGAATAAGAATAGAGTTAGTAGTTTTTTCATAGTATTTACGAAAAGTATTATTATGAACTATACATCATATTAAAGTTAGTTTACAATCGATACATGAGGTTTCTTGTATCTGTATTTAAACGATTTATTCGACGTCAGAGCTTGGACGCAGCAGCAATATTGTCATTCGACACCTTGTTTGCTGTTGTTCCTGGTTTAGCTTTGGCTTTGAGCGTGTTCTCACTATCACCATATTTTGCTGAATTTCAACAACACTTAGAAGCGTTCTTGTTCACACAGCTGTTGCCACAAAATTATGATGCAGCAAAAGATTATGTTCATCAGTTTATTGTTCAAGCGCAATCAATTAAAGGTCTGAGTTTTTCTTTTCTCATTTTTGCAGTGATAATACTGTTGTACGATATTGATAAGCGTATTAATCTAATTTGGCATGATTCACACCAGCGTCATTGGTTTAAAGGGTTGCTGTCTTATTTAGCTATTTTATTTTTAGGCCCTATCTTGTTAGGTGCATCCTTATTTTTTAGCTCTTACGTGATGGCGTCGGAATTGTTTAGTAGTTTACCGGCAGCTGAATACGCACCTTTCCTACTACCATTTGTCTTGTCTTGTCTTGGATTCTCGATTTTGTATTATGCATTACCTTTAGAAAAAGTGCATTTTAGTAATGCATTAAAAGCAGGGGTAATCGCGGCTGTGTTGTTAGAAGTTATTAAATATGCAATGTTTGTTTATATTCAATATTTTCCGCTGTACGAGTTGATTTATGGCACATTGTCCATACTTATGTTGGTAATGCTGTGGGTTTATCTTGCATGGGTAATCGTGCTGCTAGGGGCTAGTTTTTGTTATTGCTTTGAAAACAAAGAGTTACTTTAATAACTAGCGTAAAATTAGCAACCTTTAATATAGTTAACATTTTTTATGTTTACAGGCATTATTCAAGCCATCGGTCAAATCAAAACTAAAGACGTTCACGATAAAGGCGCGGTATTTAGTTTTGTCTCAAGTGAGCTTGATTTTTCCTCTGTGTCAATCGGCGATAGTATTGCAGTGAATGGCGTATGTTTGACTGCGGTTGAAATCGGTACTGATACATTTATAGCAGACCTCTCACAAGAAACCTTGGATTGCTCTATTTTTGGTGATTTATCGGTTGGTGATGACATTAACCTTGAAAAAGCCCTGAGACTTGATCAAGGCATTGACGGCCATCTAGTTAGTGGTCATGTAGATGGGCAGGGCGAAGTGGTTGATAAATACCCTGAAGGTGATTCCACACGTTTTAAAATTAGCACGCCACAGAATTTGGTAAAATACATCGCTAGAAAAGGTTCAATAACTATTAATGGCGTGAGCTTAACGGTTAACAGTATTGAGAATAATGTATTTGATGTGAATATTGTGCCACACACATTAACAGCAACAACATTAGGGCAACTGAGTGTAGGCAATAAAATCAATCTTGAAGTTGATATTATTGCCAGACATTTAGAACAGTTGTTAAACAAAGATTAATTAAGTAAGGATTTAAATGAAAGCCACCATTGAAGAAATCTTAGAAGACTATAAGCAAGGCAAGATGATTATCCTGATGGATGATGAAGATCGTGAGAATGAAGGCGATCTAATTATTCCTGCGGCTACTTGTACCAAAGAAGATATTAACTTCATGGCCACACATGGTCGTGGCCTGATTTGTTTAACATTGACTCAAGAGCGTTGTAAGCAGCTAAATTTACCACTCATGGTGGCGCAAAATAACGACGTGAATGGTACCAACTTTACGGTTTCTATCGAAGCCGTAGAGGGTGTAACTACTGGTATTTCAGCTGCAGACAGGGCTAAGACAGTTTTAGATGCAGTTGCAAAAGATGCAACAGCTGCTGATATCGTACAGCCAGGCCATATTTTCCCTTTAATGGCGCAGCCGGGTGGTGTACTGATTCGTGCAGGCCATACCGAAGCAGGTTGTGATCTAGCGCGCTTAGCAGGCTACGAGCCAGCCTCTGTAATCGTAGAAATCCTTAACGAAGACGGCACCATGGCACGTCGTGACGATTTAGAAATTTTTGCTAAAAAACACGATATTAGATGGGGCACAATTGAAGATTTGATTTCTTATCGTGTTGAAAATGAAAAAACTATTGAACGCATCAATGAACGTGAATTCAAGACTGAGCATGCAACCTTCAGATTGGTTTCATTCCTTGATAGTATTCACAACGAAACCCATCTGGCCTTAGTTAAGGGCGAAATTACTGAAGATGGCACCACTTGTGTGCGTGTACATATGGAAGATACTTTTAAAGATGTACTGCATGAGGCTACTCCAAGTTTTGGTGTTGAGTCTGCGCTAAAGCATATTGCTAAATCAGACAGCGGTGTATTCTTGCTATTAAGAAAACAAACAGATAAATCAATCCTGCAGAATATTGATTCTACAGTTAGAGACAGCGGCGGCGACGACATTAAAACTTACGGCGTCGGTGCGCAGATTTTGTCTGATCTCGGGGTTAAGAAGATGAGAATTTTAGGCAGCCCTAGAAAGCTACATGGCCTCAAAGGTTTTGGCTTGGAAGTGGTTGAATACGTTGACACCCAAAAATAAGGAAAATGATGGAATTTAAATTTGATCGCGATGCCAATCAAGATTTTTTAGCGAATGCTAAAGTGGCTATTATTGTCGGCTATTTTTATCAAGATATTGGTGATAAACTATTAGCAGCAGCGCATGAAACTTTAGCCAAATATGGCATTAATAAAAACAACGTTAATGTATTTTATGCACCAGGTGCATTTGAGATTCCACTATTGGCTAAACGTTTAGCCGGGCAAAAATCAGCCGGTGAAAATTTATACGATGGCATTGTTACCTTAGGTGCGGTGATTAATGGCGAAACTCCACACTTTGATTTTGTTTGTAACGAATGTGCTCGCGGTGTGGCTGATGTCTCTTACCAGTACGAAATTCCTACTGCCTTTGGCGTGCTAACCACTTCTAATATGGATCAAACCATTGGTAGGGCGGGTGGCTACAAAGGCAATAAAGGTGAAGAGGCCACCATGGCGATGATTGAAATGCTTTATTTGATGAAGCAAGCTGACACTCAAGCCTTTTAACGATGGCTTATAAAACTTCAAAGCAGCGCTCTCGTGAGCGCGTAGTCCAGGCAGTGTATCAATACCTAGTATCAGGTGGTGAAGTCTTGCAAATTGAGCAGCAGTTTCTTAATCAAAAAGAAGGTAAGATTTCCAAAGCTTTTTTTTCCAATCTATTTCTTAACATCTTAAGAAATAGAACTGAATTAGATGATCTGATTTCACCTACCATTTCCAGAGAGACTGATGAACTGGGTTCGGTTGAACATGCGGTGCTTTATCTCGGTGCTTACGAGCTTCAAAATAGCATTGAGGTGCCATACAAGGTGGTTATCAATGAAGCACTTGAGATTGCCAAGCTGTACGGTGCTGAAGGTGCATATAAGTTAATTAATTCGTCGCTTGACCAGCTGGCTAAAGAGCTTCGTAGTATCGAGGTTAATGCTTAGGTTAAACATTTAGCGCGCTAAATATTTTGCATGAAATCTAACCGTGTTAACAACCCATTAGAAAAACTACCAGAGATTCTTAAACGGAATATAGATAAAAATCTATGTGTCTGTAATGAAGTGATAAAAATGGACGTTATTAATGCCATTGCCAATGGCGCCACAACCGTAGAAGAAGTCAGAAATCGTACTTATGCCACTGGTGGGAATGGTTGTTGCACTCGTCAGGTCGAGCGGTTAATTGAATGTATTCACTCAACCTAATATTAGAAATAGTTTTCGTGCTAGAAGTTTAATCTAAATTAGGTGATAGTAGCCTTTCTGCATCACTAACTGAAACACCTTTACGTTTGGCGTAATCTTCAACTTGTTGTTGATTGATTTTTGCCACACCAAAATAGCGTGACTCAGGATGTCCAAAGTACCAGCCACTAACACTGGCTGTTGGTAGCATTGCATACGAGCTAGTAAGCGTCATGCCGGTGTTTTTCTCTACGTCGAGTAATTCCCATAGTTTTTCTTTTTCACTGTGTTCAGGGCAAGCAGGGTAGCCAGGTGCAGGGCGAATGCCACGGTATTTTTCTTCAATAAATTCATCATTGTTAATGTCTTCATCACTATAACCCCATAGCTCAGTACGGAATTTGTAATGCATCATTTCAGCAAAGGCTTCAGCAAAACGATCAGCCACCGCTTTAATCATAATAGAGTTGTAATCGTCATGATCAGCTTCATAAGCCGCCACTAATGGGTCGATATTAATACCAGCTGTGACTGCAAATGCACCCATATAATCTTGCACACCACTGTCTTTAGGGGCGATAAAATCACTCAGACAGAAGTTAGGGGTGTTGCCTTTTTTATCTAGCTGTTGGCGCAATTGGTTGAGTGTCATTAATGCTTTACCATTCTCATCAGTGAGTTCAATGTCTTCATTTACACTATTGGCACGGAAGATACCTACAACGGCATTGGCTTGCAGTAGCTTTTCATCCATGACTTTTTTAAACATGGCTTTGGCATCTTTAAATAGTTCTGAGGCTGATTCACCCACAATTTCATCAGTGAGAATATCGGGGAACTTGCCAGCAAGCTCCCAAGTACGGAAGAATGGCACCCAGTCAATAAATTCAAAAATTTCATTCAGATCATAATCTTCAAATACATGAATACCAAGTTTGTTTGGCGTGGTGACTTGATCAAATTTGAGTTTAGGCTTGTTTTTTCTAGCAGCTTCAAGACTAATAAGCTTGGTCTTTCCTTTTTTGGCACGTCGTATTCGTACTTCTTCGTACTCTTCTTTGGTGCTTTGCACTAAGGCTGGTTTTAATTTTTCTGATAACAGTGAAGTGGCAACACCAACGGCCTTAGAAGCATCTTTAACGTAAAACACACCCTTGTCATATCCAGGCTCAATCTTAACCGCTGTGTGTGCTTTTGAAGTCGTAGCACCACCAATCAATAAGGGCAGTTCAAAACCTCGGCGTGTCATTTCTTTGGCTACAAATACCATTTCATCGAGTGATGGGGTGATTAAACCAGACAAGCCAATAATATCCACATTTTCTTTAATGGCCGTTTCAAGGATAGTTTCAGCCGGCACCATCACACCCAAATCAATAATCTCATAATTGTTACAAGATAAAACCACGCCAACAATATTCTTACCAATATCGTGCACATCACCTTTAACAGTGGCCATGAGAATCTTGCCTTGGGTTCTAACACCACAACCTTCTTTTTCCGCTTCTAAGAAAGGATCTAACCAAGCCACGGATTTTTTCATCACTCGGGCAGATTTCACTACTTGTGGCAAGAACATTCTTCCATCACCAAACAGATCACCCACCACGTTCATACCATCCATCAGCGGGCCTTCAATCACCAAAATAGGGCGGCCTAATTTTTCCAGTGCTTCTTTTGTGTCTTCATCGATAAATTCGGTAATACCTTTAACTAAAGAATGTTCTAAACGTTTTTCAACCGACCAAGTGCGCCACGCCAAATCTCTTTTATTTTCTTTTTGCTCACCCGTACCGGAGAATTTGCTAGCAATATCAACCAGACGCTCACCTGCTTCTTCATCAGAATTGAGCACCACATCTTCAACTGCTTTTTTAAGCTCTGGATCGATATCATCATAAACCACCAATTGTCCAGCATTGACAATACCCATGGTCATGCCGGCTTTTACAGCGTGATATAAAAACACGGAGTGAATTGCTTCACGTACGGGGTTGTTACCCCTAAAGGAGAACGATACGTTGGACACACCGCCTGATATTTTGGCATAAGGTAGGTTTTTGGTAATCTCACGGGTGGCTTCAATAAAGTCTACACCATAGTTATTGTGCTCTTCAATACCCGTTGCTACTGCAAAGATATTCGGATCGAAGATAATGTCTTCTGGTGGAAAGCCAACCTCATTCACTAATATGTCATAAGCTTCAGTACAGATTTCAATTTTGCGTTGCTGGGTGTCGGCTTGGCCGACTTCATCAAAGGCCATAACGATAATTGCCGCACCATAGCGCTTACACAGATGTGCGTATTTAATAAAGTTGTCTTTACCTTCTTTCAGCGAGATGGAGTTAACAATTGCCTTGCCTTGTGTGCATTTAA
>CAJVCM010000051.1 GCA_910595815.1 Candidatus Thioglobus plumae | reverse complement strand
AAGATGATGAAGGACAACGAAGTTAAGTTCGTTGATTTCCGTTTTACTGATACTAAAGGTAAAGAGCAGCACGTAAGTGTTCCAGCACACCAAGTTGATGCTGATAAATTTGAAGAAGGTCAAATGTTTGACGGTTCTTCAATCGCCGGTTGGAAAGATATTAATGAATCAGACATGATTCTACAGCCAGATCTTGATGCGTGCGTTATGGACCCATTCACTCAAGAATCTACACTAATTGTTCGTTGTGATATTATCGAGCCAGAAGATATGAAAGGCTATGAAAAAGATCCACGTTCAATCGCAAAGCGTGCTGAAAAGTACATGCAAGATTCAGGTGTTGCTGATGTTGCTTATTTCGGTAACGAGCCGGAATTTTTTGTATTTGATTCAGTTAAGTTTGACAATACGATGGGCGCATGTAGCTACTCAGTACATTCTGAGGAAGCTGCTTGGGAAAGTGGTAGTGACTTTGACGGTGGTAACACCGGTCACCGTCCAGGCGTTAAAGGCGGTTACTTCCCAGTACCACCAGTTGACTCAATGATGGATCTTCGTGCTGAAATGTGTTTAGCAATCGAAAGCATGGGTGTGACCACTGAAGTACATCACCACGAAGTGGGTACAGCAGGCCAAAATGAAATCGGTGCATTGTTTAACACGTTAGTTAAAAAAGCAGACGAAACTCAAATCTTAAAGTACTGTGTTCAAAATGTAGCACACGTATATGGCAAGACTGC
The DNA here is from genome assembly GCA_910595815.1 of Candidatus Thioglobus plumae. GTDB lineage: Bacteria > Pseudomonadota > Gammaproteobacteria > PS1 > Pseudothioglobaceae > Thioglobus_C > Thioglobus_C plumae. The sequence goes on along the minus strand of CAJVCM010000051.1, from coordinate 2,118 downwards.
AACATTCATGCCTAAGCCTATCGTTGGTGACAACGGTAACGGTATGCATGTTCACCAGTCAATGGCTAAAGACGGCGTTAACTTATTCTATGAAGAAGGTGCTTACGGCAACTTAAGTGAAATGGCGCTACATTACGTTGGTGGTATTATTAAGCACGCTAGAGCGTTAAATGCATTCTGTAATGCATCAACTAACTCATACAAGCGTTTAGTACCAGGTTTTGAAGCACCAGAGATTTTACAATACTCTGCTAAAAACCGTTCAGCTGCGATTCGTATTCCTTTTGTTGCGAACCCTAGAGGCACGCGTGTTGAAGTGCGCTTCCCAGATCCAACAGCAAACCCTTACTTAGCGTTTTCTGCAATGTTAATGGCCGGCCTTGATGGTATTAAGAACAAGATCGATCCAGGCAAACCTGCGACAGAAGATTTATATGAATTGTCTGAAGCTGACAAGGCAAAGATCCCTACAGTAGCATCTTCACTTGATCAAGCGTTAGAGGCTCTAGATGCAGATCGTGACTTCTTGACTGCAGGTGGTGTATTTACAAATGATATGATTGATTCATACATTGATCTTAAAATGGAAGAGGTGACTAAGCTTCGTTGTGCAACTCATCCAGTTGAATATGAAATGTATTACAGCTTGTAATATTTAATTTCAATTCATAGAAAAAGGCCGTGCAATTGCACGGCCTTTTTTGTTATCTGAAGCGTAAAATGACTATCAAAATATTATATTAGTGATTATGACACAACTAAGAAACGATTGGACGCTTGCAGAGGTTGAGGCTTTATTTGCACTACCTTTTAACGATTTGCTTTTTAAAGCACACACGATTCATAGAGATAATTTTGATCCAAATTATGTACAAGTAAGCTCTCTACTTAATATTAAAACTGGTGCTTGTCCAGAGGATTGTTCTTATTGTTCACAGAGCTCTAAATACGACACTGGTCTTGAGCGTGAAAAACTCATGGAGATTGATTTAGTATTAGAGCAGGCACAAACAGCAAAAGACAAGGGCGCTACGCGTTTTTGTATGGGTGCTGCTTGGCGCAACCCTACTGATAAGAGTCTTGATAAAGTAATCCCAATGATCCAAGGCGTTAAAGCCATGGGTATGGAAACTTGTGTGACGCTAGGCATGCTGACGCAAGAGCAAGCCTTCACTTTAAAAGAAGCAGGCCTAGATTATTACAATCATAATCTCGACACTTCAAAAGAAAACTACGCCAATGTTATTACCACACGAACTTTCCAAGACCGTCTAGATACGCTTGAGTCTGTGCAAAATGCGGATATTCATGTTTGTAGTGGTGGTATTTTAGGCTTAGGAGAAGAGCAAACTGATCGCGCCTCTATGCTCAGATCTTTATCTAATTTAGAAGCGCATCCTGATAGTGTACCACTCAATCTTTTGGTGCCAATTCCAGGTACACCATTTGAAAAAGTAGCGCCACCAACTGAGAGTGAGTTTGTACGTACCATTGCCGTCGCACGTATTATGATGCCAAAATCTGTGGTACGTTTATCAGCAGGCCGTACTGAAATGGGTGAGGCGATGCAAGCCATGTGTTTCTTTGCTGGTGCTAACTCTATTTTTTATGGTGAGCAGCTGTTAACAACGGATAATCCAGACACCGATACTGATCAAGCGTTATTTAGCAGATTAGGCATTAACCAATCTCAAGTAAGTAGTCACTGATCATCCTTGCCGCCTCTGGTTTGGCCAACTGCTTTGCGTTGTCAGACATTTGTTGAATCTGCATATCGTCAACATCCAGCAGTGTCTTTTCAAGTAGCTTAAGGCTTAAATCTTTTTGTTCGATCAAAATGCCAGCACTATGGTCAGAAAGAATCTTGGCGTTATAAAATTGATGATTGTCAATCGCATGTGGTAGTGGAATCAAAATACTGGGTTTGGCTGAAAGCATCAACTCTGAGATTGTCATCGCACCTGCACGGCAGAGCACGATATCTGCCCAAGCATAGGCTTTTGCCATATCATCAATAAACGCCTCTACTTTCACATTTTTATTGTTGTATTTGGCTTTAACGGCGTCTAGGTGCTGTTTGCCGGTTTGATGCCAAATATTGATATCGATATTTAGCTT
>CAJVCM010000050.1 GCA_910595815.1 Candidatus Thioglobus plumae | reverse complement strand
CATGGTGTGGTCAGTCTCCAGCGTCAATTAGAGCATTGTTGACTATGGGTTATCCTGAGAACAAGATCAAATACTACCGTGGTGGTATGAACGCTTGGAAATCTTTAGGTTTAACAACTAAATAATTGATTTAAAAAGGTGCTTACTTTAAGCACCTTTTTTAACTTTAGGAGATTATTATGAAAACTAAATTATTAGTAGTGGCAATTGCTTCGACATTTGCTTTAGGCGCTCAAGCCGACTATTTAGGTGCTGATCATAACTGGAATAACGGTTCATCAGCTGCTAAAAAATCTGGCAAGCCAGTTGGTATCGTTAAAGGCGTTATGGACGTTGCGGGTATTTCTCGTAATGCAGATAATGGCAACTTAGTTGATCCGGCATTTGCAAAGACTTCGCGCCCTTGTCCACCATTCTGTATTCAACCAACTGCACCGTTCGCGCCTGCAGCTGTTGCTACAGTAACTGAGTTAGATGTGATTCATGCAGCACGTGATTCTGCGAATGGCGACACTTCAGTATTAGTTGTTGATGCTCGTACACCGGGTTGGGTTAAGAAAGGTACAATCCCACACTCAGTAAACGTTCCATTTACAAAGCTTAACTCTAAGGCATTAGCCAAAGATCCTATGGCAGTTGTAGATATCTTAACAGGCACGTTTGGTGTTAAAGATATGGACGGCGTATTAAACTATGACAACGCTAAGACTTTATACTTGTTCTGTAATGGCGCATGGTGTGGTCAGTCTCCAGCTTCAATTAGAGCATTGTTAACGATGGGTTACCCACAAAGCAAGATCAAATACTACCGCGGTGGTATGAATGATTGGAAATTGTTGGGCTTAACAACTAAATAGTTGTTGACCATTAGTTTGAAGAGAGGGGCGTTAATAGCGTCCCTTTTTTTTGCCTTAAATTTAACTGCTGTCGCCGGTGAGCGAGCTGATACTTGGTATCAAATCGGTTATGATTATTCTCAACGTGGGCGTAATACTGACGCTTTTAAATGGATGTTAAAAGCTGCAGATGCAGGCCATGCTGCCGCACAAAATAACATTGGCTTGAGTTATTTGCATGCCTTGGGTGCGCCAAAAGATGAAAAGATGGCCTTTTCATGGTTTGATAAAGCAGCTAAACAAGGTTTGCCTTATGCACAAAGTGAGTTAGCCATGTTGTATTACGAAGGCATAGGCGTTGAGAAGAGTACACAAAAGGCGTATGATTGGTGGTTAATTGCTGCAAAACAAGAAGATGAATATGCACAATTCAATCTAGCTTCAGTGTTCTTAGAGCAAAAAGACATTAAACAAGCTTACTACTGGTTTGCTAGGGCGAGTAATAACAATCATCCTGAAGCAAAAGCAGCTTTAGAAAAATTGAGAGAAAAATATGTTGAATAAAATAATACTAACATTTGGGCTTGTATTTTCACAAGCGAGCTTGGCGTTGCTAGGTCTTGATGATTTGCCAAAATTTCCAATCTTGCAACAAGTTGGCGATTTTGATCCGTCTTCTTTACAAAAATTTTATAATAAATTTACTGATGCTGAGCCAGATTACACCCGGGAAGATCGCATGATTGCTGAGATTGAAGATGCAGTAATGGATGGTGATGTAGAGTATTTACCTTTAAAGGGCGATAAAGAGGTTTTTAGTATTTACATGGAGCCAGATGTAGACAAACCTAAAGGTGGTGTTATTATTTTACACTCGCGTGGTTATCATGCCAATTGGTCAAGTACGATTAAACCGCTTCGAGTGGGCTTAGCAGAAAAAGGTTGGCACACACTTTCTGTGCAGATGCCAGTATTAGAAAAAAGCGCAAAGTATTATGACTATGTGTCGGTTTTTCCTTATTCGCATGAGCGTATTGATGCGGCATTAAGTTTTTATAAACAGCGTGGTGTTGATAATGTGATTTTAGTGAGTCATGGTTGTGGCGCACACATGTCTATGAGCTATTTCGACAAATATGGTGATGGAAAAATTAACGCCTATGTTGGTATTGGCATGGGTGCGACAGATTACAAGCAAAAGGTTATTAAACGTTTCCCATTAGATATTATGCTTAAGCCAGTATTAGATGTGTATGGCGAGAATGATTTTCCAGGTGTGATTCGTTTATCTGAATCAAGACAAAATTTGATGGATGTTGCTGCTAATGCTAAAAGTGCACAAATGGTGATCAAGGGTGCAGATCATTATTATAAGGAAAACGGCACAGTACAGACATTAACCAATACGATCGATACCTGGTTAAGCGGACTAAGGTAATATTATAGTGCTCGCAGGTAGTTCAGCTCTTTTTCAGAAAAATTAGCTAATTTTCTCGCTTCAATGTTAAATGGACCACGTAGCGACTCGCCAATATGCCTCTGTATTAATTGATCAAAGGTTTGAATTGAATCTAGACCACGTTGTTGACACAAGGTGTGATACCAAGTATTGCCGATTTTGACATGACCAATTTCATCGTTAAAGATCACTTGTAGGATGTCCACCATTTTTTCAAATTTAGAATTTTTGAAACGCTTTTGAATTTTAGGTGTGGCATCTAGACCTCTGGCTTCTAGTACGCGAGGCACTAATGCCATTCTAGCGAGTACATCATAGTCAGTTTCATGGGTCATTTTCCATAGACCGTTGTGTGCGTCAAAATCACCATACTGATAACCCAACTCAATTAGATAATTATTCAGTAGTTGAAAGTGCTGCGATTCTTCAAAAGCAACCTTAATCCAGTCTTGGTAGTAAGCATTAGGCA
>CAJVCM010000049.1 GCA_910595815.1 Candidatus Thioglobus plumae | reverse complement strand
GCCATGTTTTGAAACATTGCCTTACGATGAGAAGCGTTACGATTTAGTTGTCTACCTGACTTTCTATGTCTCATTATATTTCCTTATTCACTCATTAAGTCAACTGGAGGCCAATTTGCAATGGCTGTGCCTAAGTCTAGGCCTTTTTCAGTTAACACTTCTTTAATTTCGTTTAATGACTTACGACCTAAATTAGGCGTTCTCAACAAGTCTTGCTCAGACTTTTGAATTAAGTCACCAATGTAGTAGATTTGCTCTGCTTTTAAACAATTTGCACTACGTACTGTTAGCTCTAACTCATCTACTGCTGCTAATAACTGCGGATCAAAGTCCTCAGAAGTTGGCAATGCCGCCTCTTCTTCAACTAACTCTAACTCAACAAACGAAGACAGTTGGTCTTGCAGGATTGTTGCTGCACGTGTGATTGCAACTTCTGCATCAACCGAACCATTAGTTTCAATAATCATGTTTAGCTTGTCTAGATTTACTTTTTGCTCAACACGGGCCGCTTCTACCGTAAAGCTTACGCGCTTAATGGGTGAAAAACTAGCGTCTAACTGCATACCACCAATAGTTGATACTTCATCATCACGCGCTACTGCTGTATCGTAACCAATGCCTGTACCAATTTTAAGTGTTAGTCGCATATGACCACCTGCATTAACAGTTGCGATCACTTTATCCGCATTGAATGCTGTAATGTCTGTGCCGTTCGCTTCGATATCAGCCACAGTGATTTCACATGGGCCTTTTTTATCAATAATCACTTCTGCAGTTTCAGCTGTATTTAATGCAACAGATACTTCTTTAAGATTTAAAAGAATGTCTAATACGTCTTCCTGAACACCATCAATGGTTGAAAACTCATGCATTACACCGTCAATTGCCACTTCAGTGACTGCTGAACCCACCATAGAAGATAATAATGTTCTTCTAAGGGCGTTACCTAATGTATGTCCAAAACCTCTTTCTAAAGGCTCAAGAATAAGTCTGTATTCGTTAGCACCTGTTTTTGTTGACTCAACTAACTTTGGCTTTAAAAAATCTCTTGCATTACCTTGCATAATTAATTCCTTATTTTGAATACAATTCAACAATCAAATGTTCTGCAATGTCTGATGATAAATCATCGCGAGCAGGAACATTTTTAAACACGCCTTTAAGGGCTTTGTTGTCTACATCAACCCAATCAACTTGGCCTGATTGTTCAGCTAATTCAACAGCTAGCTGAATACGGCTTTGTTTTTTGGCTTTTTCTCTAATTGAGATTTCATCATTTGCACTCACTTGATAAGAAGGAATGTTAACGATAGAGCCATTTACCAAAATAGATTTGTGTGATACTAATTGTCTTGATTCAGCACGTGTTGCGCCAAAACCCATACGGTAAACTACGTTGTCTAAACGACACTCAAGTAATGACAATAAGTTTTCACCTGTTGAGCCTTTCTTTTGTGATGCTTTTTGGTAATAAAGACGGAATTGCTTTTCTAAGACGCCATAAATACGTCTTACTTTTTGCTTTTCACGTAATTGTAAACCGTACTCAGTACCTTTTTGACGACGGGCATTGGCACCGTGTACACCTGGCAATTGTGTTAATTTACATTTAGAATCTAATGATCTAATTCCACTTTTAAGAAATAAGTCCGTGCCTTCGCGACGTGCTAATTTACAAGTAGGTCCAGTATATCTAGCCATAATTTATCCTTATACTCTGCGTTTCTTAGAAGGACGACAACCGTTATGAGGGATTGGCGTTACATCTGTGATTGATTGAATTTTTAAACCTTGTGCATTAAGACCACGAATCGCAGAATCTCTACCAGGACCAGGACCTTTAACACGAACATCTAAGTTTTTCATGCCGAAAGCCAATGCTTTTTCACCACAATTTCCGGCCGCTACTTGCGCTGCAAATGGTGTTGATTTTCTTGAACCTCTAAAGCCAGAACCGCCTGCTGTTGCCCAACAAACTGCGTTACCATGACGATCGGTGATCATAACGATGGTATTGTTAAATGTTGCATGAATATGCGCAATACCGTCGGTAATGACTTTTTTAGATTTTTTCTTTGCTGGTGCTTGAGCCATAATATCTGCCTATGATTATTTAATTAAACGACGAGGACCCTTACGAGTTCTGGCATTTGTTTTAGTTCTTTGACCACGAAGTGGTAAACCCTTTCTGTGGCGAATACCACGGTAACAACCTAAATCTTTTAAACGTTTAATGTCCATAGCTACTTGACGACGAAGGTCACCTTCAACTTCAAATGTTGCAACTGCACTACGAATCATTTCTAACTGATCTTCAGCGATGTCAGAAACCTTTGTAGCTGGATCTATTTTAAGATCTGCACAAATTGCTTTTGCTCGTGTGTCACCGATACCAAAGATTGACTGTAAGCCAATGACAATGTGTTTATTTGTTGGAATATTAATTCCCGCTATTCTAGCCATTTATATTTTCCTTATATACTACTTTTTAGTCAAAACCTGTACTGCCTTTCCCTCGAAAAACAATGCAAAAATTTAAATGCGAAAAACCGGCAATTATACGTTGCGAGTCTTTCGATGTCAATCTCAATTAACCTTGTCTTTGCTTATGACGAGGTTCTTTACAAATTACGCGCACCACACCGTGACGCTTGATAATTTTGCAATTGATACAAATCTTTTTTACTGATGCTCTTACTTTCATAATCCCTACCTTGTTTCTAGTTTAAACCAGCCTTTTTCATTAATGACTCATACTGATTAGACATTAAATGTGACTGTGCTTGTGAGATAAAATCCATCACCACAACGACGATGATCAACAAACTGGTGCCGCCAAAATAAAATGGCACGTTCCAATATAAAATTAAAAATTCTGGTAATAAACACACCGCTGTAATATAAACCGCACCAGAAGCTGTTAAACGTGACATAACTGAATCAATGTAGTCGGCCGAGTGTTTTCCTGGACGAATACCTGGAATAAAACCACCTGACTTACGTAAGTTGTCTGCCGTGTCTTTTGAATCAAAGGTTAACGCTGTATAGAAGAAGGTAAAGAACACAATCGCCAAACCATAAAATAATACATACAACGGTTGTCCTGGAGAAATGCTCGCAGTTAAGTCTGCTAACCAGCCCATACCTTCTGATTGTGAAAACCAACCACCCATCGTTGCTGGGAATAAGATAATTGAAGATGCAAATATGGGTGGAATTACACCAGCCATATTGATTTTTAATGGTAAGTATGAACTTTGGCCACCGACCATCTTACGGCCTTGCTGGCGCTTAGCGTAATTAACAGTGATACGACGTTGCCCTCGCTCCATGAACACCACAAACGCAGTAACCAATAAAGTCATTGCCAAAAGAATCACCACAAAAATAGCAGCCAATTCTCCTGTTGATACGAGCGACATAGTTGAACCTAATGCCGATGGTAAACCAGAAACAATACCAGCAAAAATAATCATTGAAATACCATTACCAATGCCTTTTTCAGTAATTTGTTCGCCTAACCACATTAAGAATAGTGTGCCTGTGGTTAAGGTAATAACCGTTACCAAGCTAAACGTAAAGCCACCTTGAGTTACTAGCGCTACACCACCAGCTGACTGTGATTGCAAAGCAATTGAAATACCATAAGATTGGAATACCGCCAAGATAACCGTACCCATACGTGTGTACTGTGTAATCTTACGCTTACCAGTTTCACCTTCTTTTTTAAGTTGCTCGAGCTTTGGCACCACTGAGGTCATTAACTGAATAATAATTGATGCCGAAATATAAGGCATGATGCCTAAAGTAAAGATAGATAAACGTTCCAATGCACCACCTGAGAACATATTAAACATGTCCAAAATCGTACCTTGATTATCTTGCACAAGTGAAGCTAGCGCAAGCGGCGAGATAAATGGGATAGTTATATGCGTACCGAGCCTAAAAACGATCAACGCACCCAATAGAAAAAGGATGCGTTTGGTTAAATCTTGTGAAAGGCCTAAAGGTGGTTGACTCATATAATTACTCGCTTACTGAGCCCTTAGCTGCTTCAATGGCCGAACGTGCACCTTTAGTTGCTTTAATGCCTGTTAAGGTAACTGCTCTAGTGATCTCACCAGAAAGCATGACTTTAACGCGCTTAATATTTTTAGTAATTAAGTTGTGCGTTTTTAACACATCAACAGTAATCTCAGTTTCTTCCAGTTTATCAATCTCAGACAATGTTACTTGTGAAGTAATGATTGATACTCTTGATGAGAAGCCCACCTTTGGAAGACGGCGTTGCAATGGCATTTGACCACCCTCAAAACCGACTTTAGAAAAACCACCTGAACGAGATTTCTGACCTTTGTGACCACGACCACATGTTTTACCAAAACCACTACCGATACCACGGCCAACGCGTTTTCTAGATTTTTTTTCACCCTCTGCAGGTGACAATGTATTTAATTGCATAGTGCTCATAATTTCTAACCTTCTACCTTAAGTAAGTAAGATACTTTATTGATCATACCTCTCACTTCAGGTGTGTCTACTAACACAACTGTGTGATTGATTCTCTTTAAGCCTAAACCCGTTACCGTTGCACGATGGGTTGGAAGACGATGATGAAAACTTTTAACTAGCGTTACGCTAACTGTGTTTTTCTTAGCTGCTGCTTTTTTAGCTACTGGCTTCTTAGCGGGTGCTTTTTTAGGTGCTGCTTTTTTTACTACTTTATTTTCTTCAGCCATTATGCTTCCCCAGTAATTTGCTCAACAGTTTTGCCACGCTTAGCAGCAACTGACTGTGGAGATGTCATTGACGTTAAACCTTCAACAGTCGCACGAACAACACTAATAGGATTACGTGTACCATTGCATTTTGCCAAAATATTGTGAACACCAACCGCTTCTAAAACACTACGCATTGGGCCACCGGCAATAACGCCCGTACCTTCTGAAGCAGGCTGCATGTAAACATTAGCAGCACCAACACAAGAAGAGATCGGGTAATAAAGCGTACCGTCTTTTAAAGGTACCGTTTTCATTGCTTTAGTTGCTTTGTCCATGGCTTTTTGTATTGCAGCAGGCACTTCACGTGCTTTTCCCGTGCCATAACCTACTTTACCATTACCATCGCCAACAACAACAAGTGCTGAGAAGCCAAAAATACGGCCACCTTTCACTACTTTGACAACGCGACGAATGTTAACCAGTTTTTCAATTAACCCATTATCGTCTTTATTATTATTTTTCTTATATTCAGCCATTATTGTCGCCTATATTTATAATTTTTTAAAAGTCTAATCCGCCGTCTCTTGCAGAATCTGCTAACGCCTTCACACGACCATGAAACTTAAAGCCAGAGCGGTCAAAAGCGACTTTCGTTACTTTCGCCTTTTTTGCTGCTTTAGCAATTTCGGCACCAATCATAGATGCTGCTTCAACGTTACCACCATTTTTAACTTTAACTGTCAAAGTCGATGCTGATGCCAATGTTTTTGTACCACAACCACTAATGATTTGTGCATAAATATGTTGCGAAGTTTTGTATACACATAAACGCTCTACACTTCTTGCAGCATGCTTTGCTCTAAATTTAGTTGCTCTTCTTAGTCGAGCTTGTTTTTTAGACAATTTCATATCTTAATACCTTATATTATTTCTTCTTAGCTTCTTTACGAACAACATGCTCGTCAGTGTAGCGCACACCTTTGCCTTTATAAGGCTCTGGCGGACGATAAGCTCTAATTTCAGCAGCCGCTTGTCCTACTTTCTGTTTGTCCATACCCTTCACAATAATTTCTGTTTGTGAAGGTGTTTCAGCTGTAATACCTTCAGGCAACTCGTACTTAACTGGATGCGAAAAACCTAGGGTTAAATCTAGTGCTTTACCCATCGACTTTGCACGGTAACCAACGCCGATTAATGTTAATTTCTTTTCCCAACCTTCTGAAACGCCTTGGACTAAGTTAGCAGTATTAGCTCTTGCTGTACCCGCCTGTGCCCAGGCTTTTTTTAGATCGCCCTTATCTACCTTGGCAATATCAAATGTTAGTACATTTTCTGTATTGGTAATTACAACCGACGGATGAACATCCATTTGTAACTGACCTAATTTACCTTTGACAGACATCGTTGTACCATTAACAGATACTTCAACGCCAGCTGGAATTTCGATTGGTGATTTTGCAATTCTAGACATCTTATAACTCCCTAATTAAGAAACGCTGCACAAAACTTCACCGCCAACATTTTCAGCTGCTGCATTTTGACCAGTCATTACACCCTTAGGCGTTGAAACAATTACAATACCTAGGCCATTCATAACACTTGGCATTTCAGTACTCTTTACATAAACACGTAAACTTGGCTTAGAGATTCTTTGTAAAGAATCAATCACCGGCTTATCATCGTAGTACTTTAACTTAATAGTTAATGTTTTAGCAGCGGCTTCGCCGTTAACACTAAACGATTCAATGTAACCTTCTTGCTGCATCACACTTGCGATTGCAGACTTTAAATTTGATGCTGGAATATTAACTTCTTTCTTATCAACCATGTGTGCATTACGAATGCGGGTTAACATATCAGCTACTGGATCAGACATACTCATATTATTTTCCTCCTACCAACTTGCTTTAGATAAACCGGGCACTTCACCATTCATGGTGCGCTCTCTTAATTTTGTTCTCGCTAAACCAAACTTGCGATAGAAACCATGAGGACGGCCTGTTAAACCACAACGACTACGTTGACGGGTAGGTGATGCATCACGTGGAAGAGCTTGCAACTTAATACTTGCATGAAAACGCTCTTCATCAGATGCATTTACACTCTTAATAATTTTCTTTAACTCAAGACGCTTAGTGCGGTATTTTTCAACCAACTTTGTGCGCTTGATGTCTCTATTTATCATAGACTTTTTAGCCATTTTCCTGTCCTTTAAATGGGAAATTAAACATTGCTAATAGTTTCTTAGCGTCATCATTGTTAGTAGCAGAAGTTGTGATAGCGATATCCATACCACGAGTTCTTGTTACTTTTTCAAAATCAATTTCTGGAAATACGATTTGTTCTGTTAACCCCATGTTATAGTTACCACGACCATCAAATGATTTATCGTTTAAACCACGGAAATCACGAATACGAGGAATTGCAATATTAACCAAACGATCAAGAAATTCATACATCTTATCCTTGCGTAGGGTTACCTTACAACCAATCGGGTTGCCTTCTCTTAACTTGAAACTTGCGACTGACTTACGTGCATTACAAGTCATTGGCTTTTGGCCAGAAATAAGACTCATTTCTTCTAATGCACTTTGTAAAATCTTCTTATCACCTAATGCACTACCCAAACCCATATTAATGGTGATCTTTTCGATCTTAGGCACTTGCATCGGGTTAGTTAAACCCAGCTCTTTTAGTAGCGCAGGTAAAATTTCTTTTTTATATTGTTCTTGTAATCTAGGCACGGTTAGTTTTCCTTAACTTGTTCAAACGATTGAATCGCCGTTTGATTTAAAAAATCTTTCTTTATTGCCGTCTTTATCAGTGCGAACACCGACTCTGTCTGCTTTCTTAGTTTTTTCATTGTAGATCGCTACGTTTGAAATAGCCATTGGCATTTCTGTATCAATAATGCCACCAGTCACACCTGCATTTGGATTGGCTTTAACATGCTTCTTAGCAATATTTAAACCTTCAACTACAACTTTAATATCAGTGATCTTAGTGACTGTGCCTTTTGAACCTTTGTCCTTACCGGCAATTACAATCACTTCATCATTTAATTTAATTTTTTGCATTATAGAACCTCTGGAGCTAACGATACAATCTTCATAAATTGCTTGTTACGTAATTCACGAGTAACTGGGCCAAAAATACGTGTACCAACCGGCTCTAATTTAGTATTTAACAACACACAAGCGTTGTTATCAAAGCGAATACGTGATCCATCAGCGCGACGAACACCATGTGCAGTACGAACAACAACTGCGTCGTATACATCACCTTTTTTGACTTTACCACGTGGTGAAGCTTCTTTAATACTGACCTTGATAACATCACCAATAGCCGCATAACGACGCTTAGAACCGCCTAGTACTTTAATACACATTGCTTTGACACCACCACTGTTGTCCGCAATATGAAGTTTTGTTTGCATTTGAATCATGTCTTATTCTCTTTTAATATGCTATAAATTAATCAATCGAAACTGATTTCTCAACGACTTCTAACAAAGTCCAATGTTTAGTTTTAGAGAATGGTTTTGCTTCCACTACTCTTACTGTATCACCTAAACCACATTCGTTATTTTCATCGTGTGCATGAACCTTAGTACTACGTTTAATGTACTTTTTATAAATTGGGTGTCTAACTTTACGCTCGATCTTTACAGCAATCGTCTTATCACGACCTGCACTTACAACCGTACCCATTAGTACGCGTTCTACTTTATTATCACTCATGCTTGTTTCTCTTTAATAATTGTTTTAACTTGCGCAATGGTTCTTTTAGTTTTTCCCAGTTTAGTAGGATCGCCTAACTGTGCAGTTTTGTGCTGCATACGCAACTCAAAGTGCTCCTTCAAAAGCGTCATTAGCGTTTCATTTAATTGTGAGACATCTTGCTCTCTTAATTCTTTAATATCCATTACATTACCGTCCGTTTAACAACTGTTGTTTTTACTGGTAACTTAGCTGCCGCTAGCGCAAATGCTTCTCTTGCAACAGTCTCATCGACACCTTGCATTTCAAATAACATTTGACCAGGTTTAATTTGTGCTACCCAATATTCAACACTACCTTTACCTTTACCCATTCGAACTTCTAATGGTTTTTTAGTAATTGGCTTGTCTGGGAATACACGAATCCAAATCTTACCAGTACGTTTAACATGACGAGTCATTGCACGACGTGCTGATTCGATTTGTCTAGCTGTCATACGACATCTGCCAACAGCTTGCAAACCGATTTCGCCAAAACTAACCTTACAGCCAGTGGCTAAGCCGCGATTACGGCCTTTCATCATTTTTCTAAATTTTGTACGTTTAGGTTGTAGCATTTTTTAGTCCTTTACTTCTTGCCTATTTGAGTTGTTGCACCACGACGAGCAACCTCATCCAATGTTCCTTTTTTGTGATCTAAGATTTCACCTTTAAAGATCCAAACCTTAATACCTATCACACCATATTGCGTGTTTGCAGGGAATGAAGAGTAGTCGACATCTGCTCTAAATGTATGTAATGGCACTCTGCCTTCACGGTACCATTCAGAACGTGCAATTTCTGCACCATTTAATCGACCACTTACCATGACCTTAATACCTTGTGCGCCTAGACGTGTTGCATTACCTAAAACACGTTTAACAGCACGACGGTACATCACACGTTTTTCTAATTGTTGTGCAATATTTTCAGCCACAAGACGTGCGTCTAATTCAGGCTTTTTAATTTCTTCAATACTAATATGTACTGGAATACCCATCATTTTAGACACGATGGTTTTAAGTTGCTCAATATCGGCGCCTTTCTTACCGATGACAATACCAGGGCGTGCCGTATGAATAACAACTTTGGCATTGTTAGCTAAACGTTCAATTTGAACGCGACTAACAGATGCAGTTTTTAATTTCTCAAATAAGAAATCTCTAACTTCAATATCAGATAACAAGTACTTAGAATAATCTTGAGAATTCGCATACCACTTAGAATCCCAATCTTTAACGATGCCTAATCTAATACCTTTTGGATTTACTTTTTGACCCATAATTAACCTGCGCTTACGCCAACTGTAATGTGGCTTGTTCTTTTTAAAATACGATTCGCTCTACCTTTTGCTCTAGGGCGGATTCTTTTCATTGTTGAGCCTTCGTCAATATAAATACTGCTTACTTTCAACTCATCAATATCAAGGCCATCATTATGCTCAGCATTAGAAATAGCTGAATTTAATACTTTCTTAACTAATTTAGCCGCTCCCTTGTTGCTAAACGACAAAATGTTCAGTGCTTCCTCTACTGGTTTGTTACGGATTTGATCCGCAACCAATCTCACTTTAAAAGATGAGCCTTTTGCGTATTTATGGATTGCTTTAACTTCTTTCATTGTTATTTACCTATTATGTTTACGCTTTACGATCGCCAGTATGGCCTTTAAACGTTCTTGTTATCGCAAACTCACCTAATTTATGACCAATCATGTTCTCGTTTATAGAAATAGGGACATGT
Source organism: Candidatus Thioglobus plumae (assembly GCA_910595815.1). Taxonomy (GTDB): domain Bacteria; phylum Pseudomonadota; class Gammaproteobacteria; order PS1; family Pseudothioglobaceae; genus Thioglobus_C; species Thioglobus_C plumae. The sequence continues at coordinate 3,391 of CAJVCM010000049.1, read as the reverse complement.
GCTCTACCGTTATGGATCGCAATGGTTAATCCAATCATTTCTGGAACAACAACACTACGACGAGACCAAGTTTTAATTGGTTTTCTATCGTTATTTTCTTGAGCAGTTAATACTTTCTTGATTAAATGCTCGTCAACAAATGGACCCTTTCTTAATGATCTAGCCATGATTACCCTTATTTATTTCTACGACGTACGATAAGCTTATCAGTACGTTTGTTACTACGTGTTTTATAACCCTTAGTTGGTGTACCCCAAGGAGAAACCGGATGACGACCACCACTAGTTTTACCTTCACCACCACCATGTGGGTGATCTACTGGATTCATTACAACACCACGAACAGTAGGTCTAACACCTCTCCATCGGGTTGCACCAGCTTTACCTAATTTTCTTAAACTGTGTTCTTTCTTAGAGACTTCACCAATCGTCGCACGACAATCAGCTAATACTTTACGCACTTCACCAGAGCGCAATCTTAAAGTAACGTAAGAACCCTCTTTGGCAATTAACTGCGCTGAAGTACCTGCACTACGTGCCATTTGTGCACCCTTTCTAGGCTTAAGTTCAATACAGTGGATCACACTACCTAAGGGAATGTTTGCACATGGCATTACATTACCAGCTTGGATTGCAACCGAGTTTCCAGAAACAATTGTGTCGCCTACTTTAAGACCGTTTGGTGCAATGATGTAAGTACGTTCACCATCAGCATATAAAACCAAAGCAATATTCGCACTACGGTTAGGATCATATTCCAAGCGTTCAACTGTTGCTGGAATATCATCTTTAATACGTTTAAAGTCAATGATGCGGTAACGACGTTTATGGCCACCACCTTTATGACGAACTGTTATCTTTCCGCGGTTGTTACGACCACTGATTCTATTTTTGCTTTCAGTTAGCGGTGCATATGGTTCGCCTTTATGTAGATCTTTATCTACAATACTAACAACAAATCTTCTGCCGGGTGAGGTTGGTTTTCTTTTAATTACTTGTGCCATAATCCTTTCTCTTTAAGATGCGCTAACGTCAATCATTTGGCCTTCAGACACTTTAATCATTGCCTTTTTCCAATTAACACGACGGCCAACCTTGCCTTTAAATACTTTCTTTTTGCCTTTCACGTTAGAGGTAGTAACATTTAATACTGTCACACCAAATAACGACTCAACAGCAGCCTTTATTTCTTTTTTGTTGCTATCAGAACGAACTTTAAAAGCATATTGATTGTGTGCTGATAACATCGTTGTTTTCTCAGAAACAATCGGTGCTAATAAAGTTTTTAATACTTTTTCTTGATTCATAACATTGCCTCAATTTTTTTCAACGCTGCTTCTGTTATGACTACATTTTTATAGCCAATTAAGCTAACTGGATCGATACTTTGCGTATCGCAAACACCAACATGATATAAATTACGTGAAGAGAGATATAAATTTTCATCTAATTCATCTGTCATTAACAAAGCATCTTTAACATCTAAGGTTTTAAGTAATGCTGTTACATTTTTAGTTTTTGCATCTTTAACTTCAAAATCTTTTACAATTTTTAAACGCTCAGAACGAACAAGTTCTGAAAAAATTACACTTATTGCACCCTTGTACATTTTCTTGTTAACCTTTTGTGCGTAGCTACGAGGTTGCGCGGCAAATGTAACACCACCTGAACGCCAAATAGGGCCACGAGATGTACCTGCACGTGCTCGGCCTGTACCTTTTTGCGCCCAAGGTTTTTTACCACCACCGCTAACAGCGGCACGGTTCTTTTGCGCTTTAGAGCCTTGACGACCACCCGACATATACGCTGTTGTTACTTGGTGGACCAATGACTGGTTAAACTCTCTTGCAAAAATAGTATCCGCTACTTCAGTAGAAGTGGACTTACTTGTGCTTATATTTAATACTTTTAATTTCATCTTAAAAAACCTTACGCTTCGTTAGTTTCTTCAACGTCAGCCACTTCATTAGCTGCTTGTTCTTCAGCAACACGCTTACTTACTTGCGCATTACTTTTATCTTTTTTGTGTGATAGTGACACTTTAACAAAACCATTGTTAGAGCCGGGGATCGCACCTTTAACTAACAATAAGTTCCTGTCACTATCTACTCTTATTACTTCTAAACACTCTTCGGTAACTTGCTCATCACCCATGTGACCTGCCATTTTCTTACCTTTAAATACTCGACCAGGATCTTGACACTGTCCTGTAGAACCAATCGCTCTATGAGAGACTGAGTTACCGTGGGTTGCATCTTGCATTTGGAAATTGTGACGCTTTACACCACCCTGAAAACCTTTACCTTTGGATTGACCTGTTACATCAACGTAATGGCCAGCACCAAATAATGAAACATCAAAACTAGTAGCATCACCAATTTCATCGGTATCCGCTCTAAATTCCCAAAGACCTAAACCGATCTCTTGTGAAGCCTTCGCATAATGACCTTTGATTGCTGACGGTACACGACGAATTTTTGCCTCGCCTTTTTTGTTTACTTTTGAACCTGTAGTAACTTGAACGGCGCTATAACCGTCAACCTCGGTTGTTCTTGTTTGAACAACACGATTAGCTTCAATTTTGATCACACTAACTGGCGTGGCTGAGCCATCGTCAGACATAATACGTGTCATTCCTATTTTTTGTCCTACTAAACCAATTGCCATGATCTTATTCCTAAATTACTATTTGTTTTCTTAGTTAAGCTTAATCGCTACATCAACACCTGCAGCTAAATCTAACTTCATTAGCGCATCAACTGTTTTATCAGTTGGACTAATGACGTCCATCAATCTAACGTATGTTCTTAATTCATATTGATCTCTCGCTTTCTTGTTAACGTGCGGAGAAGTTAATACAGTGAAGCGCTCTTTCTTAGTCGGTAAAGGGATTGGACCTCTTACACTAGCACCTGTACGCTTAGCTGTCTCTACAATCTCAAGCGCTGATTTGTCGATTAAACGATGATCAAATGCTTTTAATTTAATTCTAATATTTTGATTGCTCATGTGCCTTAAATCCTTTTAAAAAAACCTATCAATTCTTTCGTCTAAATTTAGTAACGAAAAACCGACGATTATACAAGAAATCATCGACCTTCAATTAACTAATTCTCTTATTCCGTCACCTTAGCTACAACACCCGCACCAACTGTGCGACCACCTTCTCTAATAGCGAATCTTAAGCCGTCTTCCATAGCGATCGGTGAAAGCAGTTCTACTTGCATTTTCACGTTATCGCCTGGCATTACCATCTCTACGCCATCAGGTAGCTGACAAGCACCTGTTACGTCTGTTGTTCTGAAGTAGAACTGTGGACGGTAGTTGTTGAAGAATGGTGTATGACGACCACCTTCATTTTTACTTAAGATATAGACTTCTGCTTCAAACTT
>CAJVCM010000048.1 GCA_910595815.1 Candidatus Thioglobus plumae | reverse complement strand
GGTAAAAGTAAACACATTATTGGTTATTTACGTCAATTTCTGTTCACTGGAAAGCAGGCTATGGCGCCCATCAGAATGTTCTCTGGTGGTGAGAAGAATCGATTAATGCTAGCCAAAATTCTTTCACAACCTGCCAATTTACTTATACTTGATGAGCCCACGAACGATCTTGATGTAGAAACACTAGAATTACTAGAAGAAATGTTAGTTGACTATACGGGCACCTTGATTTTAATCTCACATGATAGAACCTTCTTAAATAATGTGGTAGGCTCTACCGTCGTCATGGATGGCGACGGCACGATCAACCAATATGCGGGTGGTTATGATGATTACCTTATTCAAAAGCAAGATAAGCTGAATGAGCAAAAAACCAAAACAGCGCCCAAAAGTAAGCCTAAAAGTAAGCCTGATAGTAAAAAACTCAGCTATAAGCAACAACAAGAACTCAAACAATTGCCTGATAAAATTGAAAAAACAGAAATTGAAATTGGCGAAATTCAATTGCAATTATCAGATCCTGAATTTTTCCAGCAGCCCGAATCTCAAGACGCACTAATTAGACTGGCTAGATTAGAAGCTGATCTTGAACGTTATTATGAAAAATGGAGTGAATTAGAGTGAGTAACAATATTCCACTTATTGTTGATTTAGACCACACACTAATCGATACTGATTTATTGTATGAATCCTCTATAGCGGTACTTAAAAAAAGCCCGTGGTTGATATTTCTGTATCCTTTTTGGTTTGCCAAAGGCAAGGGTTATTTAAAAGCCCAACTGGTTAAACGCTATAGTATTGACGCAAAAACACTGCCCTACATTCAAGACACCATTGATTACATTATTGAGCGCAAAAAACAAGGCTCACCCATCATACTGGCAACGGCTTCGCACAAAGATTATGCATTTGAAGTAGTCAAGTATTTTCAGACACGTAAAAATAATGAAACCATCGTTAACAATGAGAAAAATTTAGATTTTTTTGCTGAAAAAACTGAAATTTTAAAAAGCAAACCAGCCGGTAACTCTTTGTTTGATGATGTAATGGCTAGCAATGCTGACTTCAACTTGTCTTCGCACAACAAAGCACAAAAACTTATTGAACGCTTTGGTAAAAAACAGTTTGATTATATGGGTGACCATATGCGTGATCTACCTGTTTGGGAGGCGTCTAATTTATCAATCTTGGTGAATGTTTCAGATAAAGTGATTAAAAAAACACAGCACCTTGACACCTTGATTTTATCCCGGAAAAACTAAACCTGTTCCACCAGATAAGACAAGGTCCATAAAACCAAACCCGCGAAACTAGAAGCCACCAAAGCAAAAGCAATCACTTTTGCTAAAGCAAGGTGCTTGCCTAAAATACGATTGTTTAAAAACCATACTATGTATGCAATTACAAAAATAAATAAAAAGAATTTAAAAATAAATCACCGCCTTAGTTTTTCTACTATTTTATCTGCTAACGCTTTAGAGATTCCATCTACTTTTTGAATCTCATCACAACTGGCTTTTTGAATCTCTTGCAATCCACCAAAATAATTCAGTAACGCCGTTCTACGTAATTTACCTATACCTTCGATATTCTCAAGAGGGGAGGTTTGTCGTTTTTTAGCGCGTTTTTTTCGATGATGTTTTATCGCAAAACGATGAGATTCGTCACGAATATGATTCACCAGCATTAACGCTTGATCATGCGGCGGAAGGTTAATCTTTTGAGTTTTACCCTCCTTAACCATAATCAATGTTTCCAACCCTGCTTTTCTGCCTTCGCCTTTAGCCACACCAACGAGTTGAATCGATTCAATGCCAATCGAATCCATCACCATAATAGCTTGATTAAGCTGACCCAATCCGCCGTCAATAAACACCACGTCAGGCAAAGGCTTATCATCTTTCAATAATCGAGAATAACGCCTAAACACCGCTTGATTCATGGCTGCGTAGTCATCCCCCGGGGTAATGTCTTTAATATTAAATTGACGATATTTACTAACTTTCGGCAGACCCTTTTCAAACACTACACAAGAAGCCGTGGTTGCCTCACCCATGGTATGACTGATATCAAAACACTCCATCGTATTTGGCAACGAACTCAAATTAAGGGTTTTTTGTAATTGCATTAATTGTGAACGCTTGGTAAATCTTGAAATCAAGTGCTGCTTAAGATTTTCCTCAGCCGTTAAAGTGGCAATCTTTAAAAAATGACGTTTGTCTTTTTGTGGTGTATCAATAATTTTTGTACTTAAGGCGGAGGCGATGAGGATTTTATCGATTAATTTTTCACTGAGTAATAATTGTTTTGGCGTGTCTTTTCCTAAATAATATAGTGGTAAAAAAGCGGATAAAACTTCCTTAGACGGTTTGCCTTTTGCATGTTTAGGAAAAAGACATTCCTGCCCTATTTGCTTTCCAGAGCGAACAAATAATACTTCAACAGCGTGGACCCCTTCTTTTTCAACAATACTCACCACATCCATATCGCCCATACTTTGCGAGGCGTGTTGTTCTTGAATGGTACGCAACCCGATCAACTGATCGCGATAATGTGCAGCCAATTCAAAGTCTAAATCGACCGATGCTTGTTGCATTTTTTTCGACACTTTATCCAGTGTTTCTTTGCCTTTACCACTCAAAAATAATGACATCATTGCCACATCTTGTTCGTAATTCTCATCGCTAATTTTTCCCACACAAGGCGCAGTGCAAAGGCCTATTTGATATTCTAAACAAGGACGAGATCGAGATCGGTAAACACTATTGGTACATTGACGTACTTTGAATATTTTTTTTAATAAGGACAGCGAGTCTCGCACCACGTGTGCAGATGGGTATGGTCCAAAAAACTGATATTCTTTATTTTTTTGACCACGATAAAAACTTACTCTAGGGTGTTTGTCGTTGGTAATATAAATGTAAGGATAGCTCTTTGCGTCTTTTAACAAGATGTTATATCGAGGCTTGTATTGTTTGATCAGTTCATTTTCTAGCAGTAAAGCCTGAGTCTCAGTCTCTGTGACAATCACTTCAAAATTCTTAATATTAGCGACTAAAGCCCTGGTTTTTCCTTCCAGGTGTTGCTTATCAAAATAGCTAGACACCCTTTTTTTAAGGTTTTTCGCCTTACCGATATAAATCACTTGGTCATTGTTATCAAGCATTTGATAAACACCAGGCTGTTGGCTTAAATTATTCAGTTTTTCTTTAATGGGCACTATGTATTTTTATCTTAGAAAAAACGGTAAAATAAAGTTAATTTTCTATTCAGACAAAAAAATATGTTGAAACGACTTGTCATTATATTGACTATTGTTTACATGAATCTTGCATTTGCAGAGCGCCCTAATGAAAACTCACCTCATTCAGTGGCAGTTAACGTTATGAAGGGCACTTTACTAGCGCTAAAAACTTTACAAGGGCAAAATAAAAACTCTTTGAATGATATTGAGAATTTGGTCTTAAATAAGTTGATGCCAAATGTAGACATAAATTTTGCCACTAAAATCATACTTAGAGATCGCTGGAATGATTTAAGCTCCAAACAGCAAACAATGTTTGCAGATTACATTACACACTCTATCGTGCAAGACTACGTCGGACTTTTAAACTCTTACGAAAATCTAGACGACCTTAATATTCAAATTGAAGATGGCAGTACAATTAACGGTAACAAGGCATCAATTAAATTACACATTGCTATCAATAAAAATAATTATCAATATTTTATTACTTTAAAAATGGTCAAGCTTAATCGTTGGTATATCTACGATGCTGTATTTCCAGGCATTAGTATGCTCATGCATTATCAGAAAAACTTCGACTCTATTATTAAGCGCAAAGGCATGGATGGCCTAATTGCCATTGTCAACAACAATTAATATAACACTATGTTAAAAATTATTCTTGCTTTGACTATTCTTTATTTCAATTTTGCATTGGCTGCTAGTAGCACGACACCTACACCAAACTCAACAAAAATACTCAACGATTCAATAGCAGAAGTTATTGATCCACCCGGTGCATCTGCACTAAATATCATTGTCAGTAACCTGTCTTCACTCAAAGAGCTTAGAAAAA
>CAJVCM010000047.1 GCA_910595815.1 Candidatus Thioglobus plumae | reverse complement strand
TTTTCATGATTCACACCCAAGCGCTTCTATTCGTATAGCACAGCTTAAGCAGCATGAAGCGTAATAAAATTTTGTTGTTTGCTTTACTGCCTAGCCTAGTGTTGGCACAGCCCAACATAGAAGATGGTAAGCTCTTGTATGAAGAGAGTTGCCTAAATTGCCATGGCGACCCTTACCTGAGTAACGGCCTAGATGAAATGACCAATACAACAGATTTACTTTATATGGTTAGAGCTTGTGCAAAACATTTCCGACTAAATTGGAACCAGCAAGACATAACAGACACCACGCATTATTTAAACACCAAGTTCTTTCAGCTTGACAAGTAAAAGGTATACTAAAAATATTCTCAGGAGAAAACATGAAAACACTATTACTTATGACTCTACTATTGTCTTCTGGTGCAATCTTTGCCAACGAAGAAGGTAAAGAGCTGCACGAAGAATCTTGCGTACGCTGCCATGGCAGTGAAATGTACACACGAGACAACAGCAAGATTCAAAATCATTTTGATTTAAGGTCTCAAGTCAGCGCTTGTGCCAACAACCTGGGCACTGGATGGTTCCCTGATGAAGAAAAATCTGTGGTTGATTATCTTAATGATGCACACTACAAATTTAAGCAATAACATTGGGTTTAACACGACGCCAACAATGGCGCATCGAAAAAATACAAGCCGAACGAATTGCTAGAGCGCAGCGTGTTGCAGGCGATTCTGAATCCTTACTTGATGAAGCAGGTGAGGCGCAAACTGGCTTAGTGATTACGCGTTATGGCCAGCGTTTATTAGTAGAGGCCGAATCAGGTGAGCTGCGCCAATGTACGGGGCGACAAAATATTGAGCTTTCTGTTGCCGGCGATCAAGTTATTTTTCAGCCAACTGGAGATAATGAGGGTGTGGTTACCGCCCTACTCAAGCGGGATAATCAACTTAGTCGCTCTTACAAATTAATCGCTGCAAATATTGATCAGCTTTGGCTGGTAGTTGCAGTTGAGCCACATTATCAATTTGAATTAATCGATCGCTATTTAGTAGTGGCAGAAAACGCAGGATTGCCGATTAATATCGTGGTCAATAAAATTGAATTAAGTCAGAATTTTGAACAGATTAAAACTGATTTTTCTATGTACGAATCAGTCGGTTATTCGGTGGCGTATTTGAGTGTTAACGAACAAACTAATATCGATTCGTTTAAGGCTTTACTTGATGATAAAACTCATATCTTTTTAGGGCAGTCTGGCGTCGGTAAATCCTCTTTAATTAATGAGCTGATTCCCGATCTAAATCTGCGTGTTAATGAGATATCGGTTAAAAGTAAATTAGGCAAACACACCACCACCAATACCACACTGTACCACATCCCTTCAGGGGGCGATTTGATTGACTCCCCAGGTATTCGTGAGTTTCAACTAGACGACCTAACTGACAAAGAAATTCTTAGTGGTTTTAGAGAGTTTAAGCCTTTTATTGGTCAGTGTAAATTTAGAAATTGTGCTCATATTAACGAACCTAAATGCGCCATCAAACAAGCGGTAGAAATTGGTGAAATTCACACAAAGCGTTATCAAAATTACCTTAACTTAATCACTTAACTTAATGGACATCAAAGTTGTTAATGCGATTGATGAAATTGATGCGCAAAGCTGGAATGATTTAACCCCTGATAACAATCCATTTTGTCGGCATGAATTCTTATCAGCGCTTGAACATAATCACTGTGTAGGAGAGCAATTTGGCTGGATCCCTAGACATGTGACTGTGTATGATGAAAAAGTGCTTATTGGTGCGGCAATCTTGTATGAAAAATACAATAATTACGGTGAGTTTGTGTTTGACCATGTTTGGCACAGTGCCTACGAAAAATACGGCCTTAATTATTATCCAAAATTAGTATCATCGATTCCATACACGCCTGCTAGTGGTGTGCGATTTTTAGCAAAAAAAGACAATGAAAAACGTGTTTTTTCAGCACTTTTAGACACCATTTATAAAATTTGCGAAAAAATTGATGCCAGTAGTTTTCATTGTCTTTTCCCTAAAAATGAAGTTGGATTTTTTGAAGAAAAATCACTTTTCATCAGAAATGACTGTCAATTTCACTGGCATAACCAAAATTACGGCTGTTTTGATGATTTTTTGGCTAATTTGAAACAAAAAAAACGTAAAAATATCCGGCAAGAGCGAAACAAGGTGGCAAATGTAGGTGTCACCATTAGGCAGTTAGATGGCAATACAGCAACAGATGCCGATTGGCAAAATTTCTCAAATTTTTACACACAAACCTTCTTAGAAAAAAGTGGCACACCCACATTAAACTTAGATTTTTTTCAAGAAATTGCTCGCACAATGCCAGCACAAGTCTTGCTATTTTTGGCTGATTTAAATGGAAAATGTATTGCAGGATCACTTATGTTTGCAAGCGATACACACTTGTACGGACGCCACTGGGGTTGTAATGAGCAAGTAGATTATCTGCATTTTGAAGCTTGTTATTATCAAGGCATTGAGTATTGCATTAAACACAATCTTCAAGTGTTCGAACCGGGCGCTCAAGGAGAGCACAAAGTTGCTAGAGGCTTTATACCTACGCTCACACAATCTGCCCATTGGATTAGAGATGATGAATTTAAAGCACCTATTCAGCATTTTTGTGAACAAGAGGCCAAGCATATTCAGCAATATATAGAGCAAGTTAATACGCACAACCCTTATAAAGAGAACTAACCATGAAACAACACTCAGAATCTTGCATTCAAAATCAAAGCCCTATTTTGAACATTATTAAACCACTACTAGTAAATACTTCGACAGTATTAGAAATTGGTAGTGGCACAGGGCAACACGCGGTATTTTTTGCCAAACAAATGCCACACCTCACTTGGCAAACCAGTGACCAATCTCAATACCTGCCAAGTGTTAATGCCTGGATAAATGAAGCCGGCCTGGACAACCTTCCTAGCGCTATTGAGCTTGACGTTACTGAGCCATGGATAAATACCAAAGTAGAGGCTGTATTCTCCGCCAATACTGCTCATATTATGAGCTGGGAAATGGTAGTTGACTTTTTTAATGGTGTGGGTCGTAGTCTTGATACTGGCGGTGTATTTATCTTGTACGGGCCTTTTAACTACAATGGCCAGTACACTTCTCAAAGTAATGCTAACTTTGACCTGTGGTTAAAAAACAGAGACCCGCGTAGTGCTATTCGTGACTTTGAAGCGCTTAATCAGCTAGCCCAAAAATCAGGATTAAGCCTAGTGGCTGATTATGCAATGCCAGCTAATAACCGAATACTACACTGGGTAAAACAATAGACTATTTAGACAAATCGATATCTTGCCCAGCATCGAGTATCTTTTGTCGGTAAACACGTAAATAATCATAAACACTGTCTGGATACTGTTTATAGTGGCGTTCACCAATATAGCGCAGATGGCCTGAAAAATGATAAGTGTACAACAATGCATCAATACGCATGACTTCGACGCCTTGATCAAACATGACAATCCCTGGTCGATAATCTAAACCAAGTTTTTTCACATACTGACTTGGTGTGGTTTTGTTACCATCAACATCAATAATAGCTTGGTCAGATTCCGCATTGAAGCGCACCACATCAAATAAATCTAATTCTTTTAAAATTTCAGGATTTTTTAAGTGCCCGTTATGCAATCGATTGCACATTACACAGTACTGATCTTCAAACAACACCAGCAATGGCTTGTCTCTTTTTGCACTTAAATCTGTAATTGATTGAAAACTACTATGATCTTTAAATAGATAATGTTTGGTGCGTTTTTGTTGCCAAATAAACTCAGCCAATGTGGTGTTTTGGTAAGCGTGAGTTTTTACAAAATTAAGGATATGCTTAAAATTCTCAACCGAACGATAACCATTAACTTTATAGACTAATTTGTTGTTTTGATCTAAGAACACAATGGTCGGGGTAAAGTTAACCTTGTAATGGTTTCTAACCTCTTCTTCGGTCATGGTTAGGTCTTCA
>CAJVCM010000046.1 GCA_910595815.1 Candidatus Thioglobus plumae | reverse complement strand
CAATAATGAATAGTGCTCAGATCCTAGGTGCAGTGGGTATTTTGCAGTTTGATGTGGTTGCTCATCGACTCAAGTATGAATACGGGGTTGATTGTCAGTTTGAAACCATTGCCATTGCCACTGCGCGTTGGGTCACAGGTGATGATAAAGATATTGAACAGCTCAAAATCAAGGTCGGTAATAATGTAGCGATTGACTCTGCTGGCATGCTAACTTATTTAGCGCCATCTATGGTTAATCTGCAGTTAACGATAGAGCGCCATCCAAACCTAGTGTTTAGCGCAACTCGAGAGCACTAAATTACTTAGCTCTAAACGCCCAAACAGCCAACAGCCCTGTCGCCACAAAAGCTATATAAGAAATGGTCATAGGTACTGCTTGACCATTAACAACAACCTCCCATCCGTCAATAATTCTAAGCAAATGTGCAAATGCCACAATGGCAAAAATTGATCCTGAGATCGCTATATAGTTTTTCATAAATATTTCCTAATTACTACTAATGTTTCATACTATGCCCAGCATGTGGATTGTCACCTGACGCCATTGCCCAGTGGTGAGGTTGATGATGATTACCGTAGGCCATAACACCTATATAGCCCAAGCCTCTGATTTTGGCAATATCTTTAGCATTGTCAGTCGTTACGGTTAGTGTGAATACACCGTCATTATTTTGCACTTGCATATCCCAGCCCGTTTCTGCTTTCATTTGCGCTGGATGCCCTGACAGCACTCTAGTAAGTGACTTTACTGCCCTATTGGTTGTTGGCGTAACCACGGCCTGAAAACCATTATCGATATGCTGTTGTTTGACATCAACATTGATCGTCATATCTTGCATTTCAATTAAGTGCAATCGTAGTGCTTCGATGTTGACTTTCTCCCAATTAGTATTTGGGTTAGCCTCTAATGCGATAATCGCCTCTTGCATAACAGCGAATGGGTCAGTACCTGATTCAGTCAATGTTACTTTAGTAGTTTGAACAACGGGTTTACTATGATTCATCATTGCTGAATGATCCATGTTTGTGTGGTCCATTTCTGCATTGACGATAAACGCCACTATTGCAGTAACAACAATACCCAGACTTAATTTTATAATTTTCATATCAACCTCATATATTATATGTTTATTATAAAAAAAGGCCTTGAAGTAATAATTAACTTCAAGGCCTTTTGTTTTGTTAACAGCTAAAGCCTATCAATGCTACTCTTCAGTAGCTTGCTCTTCGCCTTCCGCGTCTTCCTCTTCAGTTTCAGCAATCTTAGCGACTGACACTAATTTCTCGCCTTTGACGATGTTAATCAACGTCACACCTTGAGTGTTACGACCAATGATGGAAACATCGACGGCTCTTGCACGAACCAAAGTGCCCTTATTAGAGATCAACATCATTTCATCTTCGTCAGTGACTTGGATAGCACCTACGACTTTACCATTGCGATCAGATGTCTTGATAGAGATCACACCCGAACCGCCACGTGCTTGAGCGCGATACTCATCGAGTGCAGTGCGCTTACCATAGCCTTTTTCAGTGGCCGTTAGAATTGGACTATCTTGCTCTGCAACAATGAGTGACACTACTTCGTCATCAGTGAGCTTGATGCCGCGTACACCGATTGCAGTACGGCCTACGGCGCGCACGTCTGATTCTTTAAATCTAATAGACTTGCCATTGGCTGAGAACAACATAATGTCATGCTCACCTGAGGTGATTTCTACACCAACCAGTTTGTCACCATCTCTAAGTTCAATAGCAATGATGCCACCTTTTCTTGGGCGGGCGAAATTAGTCAGTGAAGTCTTCTTACAAGTACCACTACTGGTCACCATAAATACAAACTGCTCATCATTAAATTCAGAAACTGGAAGGATTGCATTAATTACTTCGTCTTTTTCTAATGGCAATAAGTTAATAATTGGCTTACCGCGTGCTGTACGTGATGCCATTGGCAACTCATAAACTTTGAGCCAATGCACCTTACCAGTAGATGAGAAACACAATACCGTATCGTGGGAATTAGCCACAAATAATTGATCAACAAAGTCTTCATCTTTCATCTTCGTTGCCGCCTTACCTTTACCACCACGACGCTGCGCTTGATAATCACTGAGCGATTGCGCCTTCACATAGCCGCCATGGGACAATGTCACCACGCGGTCTTCTTGGGCAATTAAGTCTTCCAAAGTTAGATCTATCTTATGCTCCAAAATTTCAGTCATACGACCATTCGCATAGTTGTCACGAATCTCATTCAGCTCATCACGAATCACTTGCATCAGTCTGTCAGGATTTTGCAAGATATCTAATAAGTGCTTGATGCGCTCTAATAATTCATTAAATTCATCAAAAATCTTATCTTTTTCTAAACCAGTCAAACGATGAAGCTTAAGGTCAAGAATCGCTTGCGCTTGCTTTTGTGACAATTGGTAATCACCACTGGCTTGCAAGCCAAGCTCTGCTGGTAAATCTTCTGGCTTGAACATCGCCATATCACGATCACCAATAAGTTCTTTAATTACAGAACCTTGCCATGTTTTAGCGGCTAAGCTGACTTTTGCTTCGGTAGGATTGGCCGCAGCTTTAATCAACTCGATGATCTCATCAATGTTATGTAATGCAACTGACAGGCCTTCTAACAAGTGAGCGCGGTTTCTAGCTTTGTTTAGATCGAAGATAGAGCGACGGGTGACAACATCACGACGATGCGCAATAAAGGCTTCTAAGATGCTTTTGAGTGTCATTAATTTAGGCATGCCTTTGTCAATCGCCACCATGTTGATACCGAATACAGTTTGCATTTCAGTCAACTTGTAAAGATTATTAAGCATAACTTCTGGTACTTCGCCACGACGCAGCTCAACCACCATACGCATACCGTCTTTATCAGACTCATCTCTAAGACCGGTAATGCCATCAATACGCTTGTCTTTAACAAGCTCTGCAATCTTACCAATGAGTTTGGCTTTATTGACTTGATAAGGTAATTCTGTCACCACAATGCTTTGCTTGTCTTCACCCTCAACATGTGAAACTGAACGCAGGTAGATCTTACCCTTGCCCGTTTCGTAAGCTTGACGAATACCACTAGAACCATTGATAATGCCGGCTGTTGGGAAATCAGGTCCTGGCATAACTTCTAATAACTCATCAACGGTGATATCTTCATTGTCGATAGTTCTAAGACAAGCCTCAATCACTTCGCCTAGATTATGCGGCGGGATGTTAGTCGCCATACCAACGGCAATACCAGATGAGCCATTGGCCAATAAGTTTGGCACACGTGTTGGAAGTACCGATGGTTCAGATTCAGAACCATCGTAGTTTTCATTAAAATCAACCGTATCTTTTTCTAGATCACGTAATAATTCGTGTGAAAGCTTAGCCATACGGATTTCCGTATAACGCATTGCCGCTGCTGAGTCACCGTCAACCGAGCCGAAGTTACCTTGACCATCGATTAGGATGTTGCGCATTGAGAATGGCTGCGCCATACGTACAATTGTGTCGTATACGGCTGTGTCACCATGCGGGTGATATTTACCAATCACGTCACCGACAATACGGGCTGATTTTTTGTAAGATTTGTTGTAATCGTTACCCAGAACATCCATCGCATATAGTACTCGACGATGCACTGGCTTGAGGCCGTCTCGAACATCGGGTAAGGCACGACCGACGATGACACTCATTGCGTATTCCAAGTAGGAATCTCGCATCTCATCTTCAATGGTAACTATCGGGAAATTAGGCTCGAAACTTTCTGGATTATCGGTGTTTTCAGACATACAAAAAAGGCTTAATTAAATTAACATTTATTGTACCCTAACAGGCATTTTTAGACAACAAAGATGTGGAAATAAAGCGGGGTTTTTTAGAAAAAAATTAATTAAGAAAATTAATTAAAAATCAATGGTTTATGCGTTTCTTTTTTGGACAGCTTGTGTCAGTGTTTGTAGCAAGTTTTCAGTATCAGCCCAACCAATACAACTGTCGGTAATGCTAACCCCGTATTGGAGCGATTCTAACGGTCCAACCGGCTGATTTCCTTCATTGATATGCGACTCAATCATCACCCCAAAAATCTCTTGCGATCCAGCGCCAATTTGGCCAGCAATATCCTCACCAACGAGCAGCTGGTTTTTGAATTGTTTTTGACTATTGGCATGCGAAAAATCTACCATGATCTTATCTAATAGACCTTCCACCCTTAACTGCGCTACTGTTTTATCAATATGTGCTTTCGAATAATTTGGGCCATCAGCACCACCACGCAGGATAATGTGTGATGTTTCATTGCCTGACGAGGTGTAATGACTCACACCACCCTCTTTATTGACTGAGAGTAAATGATGTGGATTGTTAGCTGATTTAATAGCATCAATGGCTACGCTAAGCGAGCCTGTGGTGCCATTTTTGAAGCCAACAGGGCAAGACAAGGCTGAGGCCAGCTCACGATGAGATTGACTCTCAGTCGTACGTGCGCCAATCGCACCCCAAGAAATTAAATCTGAAATATATTGTGGCGTAATTAAGTCAAGGTACTCAACGGCGACTGGCATACCCATCTCTGCCAAATCTGTTAATAGATGACGTGCAATCTTAAGACCTTTGTCGATATTAAAACTTTCGTCTAAATCTGGGTCATTAATCAACCCCTTCCAACCAATTGTAGTGCGTGGCTTTTCAAAATAGACACGCATCACAATAAGCAAATCATCACTTAATTGTTCTTTTAGTACTAAAAGTTTTTCTGCATATTCACGTGCAGACTTAGAATCGTGGATAGAGCAAGGACCTACAATCACCATTAAGCGCTTATCTCGACCTTCTAAAATGTCTTTAATAGCTTTTCTTGTTTGAAAGATGTTCGCTGAGCCGCTCTCACTTAATGGGTATTTCCCCATTAATTCGTGGGGCGCTATCATTGGCGCACTTGAAGTGATTCTTAAATTGTCAGTATTGTGTTGCACGGTTTATTTTTGATTTTCGATTAATGCGTAGGCTGAATGATTGTGAATCGATTCAAAATTTTCTGATTCAAGACGGTAGTAACTAATTTTTTCATCGTTATTAAGTTCAACGGCAATATCTCGTACTAAGTCCTCAACAAACGCAGGGTTGTCATACGCCCTTTCGGTCACAACCTTTTCATCTTCACGTTTTAAAATAGCGTACAACTCACATGAAGCCTTACGCTCAGCAAGATCTATTAGATCTTCAATATAAAGTGTTTGACCTTTAGCAGCTTTAGCCTTGATAGTAATGTGCGAACGTTGATTATGTGCACCATATTTAGAAATGCTCTTTGAACAAGGGCATAGGCTGGTTACTGGCACCACGACTTTCATCATCACTTCTGATTCGCCTTTATCTAATACGCCGTACAAAGTCACCTGATAATCCATCATTGACTCCACGCCTGAAGAAGGTGCGGCTTTCTTTCTAAAAAATGGGAAATCCAAGGTTATATGCGCTGTATCAGATTCTAACTTTTCACGAACCTTGTTAATAATCCTATCAAAATTTCCACTATTAAACTCACATGGGCCGTCATTCAAAATTTCAATAAAACGCGACATATGTGTACCTTTAACATGCTCTGGCAGTGTCACAGTCATGGTAAAGTTACCAATGGTTGGCATGTGCTTTCCATTTCGATCAACGTATGTAATTGGGTGGGAGATATCTTTAATGCCCACTTTATCAATCACGATTTGACGCGTGTCTTTGTTGTTTTGTGTATCAGGCAGATCGCATGATTTCATCATTTATTCTCCGAGTAAGCAACTGATGCTCTAGGGGTTTCCCAGATAATAACCTCGCATACGCGAACATCTGGATTGTTAATAAGTTTTGCCACTTCGTCATAAAAATATTTGGCGATATTTTCAGCCGTCGGATTAAGCTCATCAAATGGAGGAATTTCATTCAAATATTGATGATCTAGTCGCTTAACAACGGCCTTAGTTTGTTTTTTAATTTCACGAAAATCGATTGCAATGCCTAAATCATTAAGCACTTCAGATTCAACTGATACTTCAACTTGCCAATTATGGCCGTGTAGACGTGCACAATCACCTGGATAATTTCTCAGCGAATGCGCAGAAGCAAAATCAGTGACAATTTTTAGGACGAACATAATTCGGAAAAATCGTTAAAAAAAAGTATTATTATACCTGTTGACAGTTCATGCTAAACCTCAATTGGTGTGCGGTTAAAGCCTTGTAAAGCTTTATCAATCAACTGCTTCGATTGTGGCAACATTTTGATAGCCTTTTGGCAATACGTTACCACGACGAGCGCGATTACCAACATAATTAGTTAAGTCTTGGAATTTGATGGTAAGGTGACGTTTACCTGCATAAACCTTAAGGTTTTGAGTGTCTAATAAAACACAAATACCAACAACAAATTCTTGCCTTTCCTTGGCATCTTTACTTGGAATTTGGATTAACTTATTACCTTTACCTTTAGACAAGATTGGCAATTCAGCAATTGGGAAAACCAACAAACGCCCACGATTAGTCACCACAGCAACAAATTGAGCCTCTAGATCATCCACACTCACTATTGGCATAACCTTTGAATTCATCGGCAAAGACAGTGT
>CAJVCM010000045.1 GCA_910595815.1 Candidatus Thioglobus plumae | reverse complement strand
GAAATTTTCATCGGTCTTTAAGCCTAATAACACACTTCTTGCTAAATACTTGATGCGTAATGTATTGGTGTTACTGGCAGCAGTGTTTATTGTGATCGGCTTGGTTGTGTTTGGCAACCAATTGGTTTTAGTGATTAAAGAAAGTCTTAAGCAAGGCATTCCAGTTGTAGATTTATTGCCATTAATTGGCTTTAAGATGATTAGAGATGTACCCTTGATTTTATCATTGTCTTTGTTTTTAGCAATTATTCTGTCTATTAGCGCCCTATATAAAAGTTCTGAAGCAATTGTAATGAACTCTTTAGGATTAGGTGATAAGCATTTTATGAGTTTTATACGACCAATTGTGTTTTCTCTTTTTGTATTTGTTTTATTCTTAACTACTGTCGTAGTGCCCTGGTCTAAACAGCAAAGAAGCATGATTATGGACCGCACTGAGAACGCTTCAGAATTTTCATTTATTAAGCAAGGCGAGTTTCAAGAGTTTAAAGGCGGTGATATTGTTTTTTATGCTTCTAAGGTCATTGCGGGAGAAGAGGGTAGTGATCAAGATATGGAGGAAATCTTTATCTATACATTGGCAGGGTCTGAGTCTATTATTACATTGGCCGAACAAGCGCAAAAATATACTGATGTCACCACTAAAAGTGTTTATTTACGCCTTAAGAATGGAACGCGCTATCATGGATTTCCCGGAGATAATAATAAAAAAATCTTGAAATTTGGTTTGTACGACTTACAAATTATTGATGGTGAGGTGGGGCAGTCTGTTGTCAGTAATATCAAAACTGAAGGAAAAAATACCATTGATTTATTCCGTTCTAGTGACCTGAAATCGGCAGCAGAATTGCAATGGCGTTTATCACAACCAATTAGTATTCTACTTCTGTCTGCTTTGGGTGTTTTACTTGGTAAGGCCTCTCCTAGAGGGGGTAAGAATTTAGGCGTACTGATTGGAGTATTTATTTTTATTTTGTATATTGTCACCCTAAAAACTGCAATGTCCACCTTGGAACGTGGTGATTCAACGCCAATCGTTGGGTTGTGGTGGGTGCACGCGCTTATGCTGTTATTTATTTTAATTTTCTATTTTTATAGACATGGGAAATTTTCCTATTATCTTGCTAAAATAGTCAAGTAGTTTTTACATAAGGATATAACTAATGCCAAGCAAACCCAACAAAGAGTTAGAGATTTTTGACAACCCTAATGCCGATCGTGATTATGTTATTAGAATAGATATGCCAGAGTTCACTTGTCTGTGTCCAAAAACAGGACAGCCTGATTTTGCCACACTACATTTAGAATATATTGCTGACAAAGCCTGTGTTGAACTTAAGTCTTTAAAAATGTATATTTGGTCATTTCGTGATGAGGGTACTTTTCATGAGGCAGTCACCAATCAAATTTTAGACGATTTAGTAACAGCAACCAATCCACGTTTTATGCGTTTAAAATCGATTTTTAATGTGCGTGGTGGTGTTTACACCGAAGTGATTGCAGAATATCAACAACCCGGCTGGACTCAGCAGCCTGTAGTCAATCTTCAACATTTATAATTTTTTAAATATTGCATGAAACCCATTCGTCAAAGTATTGAATTTGATAAAAAATTCCTAGACAAAGACGCACTAAAGGTGGTCAATACCATTCATAAGGCTGGTTTTGAGGTGTATTTAGTGGGTGGCTGTGTTCGAGATTTATTGCTTGGATTAGAGCCTAAAGATTTTGATATAGCAACTAACGCCAAACCTGAACAGGTGCACAAACTGTTTAAGCGCTCACGTTTAATTGGACGACGTTTTCGTTTAGTGCATGTGATGTTTTCCGCTCGTAAATTTATTGAGGTGGCTACTTTTCGATCAGGACAGGTGCAAACAGCAAAGAGTGGTGTAATCGTACGTGATAACTGCTACGGCAATCTTGAAGATGATGTGGTGCGTCGAGACTTTAACATTAATGCGCTATATTACGATATACATAAGCATGAAGTGATTGATTATGTTGGCGGTTTAAAAGACCTTGAAGCGAGAGAGATCCATATCATTGGAGAGGCCAAACTTCGCTTTTCTGAAGACCCTGTACGCATGATTAGAGCAGTTCGTTTTGGAGAAAAATTAGGTGCCGAGCTTAGTGACGAAGTCAAAAATTGTATTTTAGATCAAGCCTCATTACTCAGCAATATCTCACCGGCACGCTTGTATGAAGAGTGTATTAAGTTATTTCATAATGAATATGGATTTGAGGTTTATGAACAATTAGAAAAATATGGCTTATTAAAGCATTTGTTTAAACAAACACATAAAAATGATTTTATTAAAAAAGCATTGTTAAATACGGCTACACGTATTAAACAAAACAAGCCTGTTACCCCTGTTTTTTTGTTTGCTGTCTTTTTATGGCAAGCGCAAAATGAGCGCTTTGTTATGATTAAGAAAAAACAGCGTTCATTTTATTTGGCAATGACGCAAGCCTCTGAAGAAGTAATTATCAATCAAATTAAGCAAGTTTCATTACCAAAGTGGCTCACCGCTAGAATTAAAGATATTTGGATAATGCAATCAAAATTAGAAAAAATGCACCCTAAAAAAGTGGATGACTTATTACAAAACCCAAGATTTAGAATGGCTTATGACTTCTTGTTACTCCGTTCACAAAGTATCAATCCTGAGTTAAAGGATGTGGCTAAATTCTGGACTAAAGCACAACAATGAAATCAGTCCTAATTACGGGCTGCTCTAGTGGGATTGGCCTGTGTTTAGCGCAAGGCTTAAGGCATGAGGGTTATCGAGTGTTTGCCACCGCCAGAGATATTAAAGACGTAGAGCAACTCAAACAACAAGGTTTTGATGCTTTTGTGCTAGATCTATCCTCATCTCGGTCTATTAATGTAGCAATTAAAGCTGTTTTTGAACAAACGGATGATTTGTACGGTTTGATTCATAACGGCGCTTATGGGCAAGTGGGGGCGTTGGAAGATATTTCTCGCCAAGCATTAGAAGAGCAATTTCAAACCAATGTATTTGGCTGGCATGAGCTCACCAATTTAGTTTTGCCAAAAATGAAGCCAAAGAATGAAGGTCGAATTATTTATTTAAGCTCTGTATTGGGTTTTGTGGCAATGCCTTTTAGAGGGCCTTATAACGCCTCTAAATTTGCCATAGAGGGTTTGGTCAATACATTGCGCTTAGAGTTGGCTAATACCAATGTGCAGTTATCTTTAATCCAGCCAGGGCCCATTGAATCTAAATTTAGAATCAATGCCTATAAAGCATTTATGAAACATGTGGATATGGGCAATAGTGATTACCAATCAAATTATGAAAAAATGATTAAGCGCTTGCAATCTGATGAATTGGTAGATTTTACTCTGCCAGCAACTGCAGTATTAAAATGCGCACAACATGCGCTAAGCGCCAAGCAAGCAAAGATTCATTATCACGTGACTTTTCCAACCAAATTGTTTGCCATTTTAATGAGGTTGTTACCAGCATGGTTAATGGATAAAATACTTAATAAAGCCGGTGGTGGCGGAGAGAGATAATATGACAAAAAAATTTGATTTTAATAAAGGCTTGCTGGAATTGGAAAGCATTGTAAAGACCATGGAATCTGGTGATCTAAGCCTGGAAGATTCGTTGAAGTATTTCGAACAAGGCGTACAACTAACACGCCAATGTCAATCAGCACTGAGCGCAGCAGAGCAAAAAATCGCATTGTTAAGTGCTGATGATGATTATCAAACTCAAAAACCATTAGACTAACTTTAAAGACGATTTTATGAGTTTTAAAGACTATGCTCAACGTGTTAATCAGCACTTAGATGGATATTTATCGATCCAAGGTAGCTTGACCGAAGCCATGCGTTATAGCGTATTGTCTGGTGGTAAGCGTTTCCGACCAATCTTAACTTATGCTGTGGCCAATACTTTTGGTGCAGATCTTGATTTAGTCGATTCGAGCGCTTGCGCTGTGGAATTGATTCATGCTTATTCTTTGATTCATGATGATTTACCAGCGATGGATGATGACGATATACGTCATAATCAACCCGCTTGTCATAAGCAATTTGGCGAGGCTCAGGCTATATTGGCAGGTGATGGCTTACAGGCCTTGGCCTTTGAGGTGCTAACCAATGATGATGGCTTATCAACTGAGGTGCGAATAGCTTTATTGCAAGCACTTACACATGCGGCTTTTGAGATGGCTGAAGGTCAATCAATCGATTTGTCTGTGGTCTCAAAAATCATTGATATCGAAACTCTACAAAACATGCACCGAAAGAAAACCGGTGCACTACTCAGTTGTTCGGTTAAATTAGGCGCTTTAGTTTCAAGCCAGTGTCGTGCCGAAGATCAGCAGATATTACATGGTTTTGCGCAGGATATAGGCTTGGCTTACCAAGTTCAAGATGATGTTTTAGATGTGCTTACCCCTGAAGGTGTATTAGGTAAAAATCAGCATTCAGATACTGATAAAAATAAACCGACTTATCCCGCGCTATTAGGTTTAGATAAAGCAACAAAAACCTATCAGCAGTTGTATCAACAAGCTTTTAAAAAGTTAGATCAATTAAGTGTAGACACAGATGAATTGTGTAATCTGACCGAACAATTACAATCAAGAAAGTTTTAGAATTTAACTAAAACACTACCCCAGCTAAAACCACCGCCAATACCTTCAAATAACAAGGTGTGACCTTTTTGAATGCGACCGTCTCGCACCGCTGTATCTAGGGCTAATGGAATAGAAGCAGCTGAAGTGTTGCCGTGTTTTTCTAGGGTAACAATGACTTTGTCCATTGGGGTTTTAATGCGTTTAGCGACTGCAGAAATAATACGAATATTGGCCTGATGAGGCACCATCCAATCAAGCTCATCTGAACTCATGTTACATTCTTTAAGCGTCTCTTCCGCTAAAGAAGAAAGGCGATTAACAGCAATCTTAAAGACTTCATTGCCTGACATTTCAATAAATCCAGTTTCGTTGATATAGTTATTACTCACTTGCAACGAAGATAAGTAATTACCATCGCTATAGAGTTTTGAATGTAGGATGCCGGTTTCTTCGCTACCACTAAGCACAACGGCGCCAGCACCATCACCAAAAAGAATAGCGGTTGAGCGGTCACTCCAATCAACAATGCGAGATAAGGTTTCACTACCAACAACCAGTACTTTATTAGCCGCACCGGTTTTGATATATTGCTCAGCTGTAGTAAGTGCAAAGACAAATCCTGCGCAAACTGACTGAAGATCAAAGGCAGGACACGATGCACCAATCGCCGTTTGCAACATGGTTGCTGTTGCTGGAAAAATTTTATCTGGTGTGGTAGTGGCAAGGATGATTAAATCTAATTCACTGGCATCAATGCCGGCCATTTCAAGTGCGTTATTAGAAGCAATAATGGCTAAATCACAAGTAGACTCATCAGTAACAACGCGTCTTTCTTTAATACCCGTTCTACTGCTAATCCATTCATCGGAAGTATCAATGGTTTTGGATAAGTCATCATTGGTCACTACTTTAGGTGGCAAATAAGAGCCTGTACCAATGATTCTTGCAAATTTACTCATTAGCTTTACCTTTTTGATTTTCTAGTTCTAATGATACCTGAGCGGTAATCTTTTCAATGATTTTAGCGTGTGCTTCAAGGTAAGCTTCTTTGATTGCTTGGAAAAATGAATCAGCATTCGCACCGCCATGGCTTTTAATTACAATACCGCGGAGACCTAATAAGCTAGCACCATTATATTTTCCAGGATCTAAACTAGATTTAAAATCTTTTAAAACCGGTGTCGCAATCAGAGCGACAATTTTAGTAAAAATATTTTTGGTGAATGCTTGCTTTAGATAATGCCCCATCATTGCTGCCACACCTTCTGATGCTTTAAGCGCAATATTGCCTTCGAAGCCATCGCAAACCACTAGATCGACAGTGCCTTTGTAGATATCATCACCTTCAATAAAGCCAACATAATTTAAATTAGAGGCTTTAAGTAATTCTGCTGTTTTTTTAATGTTGTCATTACCCTTCATTTCTTCTTCGCCAATATTGAGAAGACCTACACTAGGTGCGGTGATATTTTCAGTATGCTCAACAGCAATAGAGCCCATTACCGCAAACTCAACCAAAGCTTCTGGTTTGGAATCAACATTCGCACCCAAGTCTAGCATGTGAGTATGGCCTGTCATAGTTGGCATGCGACCCATAATGGCAGGGCGGTCAATACCTTTAATGGTTTTTAATACAAAACGTGAAATGGCCATTAGTGCACCAGTATTGCCAGCACTAACACAAGCATCAACGGTTTCGTCTTTGACTAGATTGATAGCAACACGCATTGATGAATCTTTCTTTTTACGCAGTGCGATTGAAGGGGATTCGTTCATTTTAATCACTTCACTAGCGTGAGTAATATTGAAACGATTAGATAGTTTTTGTACGGATGAGTGCTTAGCAAGCTCTGCTTGAATTGCAGACTCGTCACCTACAAAATTTAGGTGTAAGTCTTGAAACGCGCCCAAGGCTTTAAGACCAGCTACAATAGTAACTGGTATCCCATGATCTCCCCCTGAGGCATCAATTGATACCTTGACCGTCATTAGGACTTAAGCTTCTACTTCCTGAACGTCTTCCACTTTATTGATGACCTTTTTACCACGGTAGTAACCATCAGCAGTTACATGGTGACGCAAGTGGGTTTCACCTGTTTCTTGATCTTCAGATAGTGCTGGGCTAGTTAGTGCATTGTGTGAACGACGCATACCTCTTTTTGAAGGGGTTTTTCTACTTTTTTGTACAGCCATTTTTTTTACTCCTTAGTTGGGTTTTTCAATTGTTTTAATACTGCAAAAGGGTTTTCACGCTTTTGCTCTTTTATCGGCGTTGTGTCTTTGTACGATGCACACTCATGCTCATGCATGGGAATCATCGGGATGGATATTAACACTTCATCCGTTATAAATTCTATAGTCGAAAATTCTTCGTCAGCATTTAGAATCGTCTCAAAGCTAGAGTCTAGCTCTTCGCCCTGTTGTTCGTTTTTTAAAAAAGCAAGCTGAAATTTAGGCTGCAAATGAACACTGACTTCATTTAAACAACGTTGGCAGGTGAGTGCCACATCCAGTTCGATTTTACCGGTAATACAAGGAATTCTATTATTCTCAGTGCTAAAATTTAATTCAACACTAACCGATGCGTCTTGATTGCTGACTAAAGCGCTAATTCTAGGAAAATCTTTCACTTGATAAACCTGTGAAAAGATTAATGACTTAGAGGCGAATTTAAAAAGCTTTATTAGCTCGGGTATTCCTTGTTTCATCAGTATTGTAAAAACTTGACAATTTTACCAAAAAATCAAGCTTTTAGGGTTTAATTTAATTAATGTTAATAGTTTAGAGGTGGCGCTGCCTGCTAGCTTCAAATAAGGCAACACCTGTCGCAACAGAAACATTCAAACTTTCAACATTGCCTTGCATTGGGATCATGGCCAATTGATCGCAAGATTTTTTGGTCAGTGAACGTAAGCCTGAACCCTCAGCACCCATGATTATCGCAGTTGGTGTTGTAAGATCGATTTGATAAAGTGATTGATCTGTCGCACCATCTAGCCCAACTACCCAAATATTATGCTCTTTTAGTGCTTTAATGGTACGTGATAAATTAGTCACCGAAAAAATCTTAAGTTGGTTTAGCGCACCTGCTGAAGTTTTGTGTACTAATGCGTTAATTGGCGCTGAACCATCTTTGTTAATGACTACGCAATCCACACCGGCAGCATTAGCACTACGTAAACAAGCACCTAAGTTTCTTGGGTCTTGAATAGAATCTAATATTAGTATTAAGCTGTTATTATCGAGTTTTTCAATATGATGTATTAAGTCATTTAGGTTAGGTAGGGTGGGTAATAATATTTCAGCTGCAATACCTTGGTGTGTTTGATTTTTGGTAAGTTTATCTAATTGATGTTTGTTGGCTTGCTGTGTATTAATACCTAGACGATCAAGTTGAGTGATTAACGTATTTAGGCGTTTATCGTTGCGATTATCTAGTGTTAATACTTTGAGTAAGCATTCAGGATTAGAATCTAACTGCGCCTGGATAGCGTGAAATCCAAAGATAATGATCGATTTAGACATGGGTGATACGCTTATAGTTTGTGATCAAAGATTTCTATATAGGCGTCTTTCCTGAGTGTTTTAACCCAGTCCTTAAAATAAGTATTTTGTTTTGCCTTAATAAGTTTTGCTTTAATAATTCTGATGCGAATATCGATCTTCCTTGTGTCAATAATTTTTATGATTCGCCAGCCTTTACCTGCTTTAAATGGTTTAGACAAAACATCTTTGGTCAGTTTGTCAATCTCTTTTTTAAACACAGCCGGAAGGTCGTCTGTCATCAGCCAGCCAGACTCTCCACCATCTTTGTATGAAGAGTCTTGAGAATGTAATTTGGCTAAATCTGAGAAAGATGTGCCTTTCTCGATCTTATGACTGAGATCGATTAAAAATTGTTTAATAAGATCATCTTGAGATTGCAATACTGAATTAGTTTGATCAATTGAACTAATTGCTATTTGTGCAATTTTTACTTGTTTTTTTAAGTCGTTTAACCCGTTTGGTTTTTTAGCAAGTTCAGCTTCAATTTCGGCTGCTGTTAAATGAGCATCTGCCTTTTGTGCAATATATTGCTTAAGGCCAATTAATGATAATTGATCGGTAATGTCTTGAACAATTTCATCAAATTGATCTAAAGATTGTAACTGGGCAAGCGTTAATTTATTTTTTGAAGCAATATCACTAAGTGAGGCGTTGATAGAGGTGACTTTTGGCTCAATGCCAATTTTTTTGATTTCTTGTAATTGTAGTGCTAAATCAATTTGATGATCAACCAGCTGCATTTTGTATTCTTTAGTTGAGTTGGGTTTGATATCTTGATTAATAGCGTCAAAAGTGATGAGTTCGTCATTAACAACGGCAATGATGCTATTAGGTGCTGCCAGTGTGTTTAACGACAAGGTAAACACCAGTGATAGTAAATACTTCATATGTTTAGTCATCAAGGTTGGCCAAGTAGTTTGGAATATTTTTTTCTAAACGTCTGGCAAGTTCTGGCGTACTAGACGCTAAGCCTTTAAGTACCAATTCAAATTTAGTAACATAATCATAATCATTACCACTTAGATGTTTCTTAAAGTGCGCTAAACGCACTGCCCAACAACAAGATTCGTAGGCAATACCGGTTGTTTCTTTATTGGTGATTGAATCCGTTAATGAACGATTAATACCGGTAAAAATATGCACATTGTTGAATACTGGGTAAGCGCCATAAAGTTCCACTGATTTTTTACCTTGATCGTCATGATGCGCAATAGTTAAAAATTTTCTAGGACTGAGTGAATAAGTGATAGCACTATCTCGTTTGTCAATCTTGCTGGTTTCTGGATTGTATTGAAACGCGTTATTGAATGTGTAGTCATTGAACGTGAAATTGGCAGAAGCAAAAATATCCGAGTACTTTCTTCGATTTGCTAAAGCGCCATTAATATCAAGATCTTGATCATCAGAATAGAATGCTTGTGCCGCCTTTAAGGAAAGGTAAGTACTGCCTGTTTCTTCATCAATAAAGTCAGACTCGAAGCCAATAGTAATGTCATTGGCATTGTTGATTCTGTCAATACCAGTAAATTTTTGACTAGAGAAAAGACTTTCGTAAGAATTACTCTTAGCCTCTGAGTCAAAATTTGGCAGATCGATTTGGTCTTTTTTAGGTGTGTAGTTGTAAGCCAGTCTCGGTGTCAGTGTCTGAATCACATCCCGATCAAATAATCGCGTCTCCCTTTCTAAGAATAATTTAGAGTCAAGCCTAAATTGGGCGATGCTGCGATTTTGATTAGCAGAGCCATTCATTGCATAATCGGTATTAGAGATATTTAAACTGGGTGTTAATGTGTAGGCATTATTACTAATGGTTCTGGAAAAATTGATTTGTGCATGAGTACGAATACCAGTATCTTTATCTGGGTTTTTGTGTGCAAATTTAGTGCTTAAAATTGATAGATTGATATTTCGACCACCCAAAGCTTCAACGTCTTTAGAAATTAAAACTTCTGGTGCGCGCGTATAGGTTTCTGCACCACTATTAATAAGTTGTTTGTTCTCAGAGAATACTGAAAAATAGAGGTTTCTTTTTTCATCGTCGTATAACAAGTTGGCGTGTGAATCAAGCGATGAGACAGAGGTGTCTTCATGCGTGATTTCCTTGAAATAATCAGTGTCTGATACACGGTTAGTAACAATATTGAGTTTAGTTCTTTTGTTAAGTGTTAAATCTAATTTAGAATTTAACAACCAGCGATCTTGACTGGTAATATCATCTTTGTATAAATAGTGACCTTCGGCTTCAAAACGACCACTATCCCAATTGTCACCACCGGTAATAAGCTGGCGATATTTACCCTCTAAAACACTACCACGACTCGATAATTGGTTGAGTGAAAGTAAAAAATCACGATCAGGGGCGATATTAAAATAATAAGGAATTCTGACTTGGTAAGCACTAGAGTTAGAGTCGTTATAACTACCAAAAGCTGGTGCTAAAAATCCTGAGCCTCGACCTTCTAATACCCAGGTATGGCGAGGAGAGTAGAAAATAGGCACACCAAAGAACTCAACGGTAACATCTTCAGCAACACCTTGGTTAGCAGCTGTATTTAGGGTTATTTTGTCGGCCTTCATGCGCCAGTCAGTATTACCTAGTGGACAGAGGCTGTAAGTTGAAGAATCGAATACCTGCTCGACACCATTATTGGTGATTTTTTTTGCTCCGCCGTTAATTTGTAATTTTGGATAGTGAAACTTAATTCGCTCTAAAGAGGTATAGGTGCTGTCATCTTTTTTCTGGACAAAGGCTGTATCAGCTATCATCATTAAATCACGATCTTGAAATTTTACATTACCAGTTGCACTCGAGGTTTTGCTAGATTTTTTAATATTAATTCTGTCAGCAGCAAGGTAATATTCGCTAGAATTAAGCGAAACATTGCCAGTTAATAGATACTGATCTTTCTTGGTAATTTCACTTCGATCTGCGATGACATTTAGACTGTCATCCGTAGAAAGCGTCTGTTTCGGGAAAAGCAGCCCATCATCTTGCTGACAATTAAGTACAACGCCTTGAGCGTGGATTGTGCCTGATAGTAAAACAATGTTAAAAAGAGCCAGTCGCTTTTTCATTGTACTGCTTCCCACGTCTAAATAAATGCGGTTATTTTAACACTATATATTGCCCACATTAAGGCATATGCCGTTTTATCACATAGGGTTATTACTGATTTTTAAGTATAAATTCAACTGTATATTAGTTGCCTGAATAGAGGATAGTTTGGGTAAAATAACTCAGGTTTTATACTCACATGGAAGTAACGAATGGCTTGGAACGACAATAATAATCAAAACCCTTGGGGCAATAACGGTCAAACACCACCGGAATTAGACCAGGTAATCATAGATTTTAAGAAAAAATTTAGCGGTGTATTCGGCGGCAAATCACCGTCAAATTCTGACACCCCAGGACTACCTTCAGCAGGTGGCTTTAAATACATTTTCATTTTAGTTTTATTAGTTTGGATTTTATCCGGTATTTACATTATCGATCCTGCTGAAAAAGGCGTGGAATTACGCTTTGGTGCTTTCCAAGAGGAGACTGGCCAAGGACCACATTGGCATTTACCATATCCGATTGAGACTTTAAATCGAGTTAATGTTGAGCAAATTAGAACTGCCCAAATTGGTTATCGTGATGCAATCAGTAATCGTCGCGGCGGTAACGTGTCATCTGAATCTTTAATGTTGACTAAAGATGAAAACATGATTGATGCTAAGTTTGCAGTACAGTACAAAATTAATGATGTGCAGGCATACTTATTCAACGTGGCCAACCCCGATATGACGCTGCGTCATGTGGTGGAAAGTGCGATTCGTCAAGTAGTCGGTAAAAACACCATGGATTATGTTTTGACTGAAGGTCGTGTGGCAATTGCTGATGATATTAAAGAAAAATCTCAAGAGTTGTTAAATATTTATCAAACGGGTTTACAAATTACTACGGTGAACATGCAAGACGCACAACCACCAGAGCAAGTACAAGCTTCGTTTAGTGATGCGGTAAAGGCACGTGAAGATAAGCAGCGTTTGATTAACGAAGCGCAAACTTATGCTAACGACATTTTGCCAAAATCTCGTGGTAGAGCAGCACGTATGCTTGAAGAGTCAAAAGCCTATAAATCAGAAGTTGTTTCTAAGTCTGAAGGTGAGGCGTCACGTTTTGGTCAAATTTTAGCAGAGTATGAGAAAGCACCTGAAGTTACAAGAGAGCGTTTGTATCGTGAAACCATGGAGAGTGTGTTTGCTAATACTAGCAAGGTAGTCGTTGATTCAAAAGCTAACAGCATGATGTATTTACCGATTGATAAACTAATTAACGCCAAGAAAACACAGACTGAAATCGTTATTCAAGAAGCGCAGTCTGGGCAACCTAATTCAAGGGGGAATGTTAGAAATGTTTTCCGTAATAGAGAGGTTAGATAATGCAAAAGATATTAGTAATTATTGGTGCGGTTTTGTTCTTAATCTTAAGTTCAGCACTGTATACAGTTGATGAAACCCAAACAGCCATTAAGTTGCGTCTAGGTGAAATTGTAACGGTTGAAGATACACCGGGTCTTAAATTTAAAACACCGTTTGTTAATAACGTGGTTAAGTTCGATAACCGCATTCAAACATTAGATGCACCAGCAGAGCGTTTTTTAACCGGTGAAAAGAAAAATGTGATTGTAGATTCGTACGTTAAGTGGCGTATTGTTGATGCGGAACAGTTTTATAAATCAACCGGTGGTAATATCGCTAGAACCAACAATCGTTTAGCGCAGATTATTAAAACTGGTCTTAAGAGTGAATTCTCTAAGCGTACGATTGCCGATGTGGTTTCAGGCGAGCGTAGTGAGATTATGGCCAATATTTTGCAAATGGCCAATAAAGACATTGGTGAATTTGGTATTAAAATTATTGATGTGCGTATTAAGCGTATTGATTTGTCTCAAGAAGTGTCTAATTCGGTTTATCGTCGTATGCAAGCAGAGCGTCAGCGTGTAGCTAAAGAGTTTAGATCTAAAGGTGCAGAAGAGGCTGAGATCATCCGAGCGGCAGCGGACAAAAAACGTACGATTATTCTAGCGAATGCTTATCGTGATTCTGAGATAATTCGAGGTGAAGGTGATGCGGTATCTGCCAATAATTATGCGCAAGCTTACAATAAAAATGCAGACTTTTATTCATTCTATCGTTCATTAGAATCTTATAAAAAGTCATTTGGTCAAAACAACGACATCATGGTGTTAAATCCAAATACGGAGTTTTTCCGTCACTTTAACCCAGAAGTTAAGTAATTTTAGTATTGAGTTAATATGAGTACTTGGCAATTACCTGAAGGTATAGATGAACTCACTGGCGATCGAGCACTAGCGTTTGAATCTATACGTCGTCAGCTTTTAGATTTGTATGCAGACAGAGGTTTTGGCTTAGTGATTCCGCCAATGGTTGAATATGTTGAGTCGTTACTATTGACTTCAGATTCAGTTGATGAGAAAACCTTTAAGTTTTTAGATTCGGCCAGCGGTAAGATGCTTGGCGTACACGCTGATATCACCCCACAAATTGCCCGTATTGATGCAAAACGTGCCAGTAACAATGTTGAAAAATATTGTTATGTAAATGCTATTTTACAAACTAAAGCAGATGACTTTTATGCATCTCGTTCACCGATTCAAGCCGGTGCCGAGCTTTATGGTTCTGATGATATTTCAGCTGATGTTGAGGTGATTGAGCTTATGCTTGAAAGTTTAAAGCTATTATCAATTAACCCAATTGTACTAAGTTTAGGTAATGTGGCAATCTTCAATACATTGATTGCACAAGAAAATTTATCCATCGAGCAAGTGACAAAATTAAGACAAATTTTTGCCAGACGCTCAACGCCAGATTTAGCTGAATTTATAGGTAGTGTTGCGTTAAGCAATACAGACAAATTTAGTGCGCTAATGAAGCTTGAAGGTGATGCGAGTATCTTAGATAAGGCCTTAGATGTTTTTAGTGATCTACCTGAAGCCAAATCGGCCATTGAAGATTTAATTAAAATTAGTAGCCAATTAAACACAGCCAATGTTGAAGTAATGATTGATCTTGCAGAGCTGAAAGCTTACGAGTATCACACCGGCGTTGTGTTTTCTGCTTACAATGAGGATTACTCAAAAGCATTAGCACAAGGTGGCCGTTACAATGGTCTGAGCGCTTCTTTTGGGCAAGCACGTGCAGCAACCGGTTTTTCGTTTGATTTAAAGTTTTTATCTCAAGCACAATAACATTAATCAGTAGGAATTAATATGTCAAAAAATGTAGTAATCATTGGTACCCAATGGGGCGATGAAGGTAAAGGTAAAGTTGTTGATTTAATTACCGATAAAGTGTCAAGCGTGGTTCGTTTTCAAGGCGGACATAATGCTGGTCATACGTTAGTAATTGATGGTAAAAAAACCGTACTTCATCTTATTCCTTCCGGTATTTTGCGCGACAATGTAGAATGTTTAATTGGCCACGGTGTGGTGTTGTCGATGTCAGCCATGATTAAAGAATTAGGTGAGCTAGATGCGGCAGGTGTTGATGCCAAATCACGTTTAAAAATCTCACCGGGCTGTCCATTGATTATGCCGTACCACGTTGCACTTGATAATGCGCGTGAAGTTAAACGCGGTAAAGCAGCGATCGGTACAACTGGTAACGGCATTGGCCCTGCTTATGAAGACAAAGTTGCTCGTCGCGGATTGCGCGTGGGTGATCTTTTGGATGAAGTCGCATTTGCTGAAAAACTAAAAGATGTGATGGAATACCACAACTTTGCGTTGGCTAATTATTACGGTGTTGATGCGGTAGATTATGAAGCAACACTAACAGAAGCATTAGAGCAAGCTAAGATTGTTATACCTATGATTACCGATGTAACAGAGCAAATTCATCAGCACATTAAAAATAATGAAAATGTCTTATTTGAAGGTGCACAAGGTGCGCTACTAGATATTGACCAAGGCACTTACCCATTTGTTACTTCATCAAACACTACCTCAGGTGGTGCAGTTACTGGCTCTGGCGTGGGTGTAACCGATATTGATTACGTTGTTGGTATTGTTAAAGCTTATACCACACGTGTTGGTGGCGGACCATTCCCAACAGAGCTGATTTATGATGTATCAACCGATGAAGGCGATGCAATTGGTAAGGTATTGGGTACAGTGGGTCATGAATTTGGCGCAACTACAGGGCGTCAGCGTCGTTGTGGCTGGTTAGATATGGTTACCCTTAATCGTTCATTCAACCTTAATGCAGTCACTGGCATTTGTTTAACCAAGCTTGATGTATTGGATAGCTTAGACAGTATTAAAATTTGTATTGCTTACGATCTTAACGGTAAGCAAATTACCACACCACCGTATGATGCGCAGGGTTATGCAGATGCACAACCAATATATATTGAAATGCCGGGCTGGAAAACTTCAACCATTGGTACTTCTTCATTTGACTCACTACCAATTGAAGCGCAAAATTACATCCGTAAAATTGAAGAACTCTCAGGGCTACCGATTGATATCTTGTCTACTGGCCCAGACCGTGACGAAACCTTAATTCTTAACCACCCATTTGACGAATAAATTATGAACGATCCCCACCAAAAGAGAGAATCAGAAAAATACGATAACCCTATCCCGTCAAGAGAATATATTCTTGAATTTATTAAAGAAAAACCTTTAAATAAATATGACCTGTACGACTTATTAAAAGTTGATGGTAAACAAAAGAAACCACTAACTCACCGATTAAAAGCCATGGTTCGTGATCAGCAACTTAGTTGTGATCGAGATGGTGTGTTTAGTATTTTTAGTAGCAAAAGCGGAATATTGATAGGTACGATTGTTGCTAATCCAAAAGGTTTTGGATTTATTGTGCTAGATGAGGGTGGTAAGGATCTGCGACTTAACTCTAGACAAATGCAATTAGTTTTTCATGGTGATCGTGTTGAAGCTCGTTTGTTAAATCAGCGTGGTGATGCGAAAATTGTTAAGGTTATTGAAAGCATTAAATCTGTTGTAGGTCGTTTACACCTTAGTGAAGATGGTGCTTATGTTGTTGTAGATGATAAACGTATTCGTAATAGAATTAGCATTCCTGAAGTAAGTGAAGATAATACTAATGAACAAATTGTTATTGTTGAGATTGTAAAATCTCCATCATTCGAAGGTCTAGCAGTTGGTAAGATTACTCAAATTTTAGGCAACTATATGGATGAGGGTGTAGAAACCGATTCTGCGCTTTATCGCAACGGTATTCCGGTTGATTTTTCAGAAGAAGCTCTAGCACAAACAGCTAAATTACCATCAGTAGTAACTGATGAAGATAAAAAAGGCCGTATTGATATTACTGATATGAAGTTAGTAACTATCGACGGTGAAGACTCGCGTGATTTTGATGACGCTGTATTTGCTGAGCCAACCAACAACGGTTGGAAGTTAGTTGTTGCCATTGCCGATGTCTCACATTATGTGAAAGAGGGTTCAGACTTGGATAATGACGCCATTGATCGTGGTAATTCAGTATATTTCCCACGTCGTGTAGTGCCAATGCTGCCTGAGGCTTTATCGAACGGATTATGCTCAATTAATCCTGACGTAGAGCGCCTATGTATGACTTGTGAGATGAGCATCGACCCAGAAGGTAATTTGCTTGACTATAAATTCTACCCAGCTGTTATGTTGTCACATGCGCGTCTAACTTATACCAAAGTTAGCCAAATACTAGAGCATCATGACCAAGCATTAACCAGTGAATACGCATCGGTGTTAGACAATCTAAACACCTTATACGATTTATATAAAGCACTTAAAGCAGAAAGAACCAGGCGTGGTGTGATGGATTTTGATCGTATTGAGTCACAAATCTTATTTAACGATAACGGCAAGATCGATGATATTGTTGCTAGTGTCCGCAACGATGCTCACAAATTAATTGAAGAATGTATGCTTATGGCTAACCAGGCCACAGCCAAGTTCCTAGCGCACAATGAGGAAGACTTCCTTTACCGAATCCACCCTAAACCTACGGCTGAAAAAGTAGAGACGACTCGTCAATTTCTAACAGCGGTAGGTTTGACACTTGAGGGTGGCGTGCAGCCAGAATCAAAGCACTTTGCTAAAGTATTGGTAGATGCTAAAGGCCGTGATGATGAAAATATCATTAAAACGGTTGTACTTCGTACCATGAAGCAAGCAGTATATACGCCTGCGAACGAAGG
The DNA here is from genome assembly GCA_910595815.1 of Candidatus Thioglobus plumae. GTDB lineage: Bacteria > Pseudomonadota > Gammaproteobacteria > PS1 > Pseudothioglobaceae > Thioglobus_C > Thioglobus_C plumae. Next base: position 1,590 of record CAJVCM010000045.1, on the reverse strand, counting down.
GCACTTTGGCCTTGCTTTTGAGGATTACACACACTTTACTTCGCCAATTAGAAGGTACCCTGATTTATTAGTGCATCGCGCTATTAACCGTGTACTTGATAAAAACAAAAGAAAGCCTTCTAAGAAAATGATCGAAACTGGTGTACATTTGTCGGTGACAGAGCGAAGAGCTAATGATGCTTCTCGTGATGTGGAGCAGTGGCTTAAGTGTGAATACATGCGTGACAAAGTTGGAGACACCTTTAACGGTGTGATCTCTGGTGTAGCAGGCTTCGGCATCTTTATTGAGCTTACCGATGTCTTTGTTGAAGGCATGATCGCCATGCGTGACATGAAAGACGATTACTATGTTTTTGATGATATTCATCACAAACTAAAGGGTGAGCGCACAGGAAGAACCTTCCAACTCGGTGACACGATTAAGATTCAGGTTGCATCGGTTAGTCTAGATGATCGGCAAATGGTCTTTGTCCCAGCTGATTAATCAATAAATAAAAAAGGAGGCGAAAGCCTCCTTTTTAAATCTGTTCAAATTTTAAGGTTAATCAGTCACTGCGCCTTCAGAAGCCGATTTAGCAAGCTTAGCAAATTTGGCCAATACACCTTTAGTGTAGTTTGGTGCAGGTTGTGTCCAATGAGACAGACGCTCATCAATAATAGATTGATCTACTAATAACTCTAATACGTTATTTTCAGCATCGATTAGAATTTCGTCACCATCTTCAACTACAGCTAATACACCGCCCTTGAATGCTTCAGGGGTGATGTGCCCGACGACGAAGCCATGGGTGCCGCCTGAGAAGCGACCATCAGTAATTAGGGCGACTTCACCACCAAGACCTTTACCCATTACTGCTGAAGTTGGCGCAAGCATTTCACGCATGCCAGGGCCACCAGCAGGACCTTCGTATCGAATCACAATCACATCACCGGCTTTAATTTCATCATTAAGTACAGCGGCAAGTGCTTCTTCTTCACGGCCGTAACATTTAGCTACACCTCTAAAACTTAAACCTTCTTTGCCCGTAATTTTAGCGACTGCACCATCAACAGCCAAGTTACCTCTTAGGATTCTTAAGTGAGAATCTTTTTTGATTGGGTTATCTAATGATCTGATAATATCTTGAGAGTCGTCATACGGCTTAACATCAGCCAGATTTTCAGCCATAGTTTTCCCAGTCACTGTCATGCAGTCGCCATGTAGCATGCCAGCATCGAGTAACATCTTCATCAGTGGTAATGTGCCGCCAATTTCAATCAGCTCACTCATTAAGTATTTTCCCGATGGCTTAAGGTCGGCAATCACAGGTACATTAGCACCAATTCGAGTAAAGTCATCAATATTTAAATCAACGCCAGCCGCATCTGCCATAGCGATCAAATGCAATACTGCATTAGTAGAGCCACCCAAAGTAATAATCACCGTAATGGCATTCTCGAACGCCTTCATGGTCATAATATCATTTGGCTTAATATCTTTTTCAAGTAAGTTAAGTACTGCTTCACCTGCACGAATGCAATCATTATTCTTATCGGCTGAAATTGCATCTTGAGCTGATGAATTTGGCAAACTCATGCCGAGCGCTTCAA
>CAJVCM010000044.1 GCA_910595815.1 Candidatus Thioglobus plumae | reverse complement strand
TTTACAAAAGAGGATGTTTATATATATCAAGATATTGATATATTTGGTTACACATCTAGACCTGTACTTGATAAGGCCACACCTATAAGCCATAGTGATTAATATATATTTATTCTGTGTGTTTTAAACAATAAAAAAGGCGCTTTCGCGCCTTTTTTATTTGCTTGAGTTTTGTACTAGCCTTTCATTTGGGCCGCTACTTCTTCTGCAAAGTTTTCTTCTTTCTTCTCAATGCCTTCGCCTACTTCAAAACGGATGAAAGACTTAACTTCAGCCCCGTTTGATTTTGCAAGCGCGCCTACAGTTGTGTCTGGGTCTTTAACAAAAGCTTGGCCATAAAGCGTTACTTCGTTTACAAACTTTTTCATGCGGCCAACAATCATCTTTTCGATAATATTGTCCGGCTTGCCAGATTCTCTTGCTTGCTCGACAAAAATAGCCTTTTCTCTTTCTAAAAGATCAGCGCTTAGTTCGTCTTCGGTAACACATTCAGGGCGTGTTGCCGCAATATGCATAGCAATGTCTTTGGCTAGCGCTTCATCACCACCCTCTAGGACGGCCAATACTGCGATACGCTCGCCATGTTTGTAAGCACCGATAACGCCGTTGCCACTAACAGTGACGGTTTGTACGCGTCGAATAGCAATGTTCTCACCAACTTTAGCTACAATGTCTTCTCTAGACTTCTCTAACGAATCACCATTATCTAACGTTTGAGTTAAAAACTCGTCAATATTGGCAGGCGTTGTTTTAAGTGCTAACACACCCAAGGCGTCAACAAAATCAATAAAGTCATCACCTTTAGTAACATAGTCAGTCTCAGAGTTAACCTCTAAGATTGTTGCTGTTTTTCCATCATCACTGATGTTAACTTTAACAAGACCTTCTGCAGCGATACGGCCTGATTTTTTAGCAGCTTTAGCAGCACCCGATGTACGCATAAGGTCAATCGCTGCCTCCATATCACCATTGGTTTCTGTTAGGGCTTTTTTGCAGTCCATCATGCCTGCACCTGTTCTTTCTCTTAATTCTTTAACTGAAGCTGCTGTAATTGCTGCCATAAGTGTCTCCTATGTGTATTGCACTCACCGTTGTAGGAAAGCGCTTTAATATGTGCTTGTCTTATGTAAGCTTTTCAATCATTTGAGCTTTAGTATCACTAGCGTTAACTTCAACACCTTGAGTGCTTGCATAATCAGCTAGTTCTGCTTTTTTCATTGCATTAAGTGCTGTTTTTCCAAGCTTTTCCGCTTCAGCAGGGGCTTTTTCAGCAACGGCTTCTTTAGCGGGCACTTCTTTAGCCTCTTCTTTAGGTGCTACTACAGTTTCAGTTTTTGCTTCTTCTTTCTTAGCAGCAGGCTTTTTAGCAGGTGCGGCTTTAGCCTGTGTACCGGCAGCAGCTTTCGCTTCTAAAACGGCGTTAGCAATCTCTCTAGCGTAGAAACCAATGGCTCTGATTGAATCGTCATTGCCAGGAATAACGTAGTCAATACCTTCTGGATTATGATTGGTGTCTACAATACCAATAAGCGGTAATTTAAGCTTTTGCGCTTCTTTAATAGCATTTTTTTCATGACCAATGTCAATAACAAAAACAACATCAGGAATACCGCCCAAGTCTTTAATACCACCTAAACTGCGTTCTAATTTTTCCATTTCACGCGTCATCATTAGCGCTTCTTTTTTACCAAATTGGGTAAAGTTTTCTTCGGCTAAAAACTCAAGATCTTTTAAACGCTTAATAGAAGCTTTAATAGTCTTGTAGTTTGTCATCATACCACCTAACCAGCGGTGATTTACGTATGGCATGCCACAACGAATCGCCTCTTCTTTGATGATATCGGTAGCAGCTCTCTTGGTGCCAACGAATAAGATTGAACCGCCTGCAGCCGCAGTTTTTGATGCAAAATTCAGTACATCGTTAAACATTGGTAAGGTTTTTTCTAGGTTGATGATATGTACACCGTTACGAGTGCCATAAATGTAGCGCTCCATTTTTGGGTGCCAAAAACGGCTACGGTGACCAAAGTGTACACCAGCCTCTAACATTTTTTTCATGGACGTTTTTGCCATAATATTTTCTCCGGGGTTAATAAAGAATACTGACCTATAGTCAACTTCTTTCTTCCACAGCTTCTGCTAGCCAACCCTTTATTTTGAAAAAGGGCACCCTGACTAACATGTCAAGCTGTGTGATACATTAAAATAAGTTGGGCGTCTATTATCGAAACTAGACGCCCAACTCAACTTTTTGATTTTTTATTACTTAGAAAGTAACTAAAATCGTAAAACGCATTATTATACCGCAGCAGTGTTGTTACGACAAGCCTATGCGTTAATCTTATGCTTTTGCGAGCTCCGCACGCATTGCGTCAATCGTAGCCTTGTAATCATCAGTACTGAAGATTGCAGAACCAGCAACAAACGTGTCAGCACCGGCTTCAGCCACTTCACGAATGTTGTCAATTTTGACACCGCCATCGATCTCTAAACGAATATCTCTACCGCTTGCATCAATCAGCTTGCGCACTTGACGACATTTTTCTAAGGTGTGTGGGATAAATGATTGTCCGCCAAAACCAGGGTTAACTGACATGAGTAAGATCATATCTACTTTATCCATGACATTGTCTAGCACGTGTAAAGGTGTGGCTGGGTTAAACACCAAGCCAGCCTTACAACCACTTTCTTGAATCATGCCGAGAGTTCTGTCGATATGCTCAGAAGCCTCTGGATGAAAAGTAATGTATGAAGCACCTGCGGCTACAAAATCAGGAATGATTCTGTCAACTGGCTTCACCATTAAATGCACATCAATTGGCGCCGTTACGCCGTGATTTCTAAGCGCTTCACATACCAATGGACCAATGGTTAGGTTGGGCACGTAGTGATTGTCCATTACGTCAAAGTGAACGATGTCAGCGCCATCACGTAGAACATTATCAACTTCTTCACCTAGTCTAGCAAAGTCAGCGGCTAAGATAGAAGGTGCGATAAAATTAGATTGTTTCATTTCTCTCTCCTGTTTTTAAATTCAATTATATAAAGGTTATTATTCAAAGGTTAGTAAGCTAGAGCCCGTCATCTCATCGGGTTGCTCGATATCCATCATCGTCAACAGGGTTGGTGCAATATCAGACAAAGCACCCGTACCAGGTTCAGAAATAGTGGCAGCACGATCACTAATAAAAAGTAATGGCACTAAGTTAGTGGTGTGTGCTGTATGCACTTCATCAGTTTCTGGATTAACCATTTGCTCTGCATTGCCATGATCAGCTGTGATTAGTATCTCGCCATTAATTTCATGCATAGCTTGATAAACGATACCCAAGCAAGCATCAACCGCTTCAACAGCTTTGATGGTGGCGTCAAGTTTGCCAGAGTGACCAACCATATCGGTATTGGCAAAATTACAAATAATGAGGTCGTATTTTTGACTTTCAATATGCTCTACTAGCTCATCTGTAAGTTCAAAAGCACTCATTTCTGGTTTAAGGTCGTAAGTAGCCACATCAGGCGATGGAATCAAAACTCGGTCTTCGCCATAAAAAGGGCGCTCAACGCCACCATTAAGGAAGAAAGTAACGTGAGCATATTTTTCAGTTTCAGCAATTCTGAGCTGAGTCATGCCCAGGTTGGACAAATATTTACCCAAAACATTGTTTAACTTAGCTGAAGGATAAGCCACCGGTAGATTAAAATCTTTTTTATACTGAGTCAGGCAAACAAACTGTGTTGGGACGAATGTTCCACGTGAAAACCCTTGGAAATTTTCATCAAAAAATGCTTGTGTAATTTGACGAGCACGGTCGGCACGATAATTCATAAAGATAAGCACATCGCCCTTATTAATCTTGGTTGGGGCTTTAATCACCGTTGACTGAACAAATTCGTCTGTTTCACCACGCTCATAAGCCATATCAATAGCATCGATGGCAGACTTGGCCAAGAACTTACCCTTGCCTTTGGCAATTAGTTCGTAGGCACAACGTACACGTGCCCAGCGATTATCGCGGTCCATTGAAAAATAGCGACCGATAATGCTGGCAATTTCACCGATACCAATTTCTATAATTTTGTCTTCGAGTGTTTGAATGTATTTTTTAGCGCTTTTTTGAGCGCAGTCTCGACCGTCGGAAAAAATGTGTAAATACACTTCTTTACAACCACGTTCTTTGGTCATTTCTAACATGGCATGAATCTGCTCTTCATGTGAATGAACGCCGCCATCTGACAATAAGCCCATAATGTGAACAGCTTTATTGTTGTCATTGGCATAATCCAATGAATTTCTTAAAATTGGATTTCTGAAGAAATCGCCGTTTCCAATTTCATTGTGAATACGGGTAAAGTCTTGTTTAACAACACGACCCGCACCTAAATTCAAGTGGCCCACCTCTGAATTACCCATTTGTTCGCCAGGTAGCCCAACTTCTTTACCGCTAGTGCTGATTAAAGAGTGAGGGAATTGCTCGTTAAATTTATCCCAAACAGGGGTTTTAGCTTGAGCGATTGCGTTGTTTTCAACAACATCAGAATGTCCCCAACCGTCAAGAATAATGAGTAATTTTGTTTGTTTTTTAGCGATCATTGGTCTAATTGTTGAGGGTTAAACATTAAATAAGAAGTGTACCACATCGCCGTCTTGGACAATGTAGTCCTTGCCTTCTGAGCGCAGTTTTCCCGACTCTTTAGCGCCTTTTTCACCATTGAATTGGATGAAATCATCAAAGGCAATTGTTTCTGCGCGAATAAAGCCTTTTTCAAAATCACCATGAATTTTACCCGCTGCTTGCGGTGCGCTGTCACCAGCGTTAATAGTCCAAGCACGAACCTCTTGGACGCCAGCAGTAAAATAGGTTCGTAGGCCTAGCAAGGCATATCCGGACTTAATAAGTCGATCTAGGCCAGATTCGATTTGACCCATTTCAGATAAAAATTCTTGTTTTTCTTCAAGGTCGAGTTCAGAGATTTCGGCTTCAATATCAGCACAAATTGCCACTACTTGTGAGCCCTCTGCTTTAGAAAAATTAGTCACAACATCGAGGTGCGGGTTATCGCTAAACCCTTCTTCACTAACATTAGCAACGTAGAGTACGGGCTTAATGGTTAATAATTGGAAGCCCTTGAGTAGTTTGAGCTCTTCCTCGTCGTAAGATAGTGTTCTTGCACATTCACCTGCCTCAAGAGTTGGTAATATTTTTTCTAACAAAGCCTTAAGTGGCAGTCCATCCTTTTGGCCAGATTTGGTGTTTTTAATGGCTTTTTGATAAAGTTTTTCAACCGCAGCTAGATCGGCTAATACAAGCTCAGTGTTGATGATTTCAATATCATCGAGTGGCGATATTTTGCCAGCAACATGGATAATATCCTCATCTTCAAAACAACGAACCACATGAACAATGGCATCAGTTTCACGAATATTGGTTAAAAATTGGTTGCCCAGTCCCTCGCCTTTTGAAGCGCCCTCAACCAAGCCAGCAATGTCGACAAACTCCATGCTAGTGGGCAAGATCTTTTCAGGGTTGACGATATCAGCCAGTTGTTGTAGGCGTTTATCATTAATCGGCACGATACCGACATTCGGCTCAATGGTACAAAAAGGATAATTTTCTGATGCAATTCCTGCCTGTGTTAATGCATTAAAGAGAGTTGATTTTCCGACGTTGGGCAAGCCAACAATACCACATTTAAATCCCATTTTTTATCCTTGTGTATGCAATGTTTTCATGGCAGGCTCAATATCACCTTTAATCACTTGCTCAATAACGTTTAACGAATTAACCAAGGCTGTTTGTATCGGCTCAACCTCTGATTTATTAGGTGTATGCAAAACAAAATCAGCGACTTTTGACCTATCACCCGGGTGGCCAATGCCGATTCTTAGTCGGTAAAAATCGTTACTGCTAAACGCTTTAATGGTGTCCCTAAGGCCGTTGTGACCACCATGCCCTCCGCTAAATTTGATTCGAGCGACACCGGGGTTAAGGTCTAACTCATCATGCGCCACCAAAATCTCATCAGTATTAATTTGATAGAATTTGGCAATACTTTGAATTGATTGACCTGAGCGGTTCATATAAGTATTTGGTTTTAGTAAGCGCAGGTTTGACCCCGCAATATTAACTTGCGCTACCTCACCAAAAAACTTGGTTTCTTTTTTGAAAGTACCTGAGTATAAATGCGCAAGCGCATCACAAAACCAAAAACCAACATTGTGGCGATGAGGCTGATAGTCTTTGCCTGGGTTACCTAGGCCAACAATCAGTTTAATCGTCATAACGGTTTAGCTCAAATTAAGAATCTGAATCGTTTTGCTCAGCATCGCCACCTTCAGCAGATTCATCGCCTTCAGCTTCAATCACCTCTTCTTCGATCTCAGCCATTACCTTGGCTTCTTGAACAGCAACAACACTTTGGTCATGTGCTTCAATATCACCATGCGTGAGTGCAGTAAGTGTCACGCCTTCTGGCATGTTAAGACCGGTTAAGCTAATGTGGTCACCCAAAACAAGGTTGCTAATGTCAACTTCAATACCGTTCGGCATGTCTGCTGGTAAACAAGAAACCTCAACAGCATTAATAAACTGGTTAAGGAGAGCGCCTAGACGGAGTGCTTCGTTGTCGTCAGAGCCGGTAAAGTTCAGTGGAATGCTGGTAACAATAGCTTGTTTCATGTTAATGCGTAATAAATCAACATGAGTAACAGTGTTTTTAGCAGGGTGGCGCTGTAAGTCTTTAATAATGACAGGCTCTACTTTTTTATCAATCGACAAATCTAGAACGGATGTGTAAGCGTCGTCGTTTTCTAATAGATGTGTGATCTCGTGTATGTTTAGTGAAATTGCACTAGGTTCTTTGCCTGCACCGTAAACGATAGCAGGTATTTTTTCTTCACGACGCAGGCGGCGGCTCGCACCTTTGCCCTGGTCATCTCTTGTTGTTGCATTAATTATCATGCCCATTTTGACTCTCCAAAAAATAAAAAAAACACCACCAATTGGGTGTTATATAAACTAAAAATAAAACTAACTATATAAACAACATGCTTTGCGACCAAGCATATCGAGTGATAATTTTACCCGAAAATAGGGCTAAAGAAAACGTTATCTAGATTTGACCCAGAACACCAGGCCAGCTATTGCACTGATACCGCTGGCCAACCACAAATCGTTGGTAGCCAAAACTCCAGAAAGTATGATTAAAGCCCCTGCAAAAATAGCCGACGTTTGTTTGTTGGCATTGTCTTTTAATTGCTTGACAATTGAATCTGTTTGTTGGGTGTATAGGCTAGACAAGTCTTTCATTTTGTCGAGTTTCTTTAGAGCGCTAATGGCCAGTGCCGGTAATTCTGGAATGTCTTTTAACAATTGTGGCGCTTGTTCTTTGAGTTTTTCAAATGTGTTTTTCATGCTGTATTTCTCTTTGACTAAGTCTTCTAAAAAAGGTTTTGCTGTTGCCCATAAATCAAGTTGTGGATAAAGTTGCCTACCCAGCCCTTCAATGTTCAATAAGGTTTTGTCTAATAATAACAGTTGCGGCTGAACAGTGATGTCAAAATTTTTCGCCTCAGCCATCAGATCCATCAGCACCTGTCCAAAAGAAATCTCACCTAAAGATTTTTCAAACATGGGCTCACAGATTCTACCGATGGCTTTTTCGAAGGCCGCTACATCAGTGCTAGCGCTTGCCCAGCCTGATTCAATGTAAGCACTGGCCACACCGTGATAATCTTGATTAAAGAAGGCTAAAAAGATATCGGCAAGAAAATCTTTATCGGTTTCGGTGAGTGTGCCCATAATGCCAAAATCAACACCAATATAGTTACCATCAGCACCGATAAAGATATTGCCAGGATGCATGTCAGCATGAAAGAAGTTGTGCTTAAACACCTGGGTAAAAAAGATAATAACACCCTCTTCGGCCAACCTTTTAAGATCGACATTATCGGCTTTAAGTTGGGCGATATTACCAACGGGTGTGCCGTAAATGCGCTCAGTAGTTAAGATGTTTTCACTGCACAAATCCCAAAACACTTTTGGCACATAGAGCAAGTTTGAATTTTGAAAATTTTGTCGTAGTTTCGAGGCGTTGTTAGCCTCATTAAGCATATCTAGTTCGTTCAAGATAATAGCCTCAAACTCTGCAACAATTTCTAAAGGGCGCACCTTTTCACTTATTGGGTGCTTGCTAAGCAACCTAGCCAAAGCGTACATCAGTGCAATATCACGCTTAATGGTTTGGTCAATATTAGGCCGCACTACTTTAACCACAACCTCATCACCATCATGCGTTATGGCGGTGTGCACCTGGGCAATGGAAGCTGAGGCGAGTGGCGCTTGATCAAACTGTTTAAACAAGTGCTCTGTGCTATCACCCAGAGATTGTTCAATCATGCGTTTGGCTTCGGCAGAATCAAAGGCAGGACAGCTGTCTTGCAATTTGGCCAGTTCATCGCCAATGTCATCTGGCAATAAATCTCGTCGGGTAGAGAGTGTTTGCCCGAACTTAATAAAAATTGGACCCAGCTCTTCTAGTGCCAAACGAATGCGTTCACCACGCGTGTATTGCTTTACCGGAAAATAGTGCCAGGGAATTAAATATAAAAGCGGCTTAAAGCTTTTTAACAAGGGCGTAGATAGGACCAGGCTGTCTAATCGATAGCGCATTAAAATACGTGAGATAGCAATAAATCTGACTAAGTTACGCATCTGTTCAGGCGTCCTTATTTTTAAATAATTTAGATTTTGTTGGCGCGATGAGCAAAGTAGTTAGTTCGTCTTTGAGTGTTTCTAATGGGTTGTCAGATGCTTTAAAGCTTTTGGCCAGTTTGCCTACTTGATGAGCAATAATGTCACCCGTATACTTAGATAGCACTTCTTCGAAGTCGATGTCAATCTGTTGAAGTAGGTCGACTAATAATTGCGCAGTTTTAACATCGCCATGGATGACAATTTTATCTTGTCGAAGTAATTCGGTTAAATCTTCACCTTGAAGTAACGCTAAGAAAACACTAGATTTGAGCTTGATATCGACATCAGCGCCAGCACTTGTGTCTGTGGTGACAAAAATACGATCATTAGTACAAATGAAGTTGACGTTGAGCGGCAAGTCTTCTAGAGCAAAGTACAACGTTTTCCCGTTAAGCGCACTTAGATCTGCACGGCCTTGATCGATTAAATAGTTTAAGGCTTGTTCAAGCACAAAGTGTTGCATGGGGCTTAAACCTTAATGCCCTTGTGTAAAGCAACAATGCCACCCGACAGGTTGTGATACTCGCAGAAACCAAAACCCGCGTCCAACACCATAGACTTTAGTGTTTCTTGATCGGGGTGTTTGCGAATAGATTCGGCTAAATATTGATAAGATTCTTCATCATCAGCAATCATGCCACCGAGTTTCGGCATGACGCTGAATGAGTAAAAATCATAGAATTTTTTCAGAAATTCAGAGTCAGTTTTTGAAAACTCCAAAATTAATAAACAACCGCCTGGTTTAAGAATACGATGCATTTCTTTGAGTGCTTGATCTTTATCAGTGACATTTCGAAGGCCAAAGGCAATACTAACACAATCAAAGCTGTTGTCTGCAAATGGAATTTGTTGCGCATTAAGCTGGACAAACTCCACGCCAAAAACACCGTTGTTAATTAGATTTTTTCTGCCCTCGTTAAGCATGGCAGCGTTAATGTCACTTAGAACAACCTGCCCAGAATCGCCAACTTTTTTTCTAAACTCAATGGCTAGATCACCAGTTCCGCCAGCAATGTCCAACACTTTGTCTCCAGCCTTCACGTTGCTTGAGGCAATGGTGTAGCGTTTCCACAAACGGTGTGCGCCGAAAGACAGCACGTCATTCATTAGGTCGTATTTACTGGCTACAGAATCGAAAACGCCCCTGACCAGGCCTTGCTTGTCATTAGTGGAAACATCTTTAAAGCCAAAATGTGTGGTTTTGTCCATGATTAATATTAATTATTTGCTTGGATATTTTCTAAAATCACTGCCCGTGTAGATTTGTGTTGGGCGGAAGATGCGGTTATGGCCTACCTGCTCGTGCCAGTGTGCTGCCCAGCCGGCCGATCTTGCCATGGCAAAAATCGGAGTAAAGTGCTCTTTAGGAATTTTAAAAATTTCTGAATACAAAATACCTGAATAGAAGTCAACATTTGGGTATACGCCTTTAACAGAAAGCAATTCTTCGCAAACACTTTCAACTTCTAGGGCGGTCTCAAAGCGTTTAGATAAAACTATATTATTTTTCTTGATATAGGCTTCAATCATTTCTTGTAAGATTGAAGCGCGAGGATCTTTCACGCTGTATTCACGATGCCCCATGCCCCAAATAACTTCTTTATTTTTTAATCGATTTTTAATATAGCTACGTGCATTTTTCGCGTCGCCAATCTCATCTAACATTTTTAGTACATCTTCATTTGCTCCGCCATGAAGAGAGCCAGCCAGCGTTCCAACCGCTGCAGAGATAGAGGCAAATGGGTTTGCTAATGTTGAGGCAGTTACCATGGCTGAAAAGGTGCTGGCGTTAATGGTGTGCTCTGCGTGTAAGATTAGACATGCGTCAAATAACTGTACAATGTCATCGTCTGGCTCCTCGCCAAAGGACATGTATAAGAAATTTTTGGCGTAGGACATGTTTTTTCTGGGAGGTATTGGATCGTAGCCAGCACTAATTCTAGCCCACATAGCAACCAAGGTGCTCATGTTGGCAATGATTTTCGTCAGCGCGCTCTGAGTAAAAACCGAGTCAGGATTTTTAGCGCCCGCATCAGGGTAGAAGGTTGCCATGGCTGCTATCGCAGCTTGCAATACGTCCATTGGATGTCCGCTGGCTGGCAGCGCCCACATCATTTCTCGAATGTTGCGTTTTACTTCGTAGCGTTTGTGCAACACGCAGCGAAAATCTTCTAATTCTTGCTTACTAGGAAGCTCGCCATCTCTTAACAACATGGCTACTTCTTCGAAAGAGGCGTTTTTAACCAAGTCTTCAATGGAATAGCCGCGATATGCCAAGATGCCGTTTTCGCCATCAATAGATGAGATAGAAGATTCTGTTGCTGGGACACCGGCTAAACCCGGAACGTATTCAATCATAATTTATACCGAAAAAGAAGAGCCGCAACCACAAGTGGTTTTGGCGTTCGGATTGTGAATAATAAAGCGAGATCCTTGAAGGTCTTCAAGGTAATCAACCGTTGCACCAATTAAATATTGGTAGCTCATTGGATCAACCACAAGGCGTACACCGTTGTTATCAACAGTGCTATCACCTTCTTTGTATTTTTCATCAAAAGTAAAGCCGTAAGAAAAACCAGAGCAGCCACCACCAGTAATGTAGACGCGTAATTTTAGCTCGTCGTTTTTTTCTTCAACAATTAGGTCCGCTACTTTTTTAGCAGCAGAGTCGCTAAAAATAATATCAGCTTCTTCTAAAGCTTGTGCTGTGTCCATATTTATCTCCTTTAAGGCAATAAGCCGATTTGCTCTAAGCCTAGCCCTTCATCTATATCGAACATAATGTTCATGTTTTGTATTGCTTGTCCTGCCGCACCTTTAATCAAATTATCAATCACGGATGTCACCACCAACTTACCACCCACTGTTTTTTGTGCAGCAATCTGACAGAAATTGCTTGATTTAACATTGCGCGTTTCAGGCACAATACCTGCGCCAAGGACAGTCACAAAATGCTCGTCTTTATAGGCGGTTTCAAGTATTAATTGTACATCAACGTTAGTATCTAATAAGTCCACATAAATTGTGGATTCCATGCCGCGAATCATTGGCACCAAGTGCGGAACAAAAGTTAAGCCAATCGATTTACCGCCAGCCAACAGACTTAGTTCCTGTTTGATTTCTGGGTAATGACGATGGCCACTGACACCATAAGCTTTAACAGACTCACTAGTCTCACACAATAACATTGCTTGATTTGCGCCACGACCTGCGCCACTCACACCGGTTTTAGAATCGACAATAATGTTTGATAAGTTGATTAAATTCTTTTCAATTAATGGCTTAAGCGCTAACAAAACAGTGGTCGGGAAACAGCCTGGATTGCCAATTAATTGTGCATCTTTAATTTGTTCGCGATTGATTTCAGAAAGCCCATATACCGAGGATGCAAGCAGATCATCTTGGAAATTTTCCAAACCATACCACTGTGCATATTCATCTTTATCGCGCAGGCGGAAGTCTGGGCCTAAATCAATCACTTTAATGCCTTTATTGATAAAGGTGCCAGCTGTTTCCATCGCAACACCGTGCGGTGTTGCAAAGAAGATCACGTCACACTTGTCTAAGACTGCATCATCAGGCGCGGTGAAAGTTAAGTCTGTTTGCCCCGCTAAAGACGGGAAAAATTCACCAACCAATTGCCCTGCTTCTGAGCGAGAGCTGATAGCAATCACTTCTACTTGTGCGTGGTTGTGTAATAGTCGAAGGAGTTCAACACCGGTATAACCCGTGCCACCAATAATGCCTGCTTTAATCATAGTCATCGTTCTCTAGTGAGACTCTCCGAGCATTTTTTCTAGGTAATGGATGTTCATACCACCCTGACGAAAAGTCTCATCAGCCATAATACGGGCTTGTAATGGGATATTAGTTTTGATACCATCAATCACCATTTCATCTAATGCGTTTTGCATTTTGATAATGGCACCGAGCCGCGTGTCAGCAAAAGTAATCAGCTTGCCAATCATCGAATCGTAATACGGAGGCACTGTGTAACCGTTATAAACATGCGAGTCTACACGCACACCTAGGCCACCAGCCACGTGGTATTGGGTGATTTTTCCGGGTGATGGCATAAAGTTGTTTGGGTCTTCGGCATTAATACGACACTCAATTGCATAACCTTTAATTTCAACTTCATCTTGAGTGAACGACAATGGTTGGCCGTCAGCAATGAGTATTTGTTCGCGCACAATATCAATGCCAGTAATCATCTCGGTCACTGGGTGTTCTACTTGGACACGAGTGTTCATCTCAATAAAGTAAAACTCATCGTTTTCAAATAAAAATTCAAACGTACCTGCACCACGGTAGTTAATGGCTTTACAGGCATCGGCACAAACGGCGCCGATTTTGTTGCGAAGTTCGGGTGTGATGCCTGGTGCAGGCGCTTCTTCAACCACTTTCTGGTGGCGTCGCTGCATGGAGCAGTCGCGTTCACCGAGGTGCACAGCGTTGCCGTGTTCATCCGCTAATATTTGAATTTCGACATGACGGGGTGTGGTGAGGAATTTTTCCATGTACACTTCTGCATTGCCAAAAAAACTCAGCCCTTCGGTCTTGGCAAGTTCAATTGCAGCGAGTAAATTTTCTTCTTTTTCAACCACTTGCATGCCACGGCCACCGCCACCGCCAGAGGCTTTAATAATAATAGGCAGGCCGATATTACGCGCAAGCTCTATATTCTCAATGTCATTAGTACCCAAACCACCATCTGATCCAGGCACACAAGGTACGCTAGATTTTTGCATGGCTTTAATAGCCGCCACTTTGTCACCCATCACGCGAATATTTTCAGCGCGAGGGCCAATAAAAATAAAGCCACTTTCTTCAACGCGTTGAGCAAAGTCTGCATTTTCAGACAGAAAACCATAACCCGGATGAATAGCATCTGCGTGCGTCACTTCGGCCGCACTAATGAGTGCTGGAATATTAAGGTAGCTGTCTGTTGACGAGGGAGGGCCAATACAAACAGCTTCATCTGCTAGGAGGACATGTTTGAGGTCTTTATCAGCAGTAGAATAGACCGCAACCGTTTTGATGCCCAGCTCTTTACAAGCACGCAAAATACGCAAGGCGATCTCACCACGGTTCGCAATTAAAACTTTTTGGATTTTATTCATTGGATTACAACTAAAGTTTGACCAAATTCAATCGCATCGCCATCGCTACATAAGATTTCAGTTATAGTGCCGGATTGATCTGCCTCAATTTGGTTCATGATCTTCATGGCTTCAACGATACAAATTGTGTCACCTTGATTAACATGTTGACCAATTTTTATAAAGGCTTCAGAGGTTGGTGATGCGGCACCATAATAAGTGCCCACCATTGGCGATGTGATTGGATGACCATCAACAGTTGGTGCCGCGCTCTCAGTTGTTACTGTTGCCGCTGGTGCTACTACTGGTGCTGCCGCTACAGCAACTGGTGCTGCCACCATAGGCGCATCACCATAGCGCGAAATGCGAACCGATTCTTCGCCTTCGTGAATTTCAATCTCTGCCATGCCAGATTGTTCTAACAATTCCATTAATTTTTTTACTTTACGAATGTCCATTTGCTTCCCCTATGATTGTGTTTGTATGTGTTTAATTGCTGCACTCATTGCGAATTCGTAGCCTTGTGCGCCAAAGCCAGAAATAACACCTTGCGCTATGTCTGAAAAATATGATTTAGAACGAAAATCTTCTCTTTTATAAACATTTGAGAGATGTATCTCCGTGAATGGAATATCTACAGCCAGTATTGCATCGCGCAGTGCAACTGACGTATGTGTAAATGCCGCCGGATTGATAATAATGTATTTAACACCGTCTTTGTGCGCCTGATGAATACGCTCAATTAACCCCACCTCTGCATTGTCTTGATGATGGCCAAGCGTTAAACCAGCCTGTGTTGCTAAATCGGTCACTTGATTGACAATATCGTCTAAGGTTTGCGCACCATAATGGTCAGGCTCGCGCGTGCCGAGCATATTGAGATTTGGGCCATTGAGTAACAAAATATCCATGGGTGCAATCGGTGTTGTTAAATAAAACTGATTTTACCACCAACATCACAGATGTTAGAAGGCTTTATCGGCATTTTAACTGCACAATTTAGGTATTTTTAAGCTTTATTTGGCTTTATTGAAATGCTCGAGATAGCCTTGGGCATTAATTTCGCCCACAATACGCTGGGCACGTTTTTCAACGCCGTTGTTGAAAAACAAAATTGCTGGCGGGCCAATAATGTTAAACCGCGCCATTAGAGCCTTATCAGTTGCGTCGTTTGCTGTGACATCTGCTTGTAAGGCAACGTGATTTTTCATTGCGTCAACTACCTTGGTGTTTGAGAAAACGAAACGCTCTAATTCTTTACAAGAAATACACCAATCAGCATAGAAGTCGAGCATGACGATTTGATTGTTTGTCTTAGCTTTAAGCAATATTCGATCAAGATCAGAATTTGACTTAATTTTTTCAAACCTAACATGCACTTGTTCTGATTGGGTGCTAGTGCCGTAACCAGAGAGTGGTGCCAGCATATCACCACCACCACGAGCCACCAAGCCCCACAGTAAAATACCGTAAGCTAATACCAGTAGGCCGATCGCCTTAAAGATACGCTGCCACGGTGTTGGTGTGTTGGTAAGCGAATTGAGTACACCCATAGCAATGGGTGAGAAGCTAAATAAGGTGGCCCATAATGCTAATGATACGACCGGTGAGATAATACGATCAAGTAACCAAATAGCAACAGCCAACATTAAGATGCCGAATACATATTTGACATTGTCCATCCAGCTGCCAGCTTTAGGCAATTTACTCACGCCCGCACCGATAGCTAATAGTGGCGCACCCATACCTAAGCTCATAACAAATAGTGACAAACCACCGAGCACTGCATCGCCTGTTTGGCCAATGTAGATAAGTGCACCTGCTAATGGTGGCGCCACACACGGACCAACGATTAGTGCGGATAAGAAGCCCATAATGGCCACGCCAATCAGATGCCCCCCTTCTTGTTTGTTGCTGATTTTAGCAATTTTTCCTTGTATGCTAGCCGGTAGTTGAATTTCGTAATAACCAAACATTGAGAAGGCTAGAGCAACAAATATCAAGGCAAATACCACCAATATCCAAGGTGTTTGGAATAACACTTGCAAGTTTTCACCAAAGTAGCCTGCAAGTACGCCGGCAATCGAATACGTAACACTCATCGCCAACACAAAAACGATTGACATGATCAGTGCTTTTCTAGTGGTAACTTCGCCTTTCTGACCGACAATAATGCCAGACAAAATTGGAATCATTGGGAATACACAAGGTGTGAGTGAAAGCAATAAACCGAAGCCAAAGAAACTGGCTAGTACCAATAATATATTGTCCTGTTGAAGTAACGCTGCAATTTTGTCAGTTTCGTTAAGCTCGATTGTCGGCGTATTTGTCGGTGTATTATTAACCACAACAGCAACTGGCTCGACTACTGTTGCTTCAGCGCCTTGGATGGGCAACACGATATTGGTGGTCTTTTCTAGCGGCGGATAACAAATACCACCTAACCAACAACCTTGGTATTTAGCGATATAAGTGATTTGTTGTGACTGGATATTTTTAAGTGGAATTTCAACGTTGAGTTGGCCTTTGTGAATTTGTACTTTGCCAAACAACGGATCGTCTTTTTCCTTGCCTTTAGGAAAAACAATATCGCCAAATTCAGCGCCTTTAATATCAAAGAAAAACTTGTCGTTGTATAAATAATATTCCGGATGAATTTGCCAAGTCGCCATGAGTGTGTTGGCATCTATTGCCTCGATTGAGAAGGCAAAGGCCTCATCCGCAGGCAGTGGCTCATCAGAAATAGGCGATACTTTATCGACCACTGACTGCACGCCAATTTTGGCCTTAGAAAAAATATCAAGCGCACTGTCTACTATAGACGGCTTATGAATGCTGCTAATATCAAGCGCAACTGACTTGGTAATTGGTGGATAACACACACCCAGATCCGCACAGCCCTGATAAGTAACGGTTAATAAAATTGATCTTGCATCACCTTCAAGCACTGGAATAGCCACCACAGCGTTATTACGATAAACACCAATTTTGCCAAAAAATTCATCGTTCTTAATTTTAGCTTTTGGAAATTTTGCTATTCCTAACTGGGTAGAAAAGTCAGAAGAAATTTTGATCTTCTCTTTGTATAGATAGTAGCCTTGGGCAATATCCCAAGTGAGGAGTACTTCGTCATTAACCACTTTAGCTTTAAAAGCAAATGCTTCATCCGCAGGCAACAAGTCATTTTCCGCTTGTGCAAATGCAGAAAATGACAACAATAATAAAGACAATAAAAAGCGCTTCACCAACCTCTCCCAAGTATTAGAAAGTTTATTATAAGTCATAAACGTGTCCAAGACAAATACCCCGTGCTTTTAAACGCAAAAACCCCGGGTGTGGAAATACCCGGGGTTTTTTTTGGCTTTAACAATCAACCTGTTGGCTTTAACAGGTTGAAATTTTTTTTAGCCAATTTTTGCTTGAATAGCATCGATTACTGCTTGAGACGAAGTAGCATCTACAGAAAGCAACAAACCTTCTTCTTTGTAGAAACCGACTAAAGGCGCAGTTTGATCGTTGTATACGTTCAAACGGTTGCTGATGGCTTCTTCAGTTTCGTCTTCACGCTGTACTGCAGCACCGCCACATTTATCACAGACACCTTCAACTTTAGTTGGGTTAGATTTGGTGTTGTAAATTGCACCACAATCTTCACAAGTACGACGCGTTGTTAAACGATCAAGAATCACATCACGTGGAACATCGATTTCAACAGCAGCGTCTAGTTTTTCACCCATTTTTTCAAGTAATGCTTTTAATGCTTCTGCTTGTGGAATCGTGCGCGGGAAGCCGTCTAATAAGTAGCCGTTTTTACAATCATCTTCTTGAAGGCGTTCTTCCATAATGCCCATGATTAAATCGTCAGAGACTAAGTCGCCTGCTTTCATGGCCGCTTGGGCTTGCTTGCCTAGCTCAGTGCCAGCTGCAACTGCGCCACGTAAAATGTCACCGGTAGAGATTTGTACTGAACCGTCAATTTTGGTTAGTAATTTTGCAACAGTGCCCTTGCCAGCGCCTGGTGCGCCTAAAAGAATTAATTTCATAATGTTTCCTTGGAAATAGTTAATAAAAAATACATACAAATAAAATAGAGTTGTATATAAAAATTTGACCTAAATTTTTTATTATTTAAGGCCAAAATTGAGCGAAAATTATATCATACAGATGTGATGTTTACAATCCAAGCCGGCAAGTGGTTTGGATTGCTAAATAACTACTGAACTACAACTACCATTGCTGGGCGCACTAAGCGACCATTAAGGGTGAAGCCAACCTGTACCACTTCAAGCACTGAGTTAGACTCTTTGTCAGGCATTGGCACCATCGTGACCGCTTCATGAAACTCGGGATTAAAAGCCTCGTCTGTTGGGTCGATAACCTCAACACCGAACTTTTCCATGGTGGATAAAAACACCTTATCGGTCATCTCTAAGCCTTCAATAATATGCTCAATAGTGGCCTTCTCTTCGTTGGCAGTTTTAAGCCCCATGGTAAGTGAGTCTTTGACTTCAAGCAGCGCTTTAACAAAGCCATCGAGTGCAAATTTGTGTGCATTTTCAAGGTCTTTAGCATTACGACGTTTGAGATTTTCCATCTCAGCTTGGGCGCGAAGCACCTTGTCCCAATTATCTTTGGCAGATTGCTGTGCTTCTTCTAGTTGGGTCTGTAGATCGTCTGCTTGTTCATCAGTAGTTGTTTGTTCGACATTTTTGTCTTCTACTTTTTCTTCAGTTTTTTCTTGTACTTTCTTTTTTGTCATTTTGTTGTTCAACTCATGTATATTTATACTCGTTATATAGGGGCTATTTTAAATAAATCAACAGCAATAAATTAACTATGTTTAATACCATTGGCATTATTACAAAACCATTCGATCCTGTCAGTAAAGGTAAGGCTGGAGAGCTTATTATCTTTCTTGAGCAGCAAGGCGTGGGCGTGGTGCTTGAGTCAGAACAAATTTCTGAGCAAGCTGATTTGATTATTGTGGTGGGCGGCGATGGCTCTTTGCTCAATACAGCGCGTTCTTTTGTTGATAATAACATTCCAATCTTGGGTATTAACTTAGGCCATCTTGGATTTTTAGCTGATGTTTCCGTTACACATATGTTGGAGGTTGTTGCCGAGGTACTCAATGGCGATTTCACCAAAGAAGAGCGCTGTTTGTTGTCATGTCAGATTGAGCAAGATGGCGATGTGTTGGGCCAACATTTGGCTTTAAACGATGTGGTTGTACATAGGAAAGAAACCTTAAAAATGATTGAATTCGATGTGTTTATTGACGATAAATTTGTCAATAATCAGCGCGCTGATGGCCTGATTGTAACCACGCCAACAGGTTCAACAGCCTATGCTTTATCAAGTGGTGGCCCAATTATGCATCCTGGTGTCAATGCAATCGGCTTGGTGTCAATTTGTCCACATACCATGAGCCATCGTCCATTGTTGGTGCCGGGTGGTAGCGAGGTGGTGATTCGCGTAAAAGAATCTGACGAAGGTGCGACCGTGAGCTTTGACGGACAAACTTCATTAGCTATTGCTTCCGGACAAGATATCCGTGTGCGTCAGCATGGTAGTTTTATTCATTTACTGCATCCGCAGAATTATGATTATTTTGAGATTATTCGCTCAAAGTTACATTGGGGCGCGAAGCTTTAATACGCAATATCGGTTATGTTATCCCAGCTATCGGTTAAAAATTTGGCGGTTGTTGAAACCTTAGATCTGGCTTTTTCCCCAGGCATGAGCACAGTGACGGGCGAGACTGGTGCGGGTAAATCTATTCTTTTACAAGCGCTTAATTTAGCATTGGGTGGGCGTGGCGATTCTTCCTTGGTACGCCATGGTAAAGACAAGGCCGAGGTAAGTGCTGCGTTTGATGTGCTTAACCAGCAAAAAATACAAGCTTATCTTCAAGAGCAATCACTCGAGGATGAGGGCGAGTGTGTTTTGCGTCGTATTATTAGTAGTGACGGCCGTTCAAAGGCTTTTGTTAATGGTGCTAGCGTACCACTATCGGTTTTAAAAGGCGTGGGCGAGTTGTTGGTTGACATGCATGGGCAAAATGAACACCAATTATTATTGCGCCCCGATCAACAGCTAAGTTTGCTCGATGCTTATGCGCAAAGTACCGAGGCTTGTGCTTCGCTTAATGCAATCGTTGCTGAATATAAGTCTATTAGTAATCAAATTGGTGAACTCAGCACTAATCAGGAGTTGAAACAGCAACAACAAGCTTTATTACAACACCAGTTGCAAGAGCTAGATAATGCCGAGCTGATTCAAGATGAGCTTAACCATATTGAAGGCGACTTTAAAACCAGCGCAAATGCAGCCAGTTTGATTGAAAAAATTTCCACCATACTTAATCAGTTAGAGCAAGAAATGGGCGCCAATACTCAGCTACTCAGTATGAGTTATGAGTTGAGCCAGGCGGCAGAAACGGATGAAAAACTTTTGCCTGTTTCAGCATTGTTGTCCAGTGCACAGGTGCAAACACAAGAAAGCATTTATGAACTAACTAACTACTTGTCTAGTTTGTCAGTAGATGAGCAAACAACCACTGAATTAGAAGCAAGACTAAGTGAATTGCACGATTTGGCGCGTAAGCATAATTGTCAAATTACAGAATTAATGGTTGCCAGGGATAAGGTTGTTGCGGAAGTAGAGTCCATTGACGGTGCTGGTGCATCAATTAACGCTTTACAACAACAACAAAACCAGCTGTCCCAACAGTATCAAAAACAAGCTAAGCGCTTAAGTAAAGTAAGGGCTGAAAAAGCCACATATTTATCAAACGCAGTCACCGAAGCCATGCAAGTATTGGGTATGCCGGGTAGTGAGGTCAAAGTTGAACTGGCTAGAAAGGCAGAGGGTGTGCACCACAATGGTGATGAGGGTATCAACTTCTTGGTGAAAACCAATATGGGTAGTGATTTTAAAGCATTAAAAAAAGTTGCATCAGGTGGTGAATTATCGCGAATATCATTGGCAATATCGGTGGTCAGTAGTGACAGTGAATATACCCCAACGTTGATTTTTGATGAAGTCGATGTCGGTATTAGTGGTGCAGTTGCTGAAGTGGTTGGGCAAAAATTAAAGCAGTTGAGCGAACATTATCAGATTATTTGCATTACTCATTTGGCGCAAGTGGCTAGCTTCGGCCATCAGCATTTGCGGGTAAGTAAAGCACAACAAGACGCGGGCGTGCAAACGACAGTCGAACAACTTTCTAATCATGAGCGGGTTGATGAGGTAGCGCGTATCTTAGGCGGCGCTACCATTACTGATAAGGCACGCAAAGCCGCTGAGGAAATGATTAAACAAAGCGCGTAAAAAGCCGCTTATATAAGTGCAGGCGGCCTTTAGTTTTGACTACTTTTTCTTTAGGCGTTCAATGCCCAACATCTTAAAGATATATTTTTGATAGGAAGGCTCAGGATTTCCAGTTTTCATATTACGAATAAAGAATTTCTCAAAGGCGATCTTAGCCAAGTGCATCATCTTGCCTTTTTTCGCCCAAGTCACATTTCTTGGTGGAATTTGCGGCATAGCGACAAACGCCGCACCTGTGTCACCCATATCGGCGATACAAACGGCATTCCAAGTTGGAATGTTTGATGGAGATTTACCGGCAATCATGTCTTCAATGTTGTGCACAACGGCAGTCACCATCGACTCAATCATATAGCCAGTTTTTGGTGTACCACACATGACCGGCGTTGCCTCAACCGGCGGAATGGCGATATTAACACCAACTGAGAAAATATTCTCTTTGATTGGTGATTGTTGGTAATCGTTAATCATAACAAAGCCGCGTGGGTTGACATAGCCCGCATCAACTTCTGCTAATTTGGCCACAGTATCAACACCTTTAAAGGCCGGTAACATCATAGTATGTTTGGTATCAACTTCGTGGGTTTTAATGGTTTTACCTTCGTCATTAACTTCGTCAACTATAACTTTATCAGCCGAAATTGAAGCAACTTTGGCGTTGGTAATCCATTTAATATGGCGTTGTCTAAATTCTGATTCTAATAAACCTTTGGAGTCACCAACACCACCAAGACCAAGGTGACCGATATACGGCTCAGCTGTAACAAACGTCATTGGGCACTTATCGCGAATGCCACGTTTTTTAAGGTCTGTGTCCATGATGCAAGCGAACTCATAAGCCGGACCAAAACACGAAGCGCCTTGTACTGCACCAACCACAATCGGACCGCCACCATTTTTACAGAAGTCTTCCCATTCATCTGATGCAACTTTGGCGTGAGCAGTGGTACAAATTGAAACGCTGTGACCATCAGGGCCAAGACCTTCTATCTCGTCAAAGGCAAGCTTCGGACCGGTAGCCAGTACCAGGTAATCGTAATTTACCACTTGGTCGCCAACCATTACTTGGTTGTCATCAGGCTTGATCTCAGTGGCTTCACCAATAATTAAGTCAATATCTTTGCGTTTAAGATGAGGCTCCAGCTCGAAGCTAATGTCATCTTCAGAACGCCAACCTACCGCTACCCATGGGTTGGACGGGATAAAGTTAAAATTTGGATTGTTAGAAATGACTGTAACTTTATGGTCATTTCCTAATGTTTGCTTAGCGTCGTAAGCAAAAGGCAAGCCTCCTGTGCTTGCTCCAATAACAACAATGTGAGACATCGATCTCTCCCTAATTTTAAGTTCAAAAAGATGTATTATTTACAACGTCTACAGCGTTGTCAAATTAATAAGTATATGATTATCTTATAATACAATTAGATTCCCGCCTATCTAAACAGTATTTTCATTAAAAACTGTGTTAATTTATTATATCCAGACTGTATAATTCACAGTTTTGTGAGTATGTGGTATTGAGGTTTTGGCAATGAATAATAAGCTGCCAAAGATTCAATTAGTCGCCATATTGGTGAGCATCGCTTATTTTTCCACATTAGGTGCGGGGCTTTCTGCTGCTTATGGGGGATTAATTAGTTTGATGAATACGGGGTTGGTTAATCGCCATACAAACAAACAGAGACAAGATTTAACTATTAGTGCCCAAGCAAGTGTTGGGATGATGGCCATTAGTGTGATAATGCGTATGGCGATGGTGGTGAGTTTAATTTTAGCGGGGCACTTCCTCTTAAAGTTAAACACCGATGCGCTAATTGTTAGTTTAGTGATAGGATTGATTGGATTTTTAACGGATAAGGTTTTACAAAAGTAATGTCAACAGGAAATGAACTAATCGCTTCTGGCGATTATATTAAGCACCACCTACAAAACTTGACTTATGGTCAAAATCCAGACACAGGTGTTTGGGAATTGGCACATACTGCGCAAGAAGCTAAAGACATGGGCTTTATGGCATTCCATCTAGACACGCTTGGCGTTTCATTTGTTTTAGGTGCATTTTTCTTGCTCTTCTTTTATCGCATTGGCCAGAGGATGACTGCCGACACACCTTCTGGCGCTCAAAACTTTATTGAAAGCATTATTGAGTTTATTGATGAAAATGTTCGTGGCTCCTTTAACGGCAAGAACCCAATGGTTGCACCATTGGCGTTGACAACCTTTATCTGGATTATACTAATGAACACCATGGATTTGGTGCCGGTTGATTGGCTACCGTATCTTGCACAACAGATTGGTGTGTTTTTTGGTGCAGACCCTCATCATGTATTCTTTAAAGTGGTCCCAACCACAGATCCAAACGCAACATTCGGCATGTCGATCGGTATTTTCTTCTTGATTCTTTATTACAGTATCAAGGAAAAAGGCGCTGGTGGCTTTGCAGGCGAGCTTTTGTTCCACCCATTTGGCAAGATGATGCTGCCATTTAATTTATTTTTAGAAGGTGTGAACTTGATTGCTAAGCCAGTTTCGTTAGCCTTGCGTTTATTTGGTAATATGTATGCAGGTGAGATGATCTTCATCTTAATCGCTTTGTTGCCGTTTTGGATTCAGTGGAGTTTGTCACTGCCGTGGGCAATCTTCCACATTTTGATTGTATTACTACAAGCGTTTATTTTCATGACCTTGGTAATTGTGTATATGGATATGGCTCATCAAAAAGACGAGCATTAATTTTTTAAAAAAAAGGAGTAAGAAATGACAGAAGTACAAGCAACATTATTTTTAGCAGGTTCAATCTTAATGGGTTTAGGTGCATTGGGTGCGGCAGTTGGTATTGGCATCTTAGGCGCAAGATTTTTGGAAGGTGCAGCGCGTCAGCCTGAGCTTATTCCAATGCTTAGAACACAAATGTTCATCGTAATGGGTCTAGTAGATGCGGTACCAATGATTGCGGTAGGTATCTCAATGTACATCATCTTTGCGGTTGCTGGTTAATTACTTTTTACTTAAAAGCACAAGGTTTAAGCTATGAATATTAATTTGACGATGATTGGCCAGTTAATCATGTTTGCCATGTTTACATGGTTCTGCATGAAGTTTATTTGGCCACCAATTGTTGCTGCCATGGACGAGCGTAAAAAGCGCATTGAAAGCGGTTTGATTGCAGCAGAACGCGGCTTGTCAGAGCATAAAGAAGCACAACTAAAAGCGCAAGAGATGCTTAATCAGTCTAAAGATCAAGCAGCTGAAATTATTGCTAATGCAGGTAGACAAGCCTCAACTATGGTTGAAGATGCTAAAGACACAGCTTCACAAGAGGCGGATAGAATCAAAGTTAATGCACAGGCCGAGATTGAGCAAGAAACCAATCGCGTACGCAATGAGCTTAAAGATCAAGTGTCTGATTTAGTCATGCAGGGTGTAAATTCGGTATTGGCTAAAGAAGTAGATGCTAAAGTTCATAAAGACATGTTAGGCAAGTTGTCGCAAACACTATAGGATTTATCAGTGGAATTAACAACAATCGCCAAGCCCTACGCTAATGCAGTTTTTGAAATTGCTGAGCAAAATAAGTCACATTCAGACTGGAGGGGCGTATTAGAAGCAGGTGCAGAATTAGCCAATGATGAAAATATGCAGGCATTTATTGCTTCGCCGAGCACGACTAGTGAGAATAAAGCGCAAGCAGTGGCGGCAGTATTTAAGTCGATTTTGGGTAGAGCACTAAGTAACGAAGAAACAGTTTTTGTTACTTTGTTGTTAGACAATGGACGTATTGGTGCACTGCCAAGTATGCTTGAGTCGTTTGACATAATGAGCAACCTTAGTAGTGACGCCAAAGCATTCCATGTGATTAGTGCTTATAAGTTAAGCGCGGCAGAAGAAAAACAAATTGTGACTGATTTATCTGATAAGTACAGCACAACAGTGAGTATCGACACCGAAATAGACGAAAGTTTGGTTGGTGGCGTAGTGATTAAAGAAGGTGACAAAGTGATTGACTTGTCGATTAAGGCTCGAGTAGATGAGCTAGCTTCACGTTTGTCAATCAATTAATTTATTTTATTAAGAGGAAGGGTTATGCAATTAAACGCAAGCGAGATTAGTGATTTAATTAAAAAACAAATAGAAGGCTTTGACTTCGCAGCTGAAGCACGTACCGAAGGTACGGTAATCAGCGTAAGTGATGGTATTGTTCGTATTCACGGATTAGCGGATGTTCAGTTTGGTGAAATGTTAGAATTCCCAGGCAATACGTTTGGTATGGCATTGAACTTAGAGCAAGACTCAGTCGGTTCAGTTGTTTTAGGTGACTATTTACATATTTCACAAGGCGATACCGTTAAATGTACCAATCGTTTGATGGAAGTGCCAGTGGGCGAGGCGATGTTAGGTCGCGTAGTTAACCCACTAGGCAAGCCAATTGATGGTAAGGGTGATATTGACGCTCAAGGCTCACGCCCATTAGAGATTCTGGCGCCGGGTGTTATTGACCGTCAAAGTGTTGACGAGCCGATTCAAACAGGTGTGAAAGCAATTGACGCAATGGTTCCTATTGGCCGTGGTCAACGTGAGTTAATCATTGGTGATCGCCAAACCGGTAAAACAGCCGTAGCCATTGATGCAATCATTAACCAAAAAGACACAGGTGTTAAATGTGTGTATGTTGCTATTGGTCAAAAAGATTCTTCAGTAGCAGCCGTTGTACGTAAGCTAGAAGAGCATGGTGCAATGGAAAATACCATCGTGGTTACAGCCGGCGCTTCTGATTCAGCAGCTTTACAATACATTGCTCCTTATGCGGGTTGTGCGATGGCCGAATACTTCCGTGATCGTGGTGAAGACGCGCTAATCGTTTATGATGACTTAACCAAACAAGCATGGGCTTACCGTGAAGTATCTCTACTATTAAAGCGTCCACCAGGACGTGAAGCTTATCCGGGTGACGTATTCTATTTACACTCACGCTTACTTGAGCGTGCATCACGTATCAACGCAGATTATGTAGAACAGTTAACCAATGGCGAAGTCAAAGGTAAAACTGGATCATTAACGGCATTGCCAATTATTGAAACTCAAGGTGGCGACGTTTCTGCTTTTGTACCAACTAACGTAATTTCAATTACCGACGGTCAAATTTTTCTAGAAACAGATTTATTTAACGCGGGTATTCGTCCAGCGATTAATGCGGGTTTATCAGTGTCACGAGTGGGTGGTGCAGCACAAACCAACATTATTAAAAAGCTCGGTGGTGGTATTCGTCTTGACTTGGCACAGTACCGTGAATTAGCGGCGTTTGCACAGTTTGCTTCAGATCTTGATAAAGAAACAAAAGCACAAATTGACCGTGGTCAGCGTGTGACTGAATTGATGAAGCAAAATCAATACGCGCCATTATCAGTAGCTGAAATGGCAACTTCATTGTATGCGGCTAACTCAGGCTCATTAGATGATATTGACGTTAATAAAGTGGTTGATTTTGAAGCGGCATTGATTGCTTATATGAATGCAAATCAAGCGACACTACTTGAAAAAATTGACACAACCGGTGACTATAACGATGAAATTGTAGCTGAATTACAAGCCGCAATTGATGACTTTAAAGCGAACCATACTTGGTAAATAGATAATATGGCAGTTGGAAAGGAAATTAGAACGCAGATTGCGAGTATTAAAAACACTCAGAAGATCACATCGGCCATGGAAATGGTCGCGGCGTCTAAAATGAAGAAAGCCCAAAACAGAATGTTGGCTTCACGCCCTTATTCTGAAAAAATATCCAAAGTGATTGGGCATTTGGCCTACGCTCATTCTGAGTTTGAACATCCTTATATGAAAGAGGCGGGCGATGTTAAACGTATTGGCGTTATTATCGTTTCTAGTGATAGGGGTTTGTGTGGTGGTTTAAACACTAACTTATTCAGAAGTTTGTTAAAACAAGTAGCTGACTATCAAGCAAAAGGTATTGAGGTTGAGATTTGCACCATCGGCAAGAAGGCTACCTCATTCTTTAAGAACTCAGGCCTTACTATTAAGTCAGTATTGACAGATTTGGGCGATGCGCCACACTTTGATGATTTGTTAGGCACGGTTAAAGTAATGTTGGATGCTTACGATGAAGGTGAAATCCAGCAGTTATCTGTGGCTTATAATCGATTTGAAAACACCATGACCCAAGTACCAACCGTGACACAATTAGTGCCAATGGTTGCAGGTGAAGTTGATGACATGGATCATTATTGGGATTACATCTATGAGCCAGATGCACAAGAAGCATTGAATGCATTATTGGTGCGATATATTGAGGCTTTGGTTTATCAGGGTTTAGTAGAGAATATTGCTTGTGAGCAGTCATCACGTATGATCTCGATGAAGAGTGCAACGGATAATGCTGGCGACATGGTTCAAGAATTAGAGTTAGTCTACAACAAGGCAAGACAAGCAGCAATTACTCAGGAAATTTCTGAGATTGTTAGTGGTGCTTCTGCAGTATAAATTTAAAAAATATAGAGTTTAAAAAAGAGGAAAAAGCAAAATGAGCAACGGAAAAATTACACAAATTATTGGCGCGGTTATCGACGTCGAGTTTCCAGCGGATAGTCTTCCGAATATTTATAACGCCCTAATCGTTACTGAAACAGGTCTAACATTAGAGGTTCAACAGCAGTTGGGTGATAATGTTGTACGTGCGATTGCAATGGGTGGCTCTGAAGGTTTAAAACGAGGTTTAGAAGTATCAGATACAAGCGAACCAATTAAAGTACCGGTAGGCACTAAAACATTAGGCCGTATTATGAACGTCCTTGGCGATCCAATTGATAATGCTGGTGATATTGGTGAAGAGACTACATGGGCCATTCACCGCCCTGCACCTGCTTATGATGAGCTTGCTCCTGCTGCAGAATTATTAGAAACAGGTATCAAGGTGATTGACCTAGTTTGTCCGTTTGCTAAGGGTGGTAAAGTTGGTTTATTTGGTGGTGCTGGTGTTGGTAAAACAGTAAACATGATGGAGCTTATTCGTAATATTGCGATTGAGCACTCTGGTTACTCAGTATTTGCTGGTGTTGGTGAACGTACTCGTGAGGGTAATGATTTCTACCATGAAATGAAAGAATCAAACGTATTAGACAAAGTATCACTAGTATATGGCCAAATGAATGAGCCACCGGGAAACAGATTACGTGTTGCATTAACCGGTTTAACTATGGCTGAGTACTTCCGTGATGAAGGTCGTGATGTTTTATTATTCATTGATAATATCTATCGTTACACACTTGCGGGTACTGAAGTATCGGCATTATTAGGTCGTATGCCTTCTGCGGTAGGTTATCAACCTACACTAGCGTCAGAAATGGGTGCATTACAAGAGCGTATTACTTCCACTAAGAAAGGTTCAATTACTTCAATTCAAGCGGTATACGTACCAGCAGACGACTTAACTGACCCATCTCCAGCAACAACCTTTGCTCACTTAGATGCAACCGTTGTATTATCACGCCAGGTAGCAGAATTAGGTATTTACCCTGCGGTAGATCCGCTAGATTCTACTTCACGTCAATTAGACCCGTTAATTGTTGGACAGGAACACTATGATGTTGCTCGTGGCGTACAAGGAATATTACAGCGATACAAAGAATTAAAAGACATTATTGCGATCTTAGGTATGGATGAGTTGTCCGAAGAAGATAAGCAGTCTGTAACACGTGCTCGTAAGATTCAACGTTTCTTGTCTCAGCCATTCTTTGTGGCAGAAGTGTTTACTGGTGCACCAGGTAAATATGTATCGTTAAAAGACACTATTAGCGGTTTTAAGGCGATTCTTGAAGGTGAACTTGATGATCTTCCAGAGCAAGCCTTCTACATGACAGGCTCTATTGATGAGGTTCGTGAAAAAGCAGCGGAGAACGCATAAATGTCAACCATCCATGTCGATGTAGTTAGTGCAACAGAATCACTTTACTCAGGTGAAGCAAACTGTGTGTTTGCACCAGCATCTACTGGTGAATTAGGTATCTATCCAAAACATGTAGCTTTGTTATCGACATTAAAGCCGGGCGAAGTTCGAGTAGAAACTGACAAAGGCGTTGAGTCTATTTATGTTTCAGGTGGTATTGTTGAAGTGCAACCCGATGTTGTTACTATTTTTTCTGATACAGCAATCCGAGCACATGATTTAGATGAGTCTAAGGCGTTAGAGGCTAAGCAACGCGCTGAAGAGGCCATGGCTAATTCAGACACTGGTCATGATGTTGGCACAACACAAGCAGCACTGGCTGAAGCAATGGCACAATTACAGATGATCTCTAAGATGCGAGGCAAGAAATTATAGAGCGATTTTGAAAACAATCTTTAGACTAAAAAACGCCTTCAAATTGAAGGCGTTTTTTGTTTTGGATACACATACTTGTAGAGTGTTAATGACCTAAATAAGGCCTCATTGCTTTATCAAACTTATCTTGCGCTTTTAAAATGAAGTCACAAGCCTCTCTAACCGCGCCATGACCACCACTCTTCTCGGTTACAATGCAAGATTTCTCCTTGACTAATTCATGTGCGTTAGCAACCGCTATAGGTAAACCGACTTTGGTCATTACGGGTAGATCAATCACATCGTCACCTACATATGCAACCTGATCAGCCTTTAGATTGAGTTTATCTAATAAGTCGTTGAAGGCAATTACTTTATCCTCTTGTCCTTGGTAAAAATGCGTAATGCCTAGGTTTTTCATTCGATGCTCAACAGTTGTAGAGTTACGAGCAGTAATAACAGCAGGTTCGACACCATTGTCTTTTAGAATCTTGATGCCTAGTCCATCAAGTGAATTAAAGCGTTTGAATTCTTGCCCATCATCAGAAAAATACAGCCCACCATCGGTTAATACGCCATCAACATCAAAAATAATCAGTTGAATTTGCTTGGCTCGTAAGTAAGATTTATTGAGTAGCTTCATGAATTAATCCTTTATTTCACCCCAATTAAACGCCTCTCCTGGGTCAGTTTTTCTGCCTGGTGCGATGTCACTATGTCCAACGATATTTTGAACTGAATAATAGTTTTTTAATTGCTTTAATGTTGTTTTTAATGATTGGTATTGTACCGCTTCATAGTTAAGATTGTCGGTTCCTTCTAGTTCGATGCCAATGGAAAAGTCATTGCAGTTGTCTTGCCCATTGAAGCTGGATTCGCCTGCATGCCAAGCGCGTTTATTAAAGGGCACAAACTGAATAACCGAGCCATCACGTTTAATGAGTAAGTGGGCAGAAACATGTAAGTCTTGAATGGTTTTAAAATATGGGTGCGCATTAAAATCAAGCTGATTGGTAAAAAACTGCTCAATATGGT
>CAJVCM010000043.1 GCA_910595815.1 Candidatus Thioglobus plumae | reverse complement strand
CTACATCGTAGGGAAACAATTCACAGTACACGCCAATCTCACGCACACGACGGGCAATGAGTTGTGTATATTGAGAGCCAAAATCAAGAATTAGGATTTTATCGCTGTGAATATTTGTCATAATAGTGCTGTTATTATTTAAACCTTTGAACCTAGTATTTTAATGAAAATTTTAGACCGCTACATTACTAAAACACTACTGAAATATTCTTTATCAGTAATGGTAGTTTTAGTGAGTGTTTTTGCGTTTTTCAAGTTCTTAGAGGGGGTAAACGATATTGGTCGTGCGAGCTACACATTGCTTGATGCAGTTATTTATACTGGTCTTTTACTGCCAAAGATTACTTACGAAGTGTCATCGGTGATTATTTTGCTGGGTACGGTTTTGGGATTAGGACATCTTGCCGCTAATAGCGAACTAATTGTAATGAGAGGTTCTGGCGTTTCTATTGTTAAAATCACTAAAATCACATTACGCGTGAGCATTTCATTTGTGATCTTAGCAATTATTTTAGGAGAGTTTATTGCGCCTTTTTCTTCTAATCAAGCGCAAATATATCGGGCTAAAGCGTTAGGCGAAACAATCATCACCTCTAGTCAGCAAGGTTTTTGGATTAAGGATAAAGATAATTATATTCATGTAGAAAAAAACTTAGATGGCAAGGTCTTTAATAATGTGACTTTGATTAAGAAAAAATCAGCCAACTTGCTTGATTCTGTTGTTTATAGTGATAAGGCTATTTTTGATAAGGGTAGTTTAGCTTTGAAAAAAACCATTCGTTATCAAATTGATAGCACCGGAAAATTTACCAAAATCAAGCAAGAGAATCGTAAACAGTATCAATCAGAAGTTACTTTCGACCAAGATTTAATTGAATCTTTGAAAAAAGATCCGGGCGAGTTATCCACTGTTCAATTGTTTAAACATATGGGGTTTTTATCTGAAAATGGTTTATCCACTGGAAATTATGAGGCAGAGTTTTATAAGCGCACGATGAAACCGATAACATTGGTTGCGATGATATTGCTCGTTATCCCTTTTATTTTTGGCTCCTTAAGGAATGCATCGTTAGGTAAAAGAATTTTTTTAGGTATTGTAGTTTCCTTAATATTCCATCAGTTCTCGCAATTGGGCGTATGGCTACCTAAAATGTTTAACCTGAATTTTTTCTTGAGTGCCTCTTTACCAACCGCTGTTGTTATGGTGTTAGCAACATTAATGCTGTACCGAACAGCAACTCGATAACATGGATAAAATACTTACCCAAACCACCAAACCGAAACTAAAAAAACCTAAGCGTTTTCAGGTGTTGCTTTTGAATGACGACTACACCGCCATGGAGTTTGTGGTTGAAGTGATTAAGCGTTTCTTTTCAAAAAGCGAAGAGGCAGCTCAAGTCATTATGTTAAAAGTACATATTGAAGGCGAAGGCGTGTGTGGTACCTACTCACACGATGTGGCTCAAACCAAGGTATCACAGGTGGTAGATTTTGCACGAAAATACGAGCAACCTTTAATGTGTGTGATTAGAGAATTAAATGACTAAGGTATATAATAAGAATTATGATTGAAGCAGGCTTACAACAAGAAATTAATTATGTCATGACCCAGGCGCGCAATAATCGCCTAGAGTTTGTGACCGTTGAACATTTATTATTGGCTTTGCTCAATATTGATGAAGTAGTGACTTTTTTACGCACTAAGCGCGCTAATGTTGATGAGTTGCGTGGTGAGTTAGAAGAGTATATTGATTCACATACGCCACTTATTCCACAAGAGTCAGAGGTTGATATTGTGCCTACTGTTGGCTTTCAGCGCGTATTACAGCGTAGTGTCTACCAAGCACAATCTGCTCAAAAAAATACCGTATATGCAATGAATGTATTGGTGAGTATTTTTGCTGAAAAAGAAGCTCATGCAGTTTATCTGTTAAAACTCAATAGCATTTCTCGTTTAGATGTGATGGAAGGGATTTCAACACAAGCGCCAGAATCCACCGAAGAAGCGCCCAGAATTGAATCTGATGATAAGAAACCTAAGAAAACATCGTTGGAAACTTACACCGTCAATCTATGTGAAAAAGCTAAGGCGGGCAAGATTGATCCGCTCTTAGGCAGAGAAGAAGAAGTAACACGCACTGTGCAAATATTGTCTCGTCGTCGTAAGAACAACCCACTGTTTGTCGGTCAGGCCGGTGTGGGTAAAACGGCTATCGCCGAAGGTATTGCTAAAAAAATTGTCGATGGAAAAGTGCCAGACGTATTAAAAGAGGCCAGTATTTATTCACTAGATATTGGTGTACTGATTGCTGGCACAAAATATCGTGGTGATTTTGAAAAACGTTTAAAAGAGGTGCTCACTGATCTTGAAAAAATCCCACATTCGATTTTATTTATTGATGAAATTCATACATTGATTGGTGCGGGCAGTGTTTCAGGCGGCTCATTGGATGCCTCTAATTTATTAAAACCAGCATTGGCTGATGGTTCACTCAAATGCATGGGCTCAACTACTTATGAAGAATACCGAAAAGTCTTTGAAAAAGACCATGCGCTTACACGTCGCTTCCAAAAGATTGATGTTGAGGAGCCTTCTGTAGAAGACACCATTAAGATTTTGCACGGGCTGAAAAAATACTATCAAGATCATCATAAGGTTAAGTATTCAGCAGCAGCACTTACATCTGCGGCCGAGCTGTCACACAGGTATATGGCTGATCGTCGTCTACCCGATAAAGCCATTGATGTGATTGATGAAGTGGGCGCTCTACAACAAATTCAGCCAAAATCTAAACGAAAAATCAACATTGGCGTCGGTGATATTGAGAATATTGTTGCCAAGTTAGCGCGTATTCCATCACGCCAAGTCACCAATGATGATAAATCACTACTTAAAAATATAGAAGCAGAGCTTAAGCTTGGCGTCTTTGGTCAAGATCCAGCAGTTGAGAGTTTATCAACTGCTATTAAATTATCTCGCTCTGGCCTTGCACATGAGGACAAGCCAATGGGCTCATTCTTGTTTGCTGGCCCAACCGGTGTGGGTAAAACTGAGATCTGTAAACAGCTTGCCCGCATTATGGGTGTGAAGTTGTTACGCTTTGATATGAGTGAGTACATGGAGCGCCACTCCATGTCTAAGCTTATTGGTTCACCGCCAGGTTACGTTGGTTATGACGAAGGTGGCTTATTGACCGAAGCGGTGAACGCGAACCCTTATGCAGTGTTGTTACTTGATGAAGTAGAGAAGGCTCATCCTGATATTTTCAACTTGTTATTACAAGTGATGGATAACGGCAAACTCACTGATGCTAGTGGCCGAGAGATCGACTTTAGAAATGTAATACTAGTCATGACCTCTAATGTTGGTGCACAAAATGTACAACGAGCATCCATTGGCTTTAACGAGCAAGATCACTCACTCGATTATGAGGGCGAACTAAAGAAAACCTTTACCCCAGAGTTTAGAAATCGCCTCTCAGAGATTATTTACTTTAATTCATTGAATGAAAAAACTATTGTTTACGTGGT
>CAJVCM010000042.1 GCA_910595815.1 Candidatus Thioglobus plumae | reverse complement strand
ATTGAGCGCAAGCTCATGACTCAATCGGAACGAGAAGTGCCCGCTACTAAAATTGGGGAATGGGTGATGGAGGAGCTTAAGTCACTGGATGAGGTGGCCTACATTCGTTTTGCCTCAGTTTATCGACAATTTCAAGATATCGAGGCATTCAAAGATGAGATTGATAAGCTGATGAAGAAATAGTTGTGCAGCACTTTATTCGGATAATATACGTATGCTTCTTAACGATTTTGGTGTTTAATTCATCCAATGCCGCTAATATTGTTGATGGTGAGATCCTTTATAAAGAAAGCTGTATTGAGTGTCATGAAGCAAATCCTTCTGAGGAAATGTTAATATTCTCTATAAAAAAACTTAAGAAGAAAATTTATGGCTGCGTAGGTCAATTAGATTTACCTTGGAATGAGCAAGATGTTGATGACACGGTAGAATATTTAGATGTTAAATTTTTTCACTTTGATGAGTGGCAATAGAATTCATTTATGGCAAAAGCAAAAATAGAGTTTGTATGTAGGGCCTGTGGTGCATCGCACCATCAGTGGGCAGGGCAGTGTTTAGACTGTAAAGAATGGAATACTCTAGAAGAAGTGATTTTGTCTCAAGCAACTTCATCCAAGCCTGAGAGTCTAAAAGACCTACCCCCATCAAAAATTCAAAATCTTTCTGCTATTAAATCTGAAAATAGGAGTAGATTAAGCACGGGCCTCAGTGAGCTTGATAGGACACTCGGTGGTGGCTTGGTAGATGGCTCAGTCGTGCTGATTGGCGGTGACCCTGGTATTGGTAAATCAACCCTTATCCTTCAAGCCATGGCTGCGATTAACAAAACTAATACAACCTTGTATGTTAGTGGTGAAGAATCAGCCGAGCAGATTAGCGATAGGGCAATTCGTTTGGGCATTCATGAAGATATCTTGCTACTGAGCGAGACCCATCTAGAAAAGATTATTAAGTTAGCTAAAGAAGTGCAACCTAAAGTTATCGTGATTGACTCCATCCAAACCATGGTGACCGATGGCTCAACTTCTGCACCAGGCTCAGTCACTCAAGTACGTGATTGTGCTGCACAGTTGACACAATTTGCTAAGCAAACTAATACTATTTTATTGATGATTGGTCATGTGACCAAGGGTGGCGCATTAGCCGGCCCAAGAATTCTTGAGCACATGGTCGATGCGGTATTGTATTTTGAAGGTGATGCAGGTGGACGCTATCGTATTATCCGTGCGGTAAAAAATCGATTTGGCGCCGTAAATGAGATCAGTGTATTTGCTATGGGGGAAGCCGGCCTAAAACAAGTGGATAACCCTTCGGCTATCTTCTTATCCAATCAAGCCAAGCCATCGCCGGGCTCAATGGTAATGGTAACGCGTGAGGCAACTCGCCCGCTAATGATTGAAGTGCAGGCTTTGGTTGATCAAGCTAGCGGTAATCCTAAACGTATTTGTGTGGGTTTGGATCAAAATCGTTTGGCTCTGCAACTCGCAGTACTGCATAAGCATGGCGGTGTAGCAACCCACGATCAAGATGTGTTCGTGAATGTGGTGGGCGGTATCAAGGTGAATGAAACAGCATCTGACCTAGTGGTGATGTTGGCGATTATGTCTAGCCTTAGAGATCGAGTTATTCCAAACGATTGGATTGCATTTGGTGAAGTGGGACTTACTGGTGAGGTGCGCCC
Organism: Candidatus Thioglobus plumae; assembly: GCA_910595815.1. Classification (GTDB taxonomy): domain Bacteria; phylum Pseudomonadota; class Gammaproteobacteria; order PS1; family Pseudothioglobaceae; genus Thioglobus_C; species Thioglobus_C plumae. The sequence goes on along the minus strand of CAJVCM010000042.1, from coordinate 1,301 downwards.
GGTTTATAATGCGATTGAGCGTTTATCAGAAGCGCAAAAACACGGTTTTAAGGTGGCAATCATACCAAAGGGTAATCTACCTAAAAAAGCGCCTAAAGGGCTAAAAATCGTTCCAGTGGAGTATTTGTATCAAGCCTTGCAATACATGGCTGAGAATACTTAAAGGTCGATGCCTTTTTGCGCTTTGATGTTTGCTCTAAAGGCGTGTTTAATATCTTTGATTTCACTGACCGTATCGGCAATGTCAATTAAGCCAGTCGATGCCGCTCTACCAGTAATGACTACATGTTGATCTTTCGGTCTATTGCTCAGTGCGTTTAGAATTATTTGTTCATCTAAGTACTTGTAACTAATCATATAGGTCAGTTCATCCAGCACGACCAGATCTATTGACTTGTCGCTAAGGTATTGTTCAGCTTTTGACCAAGTCTCAGCCGCCATGGCTGTGTCATATTCTTTGTCTTGTGTATCCCAAGTGAAACCAGTTTTCATGAAGGCAGTCTGAACATTGGGTTGTTTGGCTAAGAATGCATCTTCACCGGTATCTTGCGCACCTTTTAAAAACTTAGCAATACCAACCTTCATGTCGTAACCTAAAGCACGGCAGACCATACCCAGAGACGAAGAAGATTTACCCTTGCCGTTGCCAGTTAACAGCACGATAATACCTTTATCAATGTTGGCCTCTTCTATACGGGAATCAATATGCGCTTTCTTGCGCTGCATGCGAGCCTTGTATTGATCATCAGACACGACTTTGTTTTAGTTTTTCTGAGTAGAAAAGTAAGGGATAAATGAATAGCGATGGTTAAGCGTAAATACAATTGATACAGCAACCATCCAATAGAATACATAGCCCATCTCTACTGGTGCCCATTTTAGTGCATAAGCGCCAAAACCTGCCCATGATGCGCTAGTGAAGGCATAGTAACTAAGTGTTGCCAATAGCCACTCAGCACTGGCAGCGATGATAAGCACAAATGCAACTTTTAATAACTGCTGGAATGAATCAATATTTAATGAATCAACGTATCGACCACCTAAGTACATGAATAAATAAGCAATTGGTAGGACGCTATAAGCAGGTGTAATGCAGTTGGCGCTAATACCCTGATAAACGATTGCGTAGTTATCGACTGCTATTGCAACAACAATAAGCAGAGTAGGAACCATCCAATGACGCAAATAAACACCAGCAATAAATAAAGCGGGCAGAGTGAAATCAGGCAAATGAATAATAGTGTCTAGGCCATGACCACGCGTTAAAATTATTAAGGCAAGCATGATAATGACCGCCCAAA
>CAJVCM010000041.1 GCA_910595815.1 Candidatus Thioglobus plumae | reverse complement strand
GAGAAAGAGACACATAAATGTATTTCTATTACTCACTACCCATCGTAGTTGTTAATTTATTATTCGAATGTGTATCGGACTTTACCGTTGCGAGGGCAGTGTTAGAATTTAACTAACTTCCAGTGATTCAAAACAGCGGTAATTATACTTTTAATAAGCATGATATGACTACTATTATGGAGTCTGAAATAGCCATTCTCGGGTAAAATCTTTGATTTTTATATGATTAAGTAGGAGTGAGTGAAGATGAGTCAGGTTTACAATTTTAGTGCCGGCCCTGCAATGCTACCAGCACAGGTGACAAAGTTAATGCAAGAAGAGTTGTTAGAGTATGGCAATGCTAAAGCATCGGTTATGGAAATCTCTCACCGTGGTGCTGATTTTATGGCGATGGCACAAAAATCTGAGCAGGATCTTAGAGACTTGATGAACATTCCTGAAAACTACAAAGTTTTGTTTTTACAAGGCGGCGCTTCATCGCAGTTTTCAATGGTGCCGATTAATCTTCTTCGCGGTAAAACTAAAGCCAACTACGCACACACAGGTCACTGGTCAAAGAAGGCAATTGCTGAAGGTCAGCGTTACTGTGATGTGAATATTTGTACAGACAGCTCAGGTAACAAATACACCAATATCGATGATTTCTCAAACTGGAATATTGATGCTGATGGCGCTTACCTTCACTACACACCAAACGAAACTATTGCTGGCTTAGAATTTGACTATGTACCAGAGGTGGACATGCCTCTGGTGGCCGACATGTCGTCTACGATTTTATCGCGCGAGATTGATGTCTCTAAATATGGTGTGATCTATGCAGGCGCACAAAAGAACATTAGTATTTCTGGTTTAACCATTGTCATTGTGAGAGAGGACTTAATCGGTGATGTGGTTGCCAACCAGCCAGTTTTATTTGATTACGCAACACAGGCGAATAATGATTCGATGTACAACACACCATCAACATACCCTTGGTATGTGGCTGGCCGTGTGTTTGAGTGGTTAAAAGAGCAGGGTGGCTTGAGTGCAATGGCTAAGATTAATGAAACTAAGGCTAAGACGCTTTATGGTGCGATTGATAACTCTGATTTTTATTCAAATCCAGTAGCGAAAAAATATCGCTCATGGATGAACGTGCCGTTCTTATTAGCCAATGAAGATCTAAATGGTTTGTTCTTGGAAAAGGCAGCACAGCGCGATTTAATTACACTTAAAGGTCATCGCTCTGTGGGCGGTATGCGCGCAAGTATTTACAATGCAATGCCACAAGAAGGCATTGATTCATTGGTTGACTTTATGAAAGATTTTGAAAAGGAAAATGCATAATGGTTAAGATACAAACACTCAATAATATTTCACCGGTTGGTTTAGAAAAATTACCTAGAGAGGGCTACGAAGTGGCTTCTGAAGTAACTAATCCTGATGCGATTTTGGTGCGTAGTGCTAAGATGCACGATATGGAAATTGGCGATAATTTAAAGGCTGTTGGCCGTGCAGGTGCTGGTGTAAATAACATTCCACTGGATAAAATGAGTGAGAAGGGTGTGGTGGTTTTCAATGCACCTGGTGCTAATGCCAACGCAGTAAAAGAATTGGTCATTAGCTCGATGTTGTTGTCTAGTCGTAACATTTGTCAGGCTTGGAATTACGTTAATGGCCTGCCATTAGATAACTTAAAAACCGCGATTGAAGATGGCAAGAAGAATTATGCTGGTTCAGAATTACCAGGCAAGACACTCGGTATTGTTGGCTTAGGCGCAATTGGAGTGCAAATTGCCAATGCAGCACACGCACTTGGTATGAAAGTTATTGGTTTTGATCCGTCAATCACCATTAAAAGTGCGTGGAAATTATCAGCAGATGTTGAGCAGGCGCTGAGTGTTGACGAATTATTTTCACAAAGTGATTTTGTTTCATTCCATGTACCATTGGTTGAAGGCACTAAGAATCTATTAAACGAAGAGCGTATTGCTTTGTTACCAGAAGGTGCAACCATTTTAAACTTTGCACGCGATGGCATTGTTGATGAAGATGCGTTAATTACAGCGCTTGAGGCTGGCAAGGTGAAATACTACGTTACTGACTTCCCAATTGACGATAAGAAAAATCACGAGCGCGTGATTGCACTACCTCACTTAGGCGCATCAACTGCTGAAGCAGAAGACAATTGTGCAATTATGGTGGCAAATCAGATTAAAGATTACCTTGAGAATGGTAATATTTTGAATTCGGTAAATTTCCCAGAAGCAAAAATGCCAAGGGCAGGCAAAGAGCGTTTAGCAATTACACATCAGAATATCCCTAATATGGTAGGTCAAATTTCAACAGCAGTAGCTGATGCTGGCGCTAATATTATTGATATGTTGAACAAATCAAGAGATGAGGTTGCCTATACTTTAATTGACCTGGAAAGCGAAATTTCTGATACAGTAATCGATAATTTAAAACAGATTGAAGGCATACTAACGGTAAGAGGTCTTTAGATAACAAATGGCTAAAAAAACATTAGATGAACTAAGGGTTGAAATTGATGCACTGGATAGAGAAGTCCAGTCACTTATTGGCGCTCGTGCTCAGCTTGCTTCGGCCGTAGCGGAGGTTAAAAAAGCTTCAGATGATCAAAGTGTTTTTTACCGTCCTGAGCGTGAAGCTCAAGTGTTACGCAAGATTATTGATCGTAACGATAATTTACTTAAAGACAAGGATATGGCGCATATTTTCCGTGAGATTATGTCAGCTTGTCTTGCCTTAGAGCAGCCACTTAATATCGCCTATTTAGGCCCTGAAGGTACTTTTACACAAGAAGCAGCGTTGAAGCATTTCGGCCATGCGGTGTCAACACTTGATTGCGGCAGTATTGATGAAATTTTCCATCAAGTTGAAAAAGGCAATGCACATTATGGCGTTGTACCAATTGAAAACTCTTCAAATGGTGTGATTGGTGGCACGGTAGATATGCTGTACTCTCAAGGACTAAAGATTTGTGGCGAAGTTGAAATTTCGATTCAACATCAATTAATGATGGCAGATCAATCGCAAGAGATTAAGGCGATTTACGCACATCAACAAGCACTTGATCAGTGCCAACGTTGGCTGAGTAATCATTACCCAAATGCCGAGCTCAAGCCGGTAGCATCTAATGCTTTGGCGGCGCGGTTGGTTAAAGACGAACCACAAGCGGCAGCGATTGCATCAGAGGCAGCTCTCGGTTTGTACGGATTAGATCGAGTAGCTAAAAATATTGAAGACAAAACTGGCAATGTCACGCGTTTCTTGGTGTTAGCCAATGAAGAAGTTGCACCTTCAGGTGAAGATAAAACATCAATTTTAGTGGTCACTAAACATGAGTCTGGTGCTTTGCTAGATTTGCTTGCGCCTTTCAAAGAACAAGATATTAATATATTGCAATTGGCGCGCCATCCGATTCCTGGGGTGAAATGGGAGTATTTATTTTTAATTGATATCGAAGGTCATCAACAAGATCAGCATCTGAAAATTGCACTTGAAAAAGTCGCTGATAGAGTGTTAAAAGTTGATATTTTAGGATCATACCCAGTCGCCGTTCTATGAGTGTTTGCGAGTCCATACTTTCCCTGAGTCCGTACCAGGGTGGCAAACCTATTAGTGAACTACAGCGTGAGCTAGGCTTAGATCATGTTGTTAAGTTAGCCAGCAATGAAAACCCCCTAGGTGTAGGTCCCAAAGCTTTAGAAGCAATGCAGAGTGCTGCATCTGAAGCAGGCCGTTATCCAGATGGAAATGGGTTTGAATTAAAACAGGCGATTAGTAAGCATTTATCTGTAAATTCTAAAGGCATTACCTTGGGCAATGGCTCAAATGACATCTTAGAATTGATTGCTAGAGCTTACGTATGCCAGGCAAAAGACGAGGTGATTTTTTCACAGTATGCTTTTGTGGTTTACCCGCTAGTCACTCAGGCTTTGGGTGCGACAGCGGTAGTGACACCTGCTAATGATTTTGGCCATGATTTGGATGCAATGCTTGCATCAATTACTGACAATACCAAACTTATTTTTATTGCCAACCCTAACAATCCAACAGGCACATTGCTCACCGATAGTGCTATTTATGATTTTTTATCAAAGGTGCCAAGCTCAGTCGTTGTGGTGTTGGACCAGGCGTATGTAGAGTATTTAGATGCGACTGACAATGCAACCGGTTGGTTGGCTGAGTTTGAAAACCTAGTTATAACACGTACTTTTTCAAAAGCCTATGGATTAGCTGGGCTTAGAGTTGGCTATTCTATCTCGAGCCCTAAAATTGCTGATTATCTAAATCGTATTCGACAGCCTTTTAATGTTAATCACATTGCGCAAAGTGCTGCTATTGCCGCTCTATCTGATGAGACATTCCTGGCCAGGTCAGTTGCTGCCAATACCAACGGTTTATTACAACTCACACAAGGCTTTAACCGATTGGGTTTGTCATTTATTCCGTCAAGTGCAAATTTTGTATCGGTTAAAGTGGCTGATGCTGCTGCAACTTATCAGCAGTTATTAGAAAAAGGCTTTATTGTGCGCCCCGTTGAGATGCCGGGTTATTTGCGTGTCTCAGTCGGCACCAGGAATGAAAATGAAGAGTTTTTGGGTGTTTTAAAATCAGCACTATGATGGATAGGATTTGTATTATTGGTGTTGGCCTTATTGGTGGCTCTTTTGCTGCGGGATTAAAACAATCTAACCGAGTAAAGACCATTGTTGGTTTTGGCCGAAATGAAGCAAATCTTATTAAGGCCAAGTCACTCAATGTGATTGATGAGTACAGTTTAGATATTGCTAGCGCTTTAAAAGATGCAGACATGATATTAATCGCCACACCAGTAGACAGTTTTGGTGCAGTTTTAGAGATGATAAAGCCACATATTAATGAGTCGGTTATTATTTCAGATGTGGGTAGCACTAAGGGTAGCGTGATTGAAATTGCGAAACAAGTGTTTGGCAAAGTGCCTACAAGATTCATCCCTGCACATCCAATTGCTGGCAAAGAAAAGAGTGGTGTAGAGGCAAGTGACGGCACATTGTTTGACAACAAACGTGTGGTTCTAACACCAGAAGAAAACGCTGATGAAAAAGCAATAGAATATGTATCGGGACTATGGACAACATTAGGCGCAAAGGTAGAAATAATGACACATAAAAAACATGACGACTTGTTAGCAATGACTTCTCATTTGCCGCACATGCTGGCCTTTGGGTTGATGGATTATTTGGTTGAAAGCAACCCTGATGCATGTGATTACGCCGCTGGCGGGTTTAAGGATTTCTCACGTATTGCCTCATCTGATGCAACAATGTGGCGTGATATTTGTTTAAACAATTCAGCAGATATTGTTAAGCATATTCAAGGCTACCAGCAAGCGTTAAACAAGCTGTCAGATTTGGTGAAAAACAAGGAATCAGAGGCATTACATAAATTATTCTCAGAGGCAAAATCTGCACGAGATAATTGGATTAAAGATTAATTAAAAAAAACATATGAGTAAATTTATTGCCCAACCGGCACATTCATTATCAGGTCAATTAAAAGTACCTGGTGATAAGTCAATCTCCCATCGTTCTATTATGCTGGGATCGCTTGCTAAAGGTGTTACCAAAGTCACTGGTTTTTTAGAAGGTGAAGATGCACTGTCTACTTTAAAAGCTTTTCAGGCCATGGGCGTTGAAATTGAGCGTGAAGGCGATAATGTGACGATTCATGGTGTTGGTATCAACGGCTTGAAAAAACCTTCAAAACCGCTTGATTTGGGCAACTCTGGAACCTCTATTCGACTAATGTCAGGCATATTGGCCGCGCAAGATTTTGATTGTGAATTGATTGGTGATGAGTCGTTGTCAAAGCGCCCAATGGGTAGGGTGATCAACCCACTTACCGAGATGGGTGCAGTAATCGATAGTAACGACGGCAAACCACCGCTTAAAATTACTGGTGGTCAGCAACTCAAAGGTATTCATTATGATTTGCCGGTAGCCTCTGCACAGGTTAAGTCTTGCGTATTGTTGGCAGGGTTATACGCACAAGGCGATACTTGTGTAACTGAGCCTGCACCTACCCGCGACCATACCGAGCGCATGTTAAAAGGCTTGGGTTACGATGTACGTGTGAATGATAATCAAATGTGTTTAACCGGTGGTGGTGACTTATCAGCTACTGAGATCCAAGTGCCAAGTGATATATCTTCTTCTGCATTTTTTATGGTTGCAGCCGCTATTGCACCAAAAGCGGATGTGACTTTAACCGGTGTTAATGTCAATCCAACACGCACCGGTGTGATTGATATTCTTAAATTGATGGGCGCTAACCTTAGCTTATCAAACGAACGTGAAATTGGCGGCGAACTATTGGCTGATATTCGCATTCAATCGTCTGAACTTAAGGGTATTCACATACCTGAGGCTTTAGTACCACTGGCGATCGATGAGTTTCCAGCCGTATTTATTGCTGCGAGCTGTGCACAAGGCGAAACAGTATTAACGGGCGCTAAAGAGCTTCGAGTTAAAGAGTCAGACCGTATTCAAGTAATGGCAGATGGGCT
>CAJVCM010000040.1 GCA_910595815.1 Candidatus Thioglobus plumae | reverse complement strand
ATTTCATTGTGTATGGATATCTCGCCCTGCTCTTGCAATAAATCTCTCGCATCTTGCTCACCCAAGTCAAAAATAATTTTCTCAAATCGAACTCGATCTTGATGGCACTCGTAATCAATGTTGTTTTCTTCAAATAACTCAACAGTCTCTTCATGAAAAAGGCGATGCAATAATTGCTCGGCAGTTAAATCACACAACTCTGACTTAGTGATTGTATTAGACAATGCAGTGATTCGATGCCAATCTTCTTCATCGTTTGATTTCGAAACTGGCATCTTTTGAACCAACATGGCGGATAAATTATCCTGCGTTGATGACACCCAAAGTTTAGAGTCGAGTTGCTCTGATTGAGTAAAATAATCCTCAAAAGTTTGTATCAAGCCTTTTGGATTTCTAGGAATGAGTGACTGAAAACTGTGATCAGTTTGCGCATTATATAAAGTAACCACAATTTGTCCCTCTCCCAATATTTGGTCAAAACTACTATCATCTGTAATAGCGCCATTGGCTCTAACCATGCCGCGTATTTGCAAATCATGTGTGACCTCAGCCAACAACAAACTAACAATACCATTGCCCTGGACTTGCATGGTTAGCTTGCCTTTATGCTTCATACCATTTGCAAGCATGCTTGCCAAAGCACTTAACTCACCAAACAGTTGTCTCACTTGTTTAGAGTACCCACGATCTTGAATCATTGCTTGCCAAGCTGTGTCAATAGACAGGTGCTGGCCACGTATATCCAAATCTTTAAATAAAAAACGTCGTATTGTGTTCATCAGTGTTATTTTAAATGGCTTTAACATTAAAATAAATTTTATGCAGCGCATCATTGAACAAAAAATTATCAACCAAACTAATCAAGCTTTATTGATCAATGTATTGGCTGATGCTACTTCACTCTCAAAACAGGTACTTAAGTCAGCCCTAGATAAAGGTTGTGTTTGGTTAAAAACTGGCAAGAAAACTAATCGCGTTCGTCGTGTGAAAAAGCCACTTAAGGCAGGTGATGAAGTTTTTATTTATTTCAATGAAAGGATTTTATCATCCACCCCTGCCAAGCCTGAGTTACTACTTGATAAAAAAGACTATAGTATTTGGCTAAAACCCGCCGGTGTGTTTGCCCAAGGATCGAAGTGGGGAGATCATTGCGCACTAACACGATTGGTTGAGAAGTCATTAGATCGACAAACTTTTTTGGTACATCGACTCGATCGAGCTACCAGTGGCATTATGATGGTAGCACACACCAAACAAGCAGCACGCGAATTATCTAAATTGTTCGCCGAGAGAAAAATTAAAAAAACTTATCTAGCTATTGTTGAGGGTGAATTTCAGGATAAAACTGTAACAATTGATGAAAATATCGATGGAAAGCATGCAATTAGTCATGCCACATTACTAAAATATAAAGATGATAAATCATTACTAAAAATAGGGATTGAAACGGGTAGGAAACATCAAATTAGAAAGCACCTAAGTAGCATTGATTACCCTATTATCGGCGACAGATTACATGGCAATGCGGAAAAAAATTACCCGGAAGATTTACAATTACAGGCCATACATTTGAAATTTAATTGCCCAATTAGTAATAATAAAATTGATATTGAATTACTAGACACACAAAAAATATCTCTTTAACACTCATTCACAATCACGCTCAATTTCTCGCTCCCAAAGTGCAGGGATAATTATTTCCAAGCATTCGGCAATGGTTAGATTTTCACAAATAGGTGGCTCTTCAGGGTCGGCTGGGTGTTTGTGTTTTTTTACTATCGAGGTGTCGGTATCATTGTCAACCACACTCTGCTCAGGGCTCTGATGACCATAGCCAAAAAATAATAAGAATAATATTAAGAAATACTTAATCATTGCTTTCATTGTAACCCAATGGGGTTGAATCTATAAGATAATATCCCCATCTATAGTATTAACCAATAAACAAGGAAAACCTATGCGACGCGTCTTTTTATTTTTAATGACCAATATTGCCATTATCGTCTTACTGAGCATTACGCTAAGACTACTTGGTGTTGAGGGTATTCTAGCAGCTAACGGCTCTGATTTAGACTTGCAGGCTCTACTTATTTTTTCTGCTGTTTTTGGCTTTGGTGGTGCCTTTATTTCACTACTGATCTCTAAATGGATAGCAAAACGCATGACTAGTGCAGTTGTTATCGAATCACCGAGTAATAACTTGGAAAAATGGTTGTTAGAAACCGTTGAAAAACAAGCAAAAATTGTTGGCATTAAAATGCCAGAGGTAGCAATCTTTCCATCAGCGTCAATGAATGCTTTTGCCACTGGAGCCAGTAAAAATAAAGCTTTAGTAGCGGTTTCTCGAGGCTTATTAGATTCAATGAATCAAGGCGAGATTGAGGCAGTCGTTGGTCATGAGATGAGTCATGTGGCTAATGGTGATATGGTGACTTTAACCTTAATTCAGGGCGTTGTTAATACATTTGTAATTTTCTTCTCACGGGTGATTGGACACATTGTTGATCGTGTTATTCTAAAAAATAACCGAGGTCATGGTATTGGTTATTTTGTAACCACCCTATTTGCACAAATTATTTTATCAATCTTAGCCTCTACTATTGTCATGTATGTTTCAAGAAAGCGTGAATTTGTGGCTGATACAGGTGGTGCAGATTTAGCCGGACATCAAAATATGATTAATGCATTAAAACGCTTAGGGCAAGTAGAGCCAGAAGCATTACCCGAGCAAATGGCAGCATTTGGCATCAATGATAAGAAAGGTTTTGCTTCGTGGTTTTCATCACATCCACCTATTGAAGATAGAATTGCAGCACTAGAAGCGCGCGCAACAAACCGAGTATAAAAATGGCTATTGCAATTAAATCTGCTGATGAAATAACAAAAATGCGTGTAGCAGGTCGCCTAGCAGCTGATGTGCTTAATATGATTACACCCAAGGTAAAATCTGGCATTACTACTGATGAACTAGATACGATTTGTCATGAGTATATTGTCAATGTGCAAGATGCCATTCCTGCCCCACTGAACTATCATGGCTTTCCAAAATCAATTTGTACTAGTGTTAATAACGTGGTGTGTCATGGCATCCCCGGTGATAAAAAATTAAAAAAAGGTGATATTGTTAATATCGATATTACGGTGATTAAAGACGGGTTTCACGGCGACACTTCAAAAATGTTTATTATTGGCAAGTCAAGTGTTAAAGCTCAACGTATTTGTAGAATCGCACAAGAATGTTTATATATTGGTATTAGAAAAGTAAAGCCAGGTGTTCACTTGGGTGAAATTGGCAAGGCGATTGGTGCACATACAACCCAAAACAATTGCTCTGTGGTGCATGATTATTGTGGCCACGGCATTGGCACAGAGTTTCACACAGAACCACAAGTGATCCATTACGATGACGGTAGTGTCGATAAAAGTCCAATTCTAGAAGCTGGTATGACCTTCACTATTGAGCCAATGGTAAATCTAGGTGGTTTTGAAGTGGCTACTTCTAAGGTCGATGGCTGGACAGTGACCACTAAAGATCGTTCACTTTCTGCACAATGGGAGCACACCATTTTAGTCACTGAAGATGGTTATGAGATCCTCACACTTAGAGATGAGGAGTCAATATAAAGCCTTATCCATTGTGATAAAATAATGCTTTTATTATTAAGTGACTAAGCGTTGAAAAACCTAAGAAACTATTTTATCTCAGGCTTACTTTTTTGGATTCCATTAGGGTTAAGTATTGTCGTTATTAAATTCTTTTTAGAATTGGTTAATGATATTGTTCCACCTGAATATTTACCTGAAACACTGTTTAACTTAGGCAGTGCAATTCCTGGTTCTGGCATTGTCTGGGTGATCTTGGTGATTGTCATTACTGGCGCATTAGTGAGTAATTTCATTGGTCGAAAGCTACTCGAACTATGGGAAAAATTACTTAACAGAATCCCTGGCTTTAGAGGCATCTATAAAGCGCTAAAACAACTATCAGATACGGTTTTGAGCACTTCTGGTGATAGTTTCAAAAAAGCAGTACTGGTTGAATACCCACGTCGAGGCATGTGGACTATAGCCTTTCAAACGGGTAACTATCGTGGTGAAGTTGAGAAAAAAATTGGTGAAGAAATTATCAATATTTACGTACCAACAACGCCTAACCCAACTTCTGGATTTTTTATCATGCTACCTAAAGATGACGTGATTGAACTTGATATGAGTGTTGACGAAGCATTTAAACTGATTATTTCTACTGGTGTTGTTGTACCAAATCAAACAAAAACTAACTAAAAAAATTAACTAAAAGTAAGGGTAAATTATGAGAACAGATTATTGCGGTGAATTAAGTAAAGACAATATCGATCAAACAGTCGAAATATGTGGCTGGGTAAATCGTCGTCGTGATCATGGTGGTGTGATCTTTTTAGACATGCGTGATAAGCGCGGTATTGTTCAAATTGTGATTAACCCTGATAATGCTGATTTTGCACTGGCCGAGTCTATTCGTAATGAATTTGTCTTAAAAATTACTGGTCAAGTTATTGCCAGAGGTGAAGGCTTGGTCAATCCAAAATTAGCCACAGGTGAGATTGAAATTGTAGCAAGCAATATTGAAATCTTAAACACCTCCAAACC
>CAJVCM010000039.1 GCA_910595815.1 Candidatus Thioglobus plumae | reverse complement strand
CCAGCATCGTCACGACGGTCAAGCATTTGTAAGGTGCCATTAAAGCCTGAAACTACCACTTCAGTGGTGTAGCGATCAGCACCAGATTTATCTTGCCATTTACGAGTTTGAAGTTTGCCTTCAACATAAACTTTAGAGCCTTTGTCTAGGTATTGGCCTGCGATCTCGGCGAGTTTTCCAAATAAGCTAACGCGGTGCCATTCAGTTTTTTCTTGCTTTTGGCCTGTGTTTTTGTCAGTCCAACTTTCTGAAGTTGCGACTGATAAGTTGGCAATTGCATTACCATTTGAGGCGTATTTAACCTCAGGTTTTTGACCTAAGTTTCCTACTAAAATTACTTTATTAATACCTGCCATTTTGTTACTCTCCCGTTGGTTTCTGTTGTTTCATGGTGAGTATCACTACCCACCAAATTATTGCCATAAATGTGGTGAATAAGAATACACTATTTAGGTCGTATGTGTTGTAAATCCACCCGCCAAAAACACCACCAATGAACGCACCTAAAAATTGTGAGGTGGAGTACATACCCATTGCTAGACCGCGTTTATCGCTGTTTGCAGTCTTAGAAATAAGTGATGGTAACATAGCTTCCATGGCATTAAAGGCAATGAAGAACAACGTTAGTAAAATAAAGAAAGTGGTGTAATTGAGAGGAGTCTGATAAAACAAGATTTGACTCATAATCATGATGGAAATAGCGGTGAGTAACATGGTTTTATGCTTGTGGTATTTCTCGGCCAAAATGATCATTGGTAACATGCCAATAAAGGAAACCAGCATTACCGGTAGGTACATGGTCCAGTTGTCTTTTAAATCGGTGGCAACGATGTTATTTTCTACCAGAAGTTTTGGCATAACGATAAAAGCACAAGTAAGAATCAGGTGCAGGGTGAAGATGCTGAAATCTAATTTAAGTAATTTAGAGGTTAAGACTTGCTTAATGTTTGATACTGATAAGGTGTATTGTGCGTGTGGCTTAACATGAGGCAAAGTAAAGACAATGCCTAGTGCAGCAATAGACAAGCCGGCAATCACCCAAAAAAGCCCAGAAATTCCTAAATTGACTGTGATTAGTGGACCAATGAGTAGCGAGAGCATAAATGCTATACCGATTTGCATACCAACAAAGGCGTTGGCTTTAGCGCGCTGAGCAGGTGAAACAAAATCAGCCAAGAAAGCCATTAGTACTGCAGAAATTGCACCACCGCCTTGTAAAGCCCTACCAACCACCACGCCGATAATATCAGTTGCATTTGCGGCAACGACACTACCAATAAAGAAGATAATTAAGCCGACAATGAGCATAGGCTTGCGACCGTACTGATCAGATAAATAGCCAAATGGGATTTGTAGTAAAGCCTGGGTTAGTCCGTAAATACCAATAGCAAGGCCAATTAAGTAGGGCGTGGTGCTTTCATATTCAGAGGCATAGACTGAGAAAACAGGGAAAATCATAAACAACCCGAACATACGAGTTGCCATAATAGATGAGATTTTAAGTGCGAAAAAACGCTCTTGCTTGTTCATTAATGTATGTTGAGCTTAGTCTTCTAAAGAGTAGTGCGGTTCGTATAAAGGATAACTCTTTTTAAGTACACGACGTGCATCTTTTGCCAATACTTCCATGCCAATTGCATCGTAATTATAGGCCATTAAATGTAATGCAGCTGGTACTGATGGCGTGTTAGGGTATTTTTCAATAATGTATTTACATCGGTTAACAGCAGCAATATTGGCGCTTCTTTTGCTGTAGAAAATTGCGACGAATAGTTCATGTCTTGCCAAAATATTTCTAAGTACAATTAGGCGTGTTTTGGCTTCTGCAGCATATTCAGTTGTTGGAAATTTGTCAATTAAAGCCATGTAATAGTTAAACGCATCACGCACACTATCTACATCACGTTGTGCATTGTCAGTAATATAATCATCTAAGATAGAGCGAGATTTATCTTCTGAAATAACACCACGTAGATAATAAGCATACGGTGTTGAGAAGTGCTCAGGATAAAGCTTAATGTAATTATTAAGATGATCAATGGCTTGATCATAATCCTCACCTTTGTAAAGCGCATAAGCGATTTCTAGTTTAGATTGTAGGGCGTATTTAGAGCCGGGGTAAGCAGCCTGCAGCTGTTCAAATAATTCGATGGCTTTATCAGTTGCATTATTTGATAACTCTTCTTTGGCTTCATTAAAGAAGGCTTTAGGCGACAGACCCTTGGTGATAGATTCTCTTTTAACTTCTTCTTCTGACCAAAAACAACCGCTTAGTGAAAGCATTAACAATGGCAATATTAAAATCAGTTTTGTACTGCGTAAAAAAATATAAGAGCCGTTTTTATTGTTCATTTTAAGTGGGTTAGTTTTTATCTAATATGCCAGCATTATACTGATTGACACTAGATTATAATGGCAAAGAACGACTAAGTTTTTATGAAATATGGGTAAATGAGTTTATTTAAAAAAAGAATCTTAATTAGTGACTTATGTAAAGTGCTGGAAGCCTACATGCCTACAGATCAGGTCGAGAGCGTGTATCAGGCTTATATTGTTGCTGCAACAGCTCATGATGGGCAATATCGCCGTTCAGGCGAGGCTTATGTTTTTCACCCAATTAATGTGGCCATGATTTTGGCTGAGTTAAAACTAGATCATCATTGTATTATCGCAGCGTTACTGCATGATTGTATTGAAGACACTTCTTTAACTTATGAAGACATTGTTAAAGATTTTGGTGAAGAGGTAGCACATATTGTACAAGGCGTCTCAAAACTTACTGGTTTAGAGTTTCATTCAACTATTGATAAACAAGCGCAAAACTTTAGGAAGCTGTTTTTAGCCATGAGTACCGATATGCGAGTGATGATGATCAAGTTGGCTGATCGTCTACACAACATGCGAACGCTTAAAGCCATGAGTCGAGATAAGCAGATTAGGATTGCTAAAGAAACAGCTGAAATTCATGCGCCTATTGCTAGGCGTTTAGGTTTGAATAGTATTAGGGTTGAGTTGGATAATTTGTGTTTTGAAATTACCCACCCTTACCGTTACAAGGTGTTGATACACCAAATTAAAAAACAATGTGGTAATCGAAAAAAGATTATTAATCACATTCAAAAGGAGATTGAAGCGCGTCTTGAACAAGAAGGGCTAACCCAAGTAATTATTACAGGCCGTAGAAAGCAGCCCTGCAGTATCTACAAGAAGATGAAGATTAAGCAGTTAAAGTTCTCCCAAGTGCTTGATATGTATGCTTTTAGGGTGGTGGTGGATGATGTTGCGCAGTGTTATCAAGCACTGGGCATCATTCATAATCTGTATAAGCCATTACCAGGTAAGTTTAAAGATTACGTTGCTTTGCCTAAGTCTAATGGTTATCAGTCGCTACATACGGTGTTGTTTGGGCCAAATAAGATTTTTATTGAAGTACAAATTCGTTCAGAAGATATGCACTTTATATCGGAGTACGGTATTGCTGCACACTGGCATTACAAAAGTAGCAAAAGCAATTCATCTGAATTAGCCAATAACTGGCTAGGATCCTTGTTAGACATTCAAAAAAATTCAGGTACTTCGATAGAGTTTTTAGAGGAAACAAAGACCGATTTATTCCCTTCTGAAGTATTTGTCTTTACTCCGCAAGGAGATATTGTTCAGATGCCTTATAAATCAACTGTATTAGATTTTGCCTATGCCATTCATACCAAGATAGGTAATCAAACCCTTAAAGCTAAAGTAGACCAGGTTAGTGCACCCATTTCAAGCGAGCTCAAATCAGGTCAAACCATTGAAATTATTACCCATAAAAAAGCCAAACCACACCCATCTTGGTTACAAATTGCAGTCACAGTTAAGGCCAGGTCTTCTATTAAAGCAATGTTGAAAGAAGAATCTACTTCTGAGTTAATACAGTTGGGAGAATATTTGCTTACTAATGCACTGCATTACCAAGGCGGTAATAAACCGATTGACGAAGAAAAATGGAAACTGTGCTTAAAAGATTTAAAGTGCACTTCCAAAGAAGAGCTTTATATGAAAATTGGATTATCTGAAATCTTGGTTTCTATCGCACTTAATAAGCTTCAAGGTGAAAATGGCAATGACTTGATTAAAAGCATTAGTATTAAACAAACACAAGGTAAATCCATTAGTTTTGCACGTTGTTGTTATCCAGTTCCTGGGGACAAGGTGGCGGGCATATTAACCAGCGCCAAAGGCTTGGTGATGCATCGTTCTGATTGTGGAAATTTAATCCACGCTAAGCAAAAAAACGAGCAGTGGCTAGAGATTGATTGGCAAGCGGATGATAATGAAGAATTCGAGGCGTTAATTAGAGTGCAAGTGGAAAATCGTCGAGGCATGCTGGCCTCAATCGCCAATGCCATTGCTAAGATTGAAATTAATATTGAGCATTTAGAAGTTGAAGAAAAAGACCATTCAATGAAGGCATTAAAACTAGTGATTGGTGTGACAAACACCGCTCAATTAGATGAGGCGATGTATGAGATTAAAAGCCTTGAGTTTGTACAACGAGTAGAGCGGATTTAGTTTTTTAAAAAGACTTAATTTTTACAAAAAACAAAGCCAGTTTTTGATTAAAATTTAGCGTATCTTTATTGCTTATATTTTTCATTTATTTTTCATTTTATTAGAGATCTTTTATGACTTGGACAGACTCCCTAGATATTGCTATTGCACTAGATGAAGCACACCCTGATTTTGACCCAACTTTTATTAATTTTGTCGATCTTAGAAAGATGGTTATTGCATTAGATGAGTTTGATGACGATGAAGACAAATCAGGTGAAAAAATCCTTGAAGCTATACAAATGAACTGGCTAGAAGAAAGAGAATGAAGCTTACTAGATTGTTAGCTGTTTTTGTTTGTCTGTACTCTGTAATGGCACACGCTATTTTGGAAGTCACTGTATTAAAACAGGATGAGGAAGCCTTTCCTATTGTTATTGCACCTTTTGAAGTAGTGGGCAGCGTTAAGCAAGGGCAAGAAATTGCCGATATTATGCGCGATAATTTTAATCGATCTGGTGAGTTTAACGCAAGCAGTTCCAAGGATGTAATTAACACTGAGGTTGATTATGGCAAATGGCGTTCTCAAAAAATAGAGGCACTGGTATACGGAAGAATTGAAAAAGTTAATCAAAAAGTCTTTAAAGTAAAAGTTCATTTAGTAGATATTTATTCTTCTAAAGAGCTCTATACTAAAGAATTCTCTGTACATAATAGTGGTATTAGGCGAATCGCACACTATCTATCTGACCAAATTTATGAAGCGCTATTGGGTGAAAAAGGCTCGTTCTACACGCGTTTGTCTTATATTACCGTGGTTAACAAAGGGCGTGGTGAACGAGAGTACCGGTTAGAGATTTCACACTCAGATGCGCAAAACCCACAGACCATCTTAGTTTCATCTAGCCCCATCTTATCACCAGCTTGGTCACCAGATCAAAAGAAGATTGCCTATGTATCTTTTGAGAATGGGCGTTCAGAGGTGTTTATTCGTTATCCTTTTGTACGCAGAATGACACAAAAATTACCTTATTTTGACGGCATCTCTTCAGCACCCTCTTGGCATCCAGACGGTAAAAGTATTGCGTTAACCTTGTCTAAAAAAGGCAATAAAGATATTTATTCGTACCATTTAAAAGACAAAAAACTCACTCGATTAACGTTTGACAATGGTATTGATACCGAGGCTAATTATTCACCCGATGGCGACAGCATTGTATTCACTTCTAATCGCTCAGGACAAGTGCAGGTTTATATTAAGAATTTGATCAGCGGAAAGATTAAGCGTGCAACCTTTTCTGGCGCTTATAATGCTAAGGCAGTGTTCTCACCAGATGGCAAGCAATTAGCCATGGTGCATCGAGTTGATAAAGACTACCGAATTGCCTTGTTAGATATTAAAACCAAAGATTTGATTGTCATGACCAATAACACACTTGATGAGTCGCCTTATTTTTCACCAAATGGCAATATGATTATTTTTGCGACTAACAAGAAAGATCGAGGTGTTTTGTCAGTAGTCTCTTTATTGGGGCGTGAAACTTTTGAGTTAGCAAGTAAAGCAGGGGAAGTAAGAGAACCAAATTGGTCTCATTATTCAAGATAGGAGAAATATAATGATAAAAATAGTAATATTAAGTGCAAGTGTTGTTCTATTATCAGCGTGTAGTACCGTTGAAGAATTGGTAGATAAATCTATTGGAGAGTCGGGTGTAGTTACAGTTGAAGATCGTAATAGCGCAACAGAAGAAATTATTATTGCGCAAGACAACTCTAGTTTTGAGGTGCAAAACTATAGTGGTGCAAATGCCGCTGCTAAAGACGCGGTAACAGCGTTAAAAGAGGACGGTGTTGTTTTTGTTCTGAATTTTTCTTATGATGGTTATGAGATTGATGAAAAATCAACCAAAGAAATTATTAAGCATGCTAACTTTATGCGTGACAACCCTCAGATTGACTTAACCTTAACAGGGCACGCCGATGAGCGTGGTACACGTGAATACAATCTAGCTCTAGGTGAAAATCGTGCACTAAGTGTTAAAGAAATTTTAGGTCTGTATGATTTGACAACGCGAGTTGAAGTGATTAGTTTTGGTGAAGAGAAGCCGATTTCACAAGCGCATGATGAGCAAGGCTGGCAACAGAATAGACGCGTAGAATTTATTTATAAGTAAAAATAAATGAAGCTTGTTGTTTATATTGGGGTGGGTCTACTTGCATTACAAATGCCCATTAGTGTCGCTGAAATAAATACAAGCAAGATTTTAATTGAGCATAATAAAAAGCTTAATCAGCTCAAAAAAACAAATAAAGACTTACAAGGTCAGATAGAGGTCTTACAGCAACAGCAAAAAATCAGTACTGAAAAGATCCAATCATTGTTTCATTTGTTAAAGTACAAAAAACCCACCGTAGTGAGTAAGAAATTACTACGCGCTGAGGTTAGTGATAAAGCCGCTAAAAAAGCTTACACTAATGCTAAAGGTTTTTTAATGATTGGAGAATACGATAAGGCGATTAAGCTATTTACTACATATCTAGGGCTTTACCCTAATAATAATCATACTTCTGATGCTCATTATTGGCTGGCAAAGTCTTATTTGGCCAAAGAGAATTATCACGCCGCTAAGAAGGTGTTTATTGAGTTCCAGAGAGAAAACGAATTGCATTATAAGTTTGCCAATTCTTTATACGAACT
>CAJVCM010000038.1 GCA_910595815.1 Candidatus Thioglobus plumae | reverse complement strand
TACCTTCAGACTATGGTGTAGATGATTTCCCGGTGATTATTCAGGATAAGAATTTCAATAAAGATGGGTCATTTGAATATTTGGCTGATGTGCGCGATAAGCTAATGGGTCAAAAAGGTGAAACTATTTTAGTGAACGGTATTATCAGTCCAGTGATGAAAGCCACTAAATCATTAATTAGATTACGACTTCTAAACGGTTCAAATGCTAGAATTTTCCACCTTAATTTTGATGATAAACGCATGTTCCATATCATTGCCAGTGATGGTGGTTTGTTGGAAAATCCAGTTATGGCACATTCAATAACGCTGGCTCCCGCTGAGCGTGCAGAAATATTAGTCGATGTTTCAGATGGAAAGATGCCAATTTTGCGCCATAAAATGCACATGCAAAAATCAGCCAATCGTATGAGTGGCATGATGATGATGGAATCAATGCAAGGTAAAAAGCAGGAGTTTGATATTTTCCAAATTGATGCCAGTCATGCCACACCCTCAGATCACAAGGTTCCAAGCACTTTGACAATACATGCGCCACTACCTGTTAAATCGGTTAGCAATCAGAGAAGGTTTAAATTACAAATGCAAATGGGACCGCAACTCATGTTGGGTGCAATGATGGGCTCTCAAGACTTGTTAAAAATCAACGGCCAGTCCATGGATATTAATCGGATTGACGAGGTGGTGAAGGCTGGTAGTGTCGAATTATGGGAGATTGAAAATACTTCAATGATGCCACATCCATTCCATATTCATAATGTGCAGTTTAAGATCGTCACTCGTCAAGGTAAGATTAAGGGCCATGAGCTAGGCTTTAAAGATGTAGTACTAGTCCGTCCACATGAAATTGTACAAGTTATTATGAAATTTCCAGAATTTAGTGATGCCAAAACACCATACATGTATCACTGCCATATTCTAGAGCATGAAGATCGTGGCATGATGGGGCAATTTGTAGTAGTATAGATCTAACTTAATAAAGATTGGAGGCTATCATGGATAGCAGTTTTTGGTCTTGTAAACATACTTGGAAGCGAAGTGCTAACAACACCAAATGGTGTTTAATCGGTTGTGCGATTGGTGATTTTGGCACCATTGCTTATTTTCAATTCAGTGCTGCAAGTGCTAGCACGTTGGTGATTTTTCTTTGGGCGACACTTAACGGTATTATCACTAGTATCGCACTAGAAACTTATATGTTAATTCGTCAAAAAATGCAAGCTTCCCAAGCCTTTAAAATCGCCGTGGGTATGAGTTTGATTTCTATGGTTGCCATGGAAATTGCCATGAATCTCACCGATTATCTCATCACCGGTGGTGCGATGTTTGTTTGGTGGGTTGTGCCTATTGCTCTATTTTTTGGATTTATTACCCCATGGCCTTATAACTATTGGCGCCTAAAGAAGCTAGGCAAAGCTTGTCATTGAAGAATACTTATATCAAGCATTCTTATTGGTAAAATATTGGATTAATAAATTTGAAGTTATTTAATTAAGATGACAAAACAAACAAACAATATCGCCAGTGTCTTAACCGAAGCACTGCCTTATATTCAAAAATTCCAAGGCAAAACCATCGTCATAAAATATGGCGGTAACGCTATGGTCGATGAAAAGCTAAAATCTAGCTTCGCTCGCGACATTGTATTAATGAAATCCGTTGGCATGAACCCAATCGTGGTGCATGGTGGCGGGCCGCAGATTGGTAAAACATTAGAAAAAATCGGCAAACAAAGTGAATTTGTTGGCGGTATGCGGGTTACTGATTCTGAGACCATGGATGTAGTAGAGATGGTATTAGGCGGTTTGGTTAATAAAGAAATTGTTAATCTTATTCATCAGCATGGTGGCCACTCGATTGGTTTGACTGGCAAAGATGGTAGTCTTATTTCAGCTACAAAGCTTAATCATGTGGATCACTTAACATCTGAAATCATTGATTTGGGTCACGTTGGTGAAGTCGACAAAATTGACACTTCAGTGATTGAATTATTATTGAAGGGTGATTTTATTCCAGTGATTGCGCCGATTGGCGTGGGTAAAGACGGCTTCTCTTATAACATTAATGCTGACTTGGTGGCGGGCTCTATTGCCGAAGCTTTAAATGCTGAAAAGTTAATTTTATTAACCAATACATCGGGTCTTTTGGATGCGGATGATAATTTATTGACAGGGCTTGACGCCAGGAAAGTAGATCAGCTGATTGATGATGGCACAATCCATGGTGGCATGTTGCCGAAGATTGGTTGCGCCTTATCAGCAGTTAAAAATGGTGTTAAATCAACGCATATTATTGATGGACGTGTATCACACGCCGTGCTTTTAGAGGTCTTTACTGATAGCGGTGTGGGTACTTTAATCACCTGCAATGAATAAATCGAATCGCGACAGCATCCAAGTTCTTGATTGCCAAATTTTGGCGCATTATCAATTTGAAGGCAATCAGTACATTTTAACCATCGATTCACCTGAAATTGCCAAGTCGACTAAACCAGGGCAGTTTGTACATCTTACGGTGTCTGATGCGTTGGCCATGCGCCGACCGATTTCTATTATGTCAGTTGACGTAGAAAATGGCACCTTTGATCTGCTTTACAAAGTGGTGGGCGAAGGCACTCGACAATTGGCTGAGCGAAAAGTTGGTGAAGTGTTATCAGTTATTGGCCCGATTGGTAATAGCTTTAAAATGACAGATAAGAAATTACCTTTATTGATTGGTGGTGGTGTCGGTATGCCGCCAATGATTGCTGTTGCCCAAAGTATTAAAGACAGTGATTATGATGCTTTTGTCATTTTAGGCTCGGAAGTACCATTCCCGTTTACGCCAGAGCTAAGCGACATGGGCAATCCGTGTCCAGATGCAAGCCATACAATGCCATTATTAGAAGAGTGGGGGGTAGCTTGCAGACTGGCTAGTTTACAAAATTATGAAGGCGTGTATCAGGGTTATGTGACTGATTTAGCCAAAGTGTATTTAGACAGTTTGTCTGCCGATGAGCTTGCACAAGTTGAGGTTTATTCTTGTGGCCCACACCCAATGCTGGAAGCCGTAGCAAAACTAGCTAAAGAATACGACCTACCTTGTCAAGTCTCACTCGAGGAATACATGGCATGTGCAGTAGGTGGTTGTGCAGGTTGTGTAGTTGAGGTTCAAACTGACAGTGGTCCAGCGATGAAACGCGTTTGTGTTGATGGACCGATCTTTGATGCAACTACAGTCTTTTGATTCAAGATAATCTAAAAAAAGTACAAGAGCGCATTCATGCGCTTGATAAAAATCAACATGTAACACTTATTGCCGTTAGTAAAACCAAACCCGCCTCCGACCTCCAGCAAGCGATTGACGCAGGACAGCGTCATTTTGGTGAAAATTACTTGCAAGAAGCGCTTGAAAAAATTGAAATACTAAAAAACCAAGATTTAATTTGGCATTTTATCGGCCCAATCCAATCTAACAAAACCAAGCAAATTTCTCAGAGTTTTGATTGGGTGCACAGTGTAGGCCGCCTAAAAATCGCCAAACGACTGAACGATCAACGCCCAGAAGGAATGGAAAAACTCAATGTGCTCTTACAAGTTAATATTGATAACGAAGTTACCAAATCAGGGGTTTTAGAGAGTGAAATTGATGAATTAATACACCATTTTGAAAATTTCAAAAATATTACTTTAAGGGGTTTTATGTGCATTCCTAATCCGAATAATGCTGAGCAAAGTTTTAAAAAAATGGCTGAAATATTGCAAAAACACCACAATTTAGATACTTTATCGATGGGAATGAGCGCTGACCTTGAGTTAGCTATCGAAAATGGTGCTAATTTTGTACGTATCGGCACCGATATATTTGGAAGAAGAGCTTAAAGCAGGTCATTCGTAAAATTTCCGAAATTTTTTGATACAATAGCACTTATGAAAATGAATCTTCTTATTACTGGTGGCACCATCGATAAAGTTTATAACGAACTCACAGGCGAGTTGACGTTTGATAATTCTCATTTAGATGAAATGTTGGAACGCAGTCGATCGACTGTAGATATTGATTCAAAAGTGTTGTTTTTAAAAGATTCATTAGACATGACCAATGAAGATAGAAACTTAATTTTGTCCAAATGTCTTGAGTGTAGTGAAAATAGAGTTGTGATTACGCATGGCACAGACACCATGGTAGAAACTGCTCAATTGTTAGGCGACAAAATTAAAGGCAAAACCATTGTGTTATTTGGTTCGATGATCCCTTATTCAATTAATAATTCTGATGCCTTGTTTAATTTAGGCGCCGCACTTAGCGCTGTTCAGAATAAAACCAATGGTGTTTATATTGCCATGAATGGGCAAGTGTTTGATTTTGATAAAGTGAAAAAAAATAAAGCGCTAGGCATCTTTGAAAACACCTAACGCTTTATAGTAAAAAAAGTAGTTTTTATTTGGTCATGTGTTCAATGGCTGCACGTAATTCATCAGCAGAGCAAGTACCACAAGTACCTTTTGGTGGCATTGCACCTTTGCCCGAAATTGCGACTTTAACTAAATCATCCATGCCACGTTTGAGCCTTGGCGCCCAATCTGCTTTATTGTTAGTTTTTGGCGCACTAGCGACACCGATGCTATGACAGCCTGCGCAAGAGGCGGTGTAAACAGATTCTCCACTACGAGATTTTTTGATCGCCATTTTTGGTTTTACAACAGCAATTGCAGCAACGTCAATCTCACCTTCTAAATAGACTTGGCCAATTGGTTGAATGCGTTCTTCGAGTGTTGAGTTATCAATCCTGCCTGAAGAAGGTGAGCCAATAAAAAAAGTTTTTGCACTAAAGATAATGATGGCAATGACAATGAGGCCGGCCATTGAGTTTTTAAAATATAGTGAGTTGTCTGTCATGCTATTCTCCTTTTAAATATTTGTTAATAACCATAGGTATAATGCTTATAAACAGTATTATACATCGATGATCAAGAAAACATTATCTCACGGCGTTAAAGTTCTTAAGTTTAGCACTTGGATTAGTGTTTTTGTTGCATTTTTGATTGTGCTTATCACTGCATTCTTTGTCACCTTTCCAGCACTACTTGAAGATCCTATTGAAAATCAATTGTCAAAAATCAGCGGCTTAAACGTTGATTTGTCAAAAATTACGTTTGATTTTGAACAAGATGGACTTGTTTTAAAAGTACATGATATTAAAATATCATCACTCGAACAGCAGGTAATCGCCTCTGTTGATTCGTTAAGATGGAAAATTAACTTATTTAATTTTAGAGATGATGTATATCATCCGAGCAATGTTAATCTTAATACTTTAACGATTTATCCTGGTGTGAATAAGGGTCAAGATAAATTTAGCATTCAAGATATTAAACAATTAGCTTCAGCGGAAAACTTACGAATGTTGGGATTTTTCCAGTCATTTTCCATTCAAAAAACATTAATTAAGCATGATCAAGTATTTGAAATTGCACCAATGGTTTTTACTAAAAATGAATCAAATATATTATTAACAGTGTCAGGCCAACGTTTAGATTTGGATTTTCCAAATGCTTTACCAAGTAAAGTAGACATAAGTGCAACATTCCCTTTAACGCAGATATCGTCTGAGCAATCCATCAATATACCACTATCAATTAATTATCATAAGTTACCTGTGATTGAGGCCAACCTTAAATTTTTTGTTGAGCAAGGTGATGACATGGTCGAATTTTTGGGTAAGTTAAGCCAAATAAAAACTAATGAGGTGGCTCAATATATTCCATTGCAGTCCTTGGATAGTGATACACATGCTTGGATTCAGCGCGGTTTTATTTCAGGAAATTTGCAAGACATTGAATTACAATTTAAGAAAAATCTGTCGAAAGATGC
>CAJVCM010000037.1 GCA_910595815.1 Candidatus Thioglobus plumae | reverse complement strand
TGACCAGCATATACTTTACCGATCTTGTCTGGATATTTGCGAGCTGTTTCAATAACGCCACATGCTGAAGAGTTGATTACTGCAGTTACACCGCCTGATTGTGCATAAAAAGCATTTTTCATGGTTGATCCTATTTACTTGTAAAAAACCATTAATTATACATTGATGTGGTTAATTTTCATTAACATTTTCTATATACAAAGAGGTATACGAGAGACATATTTAGTCAAAAATATGAGGGATTATTAGCCACTCTTTGTCATCATGGATATCTAGTGTAAAACACTTTGATCCACCATGATTGCGGATTTCACCCGATGCACCCGGGTTGATTACCCAGGGCGTAGATTCTTTATCAATTACTTGTTTGTGTGTGTGCCCGTAGATGATCACTTTGACATCTGGATAAGCTGCCCTTAGTTTTTCGTGCGATGGCTTATGGTGGCCGTACAGGTGACCATGTTCAACAGCAATTTTTCCACTTGGAAATTCAAGAAATTCAACCGAGTTGAGCGAGGTGATATGTTCATCATTATTGCCTTTAATGGCAACGAGTTTTTGTTTGGGTTTTAGCTGGTTCAGAGTGGCTTCGTCAATAATATCACCTGCGTGAATAGCAACATCACATTGATTAGCAATCTTAACAACCTCTGGGTGAATGAGTCCATGAGAATCAGACAATATACAAATTTTTGGCACAGTGAATTTAAAATAAAATAAAGCGTGTAATTATACTTAAAACTTTATTTTTTTTGCTAAAACAGACGCTTATAGCGCCAACAAAAATAGTCGGTATTTTTTTAATAAAACAGATCAATATTACCGACATTAATGGGCATAATATGTGCGTTCGTTCAACGAACAAACTTGGGGAGAATAGACAAACTCATGACCAATGAGTTTGTCTATACGAGATAACAAAATAGGAGATTAACATGGCAGCATTATTTTCAGATGAGTGGATGAACCAATTAAAAGACGCTTGGAATGGCTCAGACGAAGTACGTGGGAAATTAGCAGAAATTAACTTTTCATCAATCATTGCTTGTGGTTATAAAGGCGATGGTACACCTACTGGTATTTTTGTGGTTGAGAATGGCGAATGCGTTAGTGCAGGCGATTACAACGGCGAATCTGTAGATTGGGATATGCGTGCAGATAAGAAAAACTGGATGAAATGGTTGGACAAGCCTTTAGGTATGGCCTCAATGGGTATGGCGGTCACTATGGGTAAATTAAAGTTTGTGAAAGGTGACTTCGGCGCCATGATCAAAGACCCTAGAATGGCAACACCATTTGTTAAAAGTTTTGCTTTAATGGGTGCAATTGGCGGTGAGTAATTATTGACCAACTAAGCACGATTAAGACCCGCCTTTATGGCGGGTTTTTTATGCGTGCGGTTTTACTGGCAAGGTGTGCTCGAAAGTTTCAATATTAATGAACCCTTCAACGAGTTTGGTTTCAATTTTAGAGCTGGGTTTGCTAATAGCCACAACAGTGCCAATGCCAAATTTTTTAGCGGATTTTAAAACTGTTTTTGAATCATCAAAGAAAATACTCTTTGTTTTATTCAGATGAATAGATGCTTCTAATTGGCACCAAAAATCTTGACCCTCTTTGGCCGCATCATAGTCATGTGATGAAATGATTGCATCAAAATATTGCTCTAAATTGGTGACTCGCATTTTTAACTGAATGGTTTTTCTGTGCGCGTTAGTGACTAAATAAATACGCTTGTTATGCTGTCTAGCTTGCTCTAGAAACTCTAAAACGAACGGATGGACTTGGATTAAATGCGCCACATCTTCTTTGAGTTTGGCAATGTCTAATTCAAATATTCTTTGCCAATAATCTAAGCAGTACCAGTGCAACTTACCCTCTTCTGCGCGCATCACGGGGTAGAACTTGTCTTTTGATTCTTGGTGGGTGAGGTTGTGCTTATTAGCCAATACCAGTGGCAAATATTCCATCCAAAAATGCAAGTCAAAATTCAGATCAAGTAACGTGCCATCCATGTCTAATAGGATGGTGTCAATCTCAGACCAGTTGATGGGAGAAGGATTTGCCTTCGGCTTTGAGTTATCCTCGGCGCCAGTTTGTGCCATTTGCACTGTCCTCTAAGATAACGCCTGATTCGGTCAGCTCGTCGCGAATTTGGTCAGATAAAGCAAAGTCTTTATTGGCTTTTGCCTCGTTGCGTTGTTTGATCTTTGTGTCAATGTCTTCGTCAGCTAGGCCAGCCCCTCTCTTTTTAGTGCCCCCTTGAGGGGTGTGCTTTAAAAAGCTGTCTGCATCGGTTTGTAAAATACCAATGTACCCACCGAGTTTTTGTAAAAGTTGGGCAAGGGCATTGGCTTGGTCGATGTCTTTTTCTCGTTCAGAATTAATCAATTTGGCTAATTCAAATAAAATACTCAGTGCAATTGGGGTGTTAAAGTCGTCATCCAGCGCTGCATTAAAACGTTTCTCAAAATCAAATCGTTGAGACACTTCATTCATGGCTGCTTCTGATGCGTTTAATCTACGCATTGCTGTGTATAAACGCGTTAAAGAGGATTTTGCCAAGTTTAAATTATCATCGCTAAAATTCAGCGGAGATCGATAATGCGAGCTCATAATAAAATAGCGCAAGGTTTCGCCGTCATAACTTTCTAGTACGCCACGAATGGTAAAAAAGTTATTTAACGATTTACTCATTTTCTCGTCGTTAATATTGACAAACCCAATATGCATCCAAGTATTGACAAACGTGCAATCGTGTGCGCCTTCAGATTGTGCAATTTCATTTTCATGATGTGGGAAGGTGAGATCCATACCACCCCCATGAATATCAAAGTGGTTGCCTAAATGATGTGTTGACATGGCTGAACATTCAATATGCCAGCCTGGGCGTCCATCACCCCAAGGTGATGACCAGCTTGGCTCAGACGGTTTAGCCATCTTCCATAAGACAAAATCTAGCGGGTCTCTCTTATCGGTTTCGATATCAACACGTGCACCGGCTTCAAGTTCATCTAAGTTTTTGCCACTCAGCTTGCCATAGCCTTCAAAGTCACGCACCGAATAATACACATCACCGCTCTTACCTTGATAAGCAATACCTTTTTCAATCAGCGTCTCAATCATGTAAAACATTTGATCAATGGCATCAGTAGCACGAGGTTCTATATCGGGTGGTAGCACACTAAGAGCGCGCTCATCTTCGTGCATGGCTTCAATAAAACGATTGGTTAGGCTATAAATATCTTCTTTATTTTCAACTGCACGTTTGATAATTTTGTCATCAATATCGGTGATGTTACGTACGTATTCTACCTTGGGAAAATGACGCCTAAGATGGCGAGTAATGACATCAAACATCACCAGTACTCGAGCATGCCCCATGTGACAAAAGTCATACACGGTCATGCCACAAACGTACATCCCGACCTTGTCAGGATCGATAGGATGGAAAGCTTCTTTTTGTTTGCTAAGCGTGTTGTAGATTTTAAGCATGCTGATATTTTACTTGAGTATTAATCAGTGTTCTAGCCAGTCACAGGTAAAACCTTAATATTTCTGAGATTTAAGATTATTAGCAGTTGTATAATAACTTGGTTTTATTATTTATTTATTTGGAGAAAGTATGAGCGTTCTAGTAACACAACAAGCCCCTGATTTCACAGCTGCAGCTGTTTTAGCTAATGGCAGTATTGTTGATGATTTTCAATTATCAAGCCTAAAAGGTAAAAAGATTATGTTGTTCTTTTATCCGTTGGACTTTACCTTTGTTTGTCCATCTGAAATTCTAGCGCATCATCATCGTATTGCAAAGTTTGCTGAGAAAGGCGTTGAAGTGGTGGGTGTTTCAGTAGACTCGCAGTTTACACATAATGCATGGCGCAATACGGCACCAGCAGATGGCGGTTTAGGTGCAATCGATTTTCCATTAGTGGCTGATACAGATCACTCAATTATGGAAGCTTACGGCATTGTGCATCCAGCTGGTATCGCATTACGTGCTTCGTTCTTAATTGATGAAAATTTTGATGTGCGTCATCAAGTGGTAAACGACCTCCCATTAGGTCGTGATGTTGATGAAATGTTACGTATGATTGATGCGTTAGATTTCCACACAACGCATGGTGAAGTTTGCCCTGCAGGTTGGAGCAAAGGCGATGAAGGTATGAAAGATACGCCAGAAGGTGTAGCTGAGTACTTAGCGAAAAATGCCGATAATTTATAATTAATTATTAGCTTGATTAAGGGGAGTGATTCACTCCCCTTTTTTTATTTTTAAAATTGGAGATAGTAATGGGATTTAAAAAATTAAGATGTATTGTTTGTGACTGGGTTTATGATGAGTATTTAGGTTCGCCAAAAGACGGCATAGAGCCAAAAACAAAATGGGAAGATGTGCCTGAAGATTGGGTTTGCCCTGATTGTGGCGCGACTAAGGACCAATTTGAGATGATCGAAATCTAAGTACGATTATTTATTTCATAAAAGCTCCTCAAGTAAAATACGAAACTAATTTTTAAAATTAATAAAAAACAAATGTCAAAAGTATTAATATTGCCAGGTGATGGCATCGGTCAGGAAATTGTCACACAAGCGCTTAAAGTAATCAATCATCTTAATGAAAATGACGACCTGGGTATGGAGTTAATCCATGGCCTGGTCGGCGGTAGTGCGTATGATGAAACTGGGTCGCCATTACCACAAGAAACATTAGATGCTGCGCGTGAATGCGACTCCATCTTGCTGGGTGCAGTAGGTGGCTATCAATGGGAAGCGTTAGAGCGTGACCTTCGCCCAGAGCGAGGCCTGTTAGGTTTGCGCGCTGAAATGGATTTATTCTCAAACCTTCGTCCTGCTATTCTCTACCCGCAATTGGCCAGCGCCTCAACATTGAAGGAAGATATTGTTTCTGGCCTAGATTTGATGATCGTTCGTGAACTGGTTGCCGGTATTTATTTTGGACAACCGCGCGGCATTGAGATTCGTGATGGTGAGCGTTATGGCTTTAATACTGCGACTTATTACGAATCAGAGATTCGTCGCATTGGTCATTCAGCTTTCAAAATTGCACAAAAACGTGACAAACGCGTGTGTTCAGTAGATAAGGCAAATGTGTTAGAAGTATGCGAGTTGTGGCGTGATGTCATGATTGATGTGGCTAAAGACTATCCAGATGTTGAGCTTTCTCATATGTATGTGGACAATGCAGCCATGCAATTGGTTAAAGCTCCAAAGCAATTTGACGTTATGGTGACTTCAAACTTATTTGGCGATGTGTTGTCTGATTGTGCGGCTATGCTCACAGGTTCAATTGGCATGCTGCCTTCTGCATCACTTAATAAGGATGGCTTTGGTATGTATGAGCCGATTCATGGTTCTGCGCCAGATATTGCTGGACAAGACTTGGCTAACCCATTAGCAACGATTTTGTCGGTGTCAATGATGTTGCGTTATTCACTTAACCAAATTGCACTCGCTGATAAGATTGATGCGGCAGTAAATACCGTGCTTGATCAAGGTTACCGAACTGCAGATATTGCTGCTGATGGTGATACGGTTGTGGGCAC
>CAJVCM010000036.1 GCA_910595815.1 Candidatus Thioglobus plumae | reverse complement strand
TTACCCAGTCTGTGGCTGAACTGCACGATCAAACCTCAGGTTTATTGTATTTTTCCAATACTGAACTGCTTGATATTTCTTCTAGCGATATTCAAGGTAAAATAAATACGCAACAAAGTTTGTCCGGCCTATTGCCGGAATCCATTATTCACTACCTACAACACTTATGAAATTAGAAGAACAGCTCAAAGTCGTTACTGACACTATTGAAGAATTAAAAGGCGAAGATATTATCACCTTAAAGGTATTAAAGCAAAGCGCTGATATCGAAGCTATCGTTGTCGCCACAGGGCGATCCATACAGCATGTACGCGGTATTGCTAACAACATTAAAATTGAAGCCAAACGCTTAGGCATGAAAGTTGTCGGCATTGAAGGCACAGAAACTGGTCATTGGGTACTGGTTGATTTAGCTGAAGTAGTTGTGCATGTGATGACAGAAAAAACTCGAGAGTTCTACATGCTAGAAAGACTTTGGTCTGGTTCTGAGAGTTCTGACGACTAATTTAGATGAAAATCAAGCTGATTGTGATTGGCAAAAAAATGCCCGATTGGATACAAACAGGCATCAATCATTATCAGAAACAATTACCCGCCTCACTTAACTTTGAGTTAATCACACTTGAAGCGCAAAAACGCAAAGGTAAAAATATCGAGCAGATTAAAACCTTAGAAGGTGAGTTACTAATAAAGGCCACAAAAGGGATGAACTTAGTCATTGCCTTTGACGAAAAAGGCAAACAACACACCACCAAAGACATTGCCAAAAACATGGAAAATTGGCAACAAAATGGTGACAATATAGCCTTGTTAATTGGCGGTGCAGACGGGCTATCTGCTGCCTGTAAACAGCATGCCAATCAACTGTGGGGCTTATCAAATTTAACCTTGCCACACTCCATGGCGCGCTTACTAGCCGTTGAACAAATTTACCGTGCGCATTCATTATTAACCAATCATCCATACCATAGGGAATAACCATGAAATTAGAACTCATTAGCTTTAAACTCTGCCCGTTTGTACAACGTGCTATCATCATCTTAAAAAGACAAAAGATTGATTACGACATTACTTTTATCAATCCAATGGATCCGCCCGATTGGTTTAAAGCCATCTCACCAACAGGCCAGGTGCCATTATTAAAAGCGGATGATGAAGTGATTTTTGAATCAAGTGTGATTAGTGAGTTTGCTAATGATATTAGTGAAAATGATTTACACCCAAGTAACGCGATACAAAAAGCTAAAAATCGTGCTTGGATTCAGTTCTCATCCAGTATGTTCGACGACCTATTCAACCTAGTGACGGGTGATGAAGAAACTTACACTAAGGCCAAAGAATCGCTGTTTGTAAAGCTGGCTAAAGTTGAAGCAGTCAAAGGTACAGGTGCTTTCTTCAATGGTGCTGATTTCGCCATAATTGATGCGGCCTTCGCGCCTATCTTTATGCGCTTATCATGGATTAATGAATTTACTGATAACGCCCTATCATTCAACGAATTTAACAACCTTAGCGCTTGGAGTGAGGCAATCTTAGCAGTTGATGAAGTTAAAGACTCAGTATCTGAAGGAATAGATGATGTTTATTATTCTAATATCGAAGCACGTGAAGGTTATCTATCTACTTTACTGGTTGATGAATAGTCGTTTACAAAATCGCTAAAATATTTTCAGGTGGTCGTCCAATGGCAATGCCTTTATCAGTTTTGACAATCGGGCGTTCAATTAAAATTGGATTATCAACCATCGCTTGAATAAGCTGATCTTCGCTGAGTGACTCATCATCTAAATTGTTTTCTTTATAAGGCGCTTCAAATGTGCGCATCAAAGAGCGTGGATCCATCTTAAGCTCGTCTAACAAGCTTTTCAATTCTGCGACACTTGGCGTATCTTCAAGATATTTAATTACTTCGAAGTCTAGTTTTTTTTCTTCTAAAATAGCTAAGGTTAGTCTAGATTTTGTACATCTTGGATTATGGTAAATTTTTACACTCATTATTAAAAACTGGTTATGAAAAAAATTCTAATTATACTCGCACTTTTTTTGCCATTAACAACGGCACAAGCAATTACCATTGACGAAATTGTCGCCAAAGCTTCAAAAATGTGGCAAGATGAAAAATCAACAAAACTACCTGATTTTTCAGTCGTTGATTTGAACGGTAATACGCACACTAACAAGACTGTTGAAGGTAAATTTTTAGTAGTAAATTTTTGGGCCACTTGGTGCCCGCCTTGTCTAAAAGAAATTCCTGCCTTTGTTGAATTTTATGAAAAACACGCTGATAAGGTGCAAATATTAGGACTGGATTATGAGGGAGCAGACAAATCTACAATTGTCGAATTCACTGACACTTACATGGTGAACTACCCAATAATTTTATTCGATGATACCAATAGTAAAGAATTTAAGAAATTTGGCGAGGTGCTTGGCATGCCAACCACTTACATCTACAGCCCAGAAGGGAAATTGATAGATTTTCGCATGGGTGAAATGGATATTGCCGATCTAGAGAAAGCCATTCTTTAAACCCAAGTTTTTGAGGCTAAATTTTCATCTCGTACCAACTTAGGCACCAGATAACCACTTAGATTTTTCTTTAAGCTTTGATGCAGCTGAATTGCACGCTCATCACTGATTAAAAAATGCTCTGCACCACTTACCTTATCTAGCATGTGTAGATAATACGGCAATATGCCTAGATCAAATAAACGCAATGAAAGATCGCTCAATACTGATACCGAGTCATTCACACCCTTTAACAAAACTGATTGATTTAACAAGGTTATTTTTGCTAGTTTTTGTATTGCATTAGCAAATTCATTTGATAACTCATTCGCATGATTGGTGTGTAGCACTATCACCACATTAAGCTTAGTATTATTCAGCATGCCAATCAGCTTGTCTGTTATTCTACTTGGAGTAACCACAGCACTGCGCGAATGAATTCTTAAATTTTTTATATGTGCAATACGCTCAATCTTCTGAATTAATGATTGTAGTTTTTCATCACTCAAACTTAGCGGATCGCCACCACTCAGAATCACCTCATCAATTGATTGATTGCCGCGTATATAGTCTTCAATCGCCGACCAGTTGCTAATCGCATCATGACCACTATAATCAAAATTTTGTCGAAAACAATACTGGCAATGAATCGCACACACACGTGATGTAATCAATAAAACTCGATTAGGATATTTATGAATTAAACCGGCGACTGGTGCATTGCCTTCATCGCCCAATGGGGACAAACTAAACTCTGCTTGGTTTTGTACATTGTTAAAGGGGACAACTTGTTTTAATAAAGGATCACCTGGGTTATTCTTATCAATCAGATTGGCAAATTCTAAAGGGATTTTGATTGGAAAGTGTTGATCTTTAAATTGATCACTTTGAAAAAAATCATTACAACTATTCGCCCCTTTTAAAGTGCTTCTTGTATTGTGCTGCCAGTTACTTTTCATAGTGATTAGCGCATTAAAAAGCCCCGTAAACGGGGCTTTTTAGATCATTCTTAATAAATGTAATTATCAGAAATTAGCAGAAATTTGCAAAGTTTGCATCTGTTTTCTCTTTGCCATCTTCATAGCCAGATTCCCACTCATCAGTAATTCTTTGTTCTTCAAGTTCAGGATTGTTTAAGAAACCAGCTACCCAACCTTGGATATAGTTATCGTTTACGCCCATTTCTTCCATTTTTTTAACACCTTCGTAGTAAGTCATTACTGATACTCCTTAAATTTTGTTTATAATTTCACATTCTTCAATCAGGCTTAAAATTAACTTGATATCAGAGAAAGATAATATTATAACCATTTAAAACTATCAAGCAAGAAAAAATCATGAATTTATCTGAAATTACCGATGGACTTAACGACAAACAAAACCAATCAGTTACTTTAGATGATGGGCAAAATGCTTTAATACTCGCAGGTGCAGGCAGTGGTAAAACCCGAGTTTTAACACATCGTATTGTTTATTTAGTCACACAGAAAAACACGCATATTGATGCTGTTCTAGCAGTAACCTTTACCAATAAAGCCGCCAAGGAAATGCGTGAACGCCTTGAAGTATTACTAAGACGTCCGATTAGAAGTATGTGGGTAGGTACTTTTCATGGGCTAGCACATCGACTATTACGCGCCCACCCTATTGAAGCCAATTTAAGCGCACAATTTCAAATTCTTGATCAGCAAGATCAGTTTCGTATTGTTAAGCGCTTGATGAAAGAAAATCAAATCGATGAATCAAAATATCCGGTTAGAAAAATTCAGTGGTTTATCAACCAGCAAAAAGACGAAGGCATTCGCCCTGGTGATATCGATGCCGGATATAACTATTTCGTTAAGCAGAGTATCAAAGTATTTGAACTCTATGAGGCGCACTGTAAAGCCAATGAATTAATTGATTTTGCCGAACTTTTAGTACGTAGCTATGAATTGCTAAAAAATAATGCTGAGTTACTTACACGCTATCAAAATCGCTTTGAGCACATCTTGGTTGATGAGTTTCAAGACACCAACACCATTCAATACAAATGGATCAAACTACTCTCGTCAGGCAAAAATCAAATATTTTGTGTGGGTGATGATGATCAATCAATCTATGGCTGGCGTGGTGCAAAGATTGAAAATATTCAAAAATTAGAATCTGATTTTCACCCTATTCAAACCATCCGACTTGAGCAAAATTACCGTTCTACAGGCAACATTCTAGGCGCATCTAACGCACTCATTGCCAACAATTCTAATCGCCTAGGAAAGTCGCTGTGGACCGACGCTGGCAACGGTGACTTAATTGATATCTATGAAGCACGTACAGAAACTGATGAAGCAGACTATGTTGTTAGCGCCATTCAAAAACATATTGACGACGGTGCATCAGCCAGCGAATGTGCTATTTTATATCGTTCAAACGCACAGTCTAGAGGCTTTGAAGAACGGTTGATTAAATACAATATTCCTTATGTGATTTATGGTGGTCTTCGCTTTTTTGAACGCGCTGAAATTAAAGACGCGCTATGTTACTTGCGCCTGATGGAAAGCTCAGCTGATAATGTTGCTTTTGAGCGCGTGGTCAACTTCCCAACTCGTGGTATTGGCAATGCCACTATTGAAAAATTAAGAGAATTTGCGCGTGATAATCACACCACCCTCTTTCAAGCAGCCATTGAAATATCGCCTTCATTGCCAACTCGTGCAAGCAATGCAATAATTGGGTTTACACAACTGATTGAACAAATGTGTGATGACGCCAAACACCTAGAACTGAGTGAAAAAGTTGCTCACTTAATTAAGGCTTCTGGCTTAATTGAACATTATTCAAATGACAAAACTGACAAGGCTGGTAGTAAAAAAGAAAACCTTGAAGAGCTCATTGCAGCAGCCAAGCAATACACTCACGATCAAGATTCTGATATGAGTGAAGTGGTTGGTTTTATCTCACTGGCCTCGTTAGACTCCAGTGGCGATACTAATGCACCTATCAATCAGAACGTACAATTAATGACCGTTCATTCCGCCAAAGGTTTGGAATTTCCTAATGTGTTTTTAACCGGCATGGAAGAAGACTTGTTTCCTTCTAGACAAAGTAAAGACGAGCCACACTTAATAGATGAAGAAAGAAGATTGTGCTACGTGGGCATGACCCGTGCCATGAAAAAACTCAGCCTATCTTTTGCAATTAAACGCTTTTTACATGGGCAATCTTTATACGCCTACCCTTCTCGATTCTTAGATGAAATACCGGGCGAATACACAAACTCAGTTAAACAAAAATTTGGCTCAACCATACAGAATTATCAAGAAGATGATATCTTTAATCAAGATATCGAGCCTGAAGGACAAGGTCGACTATCGATTGGTGTGACGGTTAAGCATGCGAAATTTGGCTTTGGTACGGTACTTAACTTTGAAGGTGATGGTGACTCAGCCCGCATTCAGATTAAGTTCAAATCTGCTGGCACTAAGTGGTTGATTAGCTCTTACGCCAATCTGGAGTATGTTTAATTTAAAGTCTTTTTAAGATCATCAACTGAAAAGCTTTGTACCGTTTGCTCATCGGTATAAACCGGCTTCATTTCGGTATGTGTGCCCGAGTCTTTTTCAATGGCTGTTTGTCTAGAGATAACGATATCTAAACAATCGGTGATCATTTTTTGTGTGCCTTCTGTTAAAGGGTGACGTAAGCCTGGCTTAGTCATGGTGTCTTTTGCAACGGCAATTAAGGTTTTTCTAACCGCGCTTAATAAACGAATTTCAAAATTTGGTTTGTTGTCTGTGCTCATAATAATGATTGTATATTTTGTCGATGATTGTTATGCGCTATTTTATCAAGATTAAAAGGTTTAATCCCTTTCATTAAGTGTAGTTTCTCACACTTAGGCCAATCAAGGTCGATCACTTGCTCTACCAATTCTGGGTGATTACAGATTAAGGCCATGTCACAGCCACTGTCTAACGACACCTGTACACGCTCGGTAATATCCTTAATAAAATGCGCACCTTGCATGGATAAATCATCACTAAACACCACACCGGCAAAACCAAGCTGTGATTGTAAAATATCTTTAATCCATTTTGATGAGAACCCTGCTGGCT
Source organism: Candidatus Thioglobus plumae (assembly GCA_910595815.1). Lineage (GTDB taxonomy): Bacteria > Pseudomonadota > Gammaproteobacteria > PS1 > Pseudothioglobaceae > Thioglobus_C > Thioglobus_C plumae. Next base: position 2,663 of record CAJVCM010000036.1, on the reverse strand, counting down.
TATCATCCACTTGAGAATACACCACATGTGCAGGCATAACAGCATCTAAACCCTGATTAATCAAACCTTTAAAACTAAGGATATCTTGTCTAATTTCATTCATTGAGCGTTCATCAACTGGTAGATCTAGATGTGAATCAAGTGCCACATAGCCATGCCCAGGGAAATGCTTACCGACACACTTCATGCCTGCCTCATGCATACCCTCAATCAAAGCGCCGGCTAATTTCACTACTGCCTCAGGGTTAGAATGAAACGCTCGATCGCCAATCACCGAGGAATAGCCGTAATCCAAATCTAGCACCGGTGCAAACGAAAAATCTATACCAATATCTAATAACTCTGCCGCTAAAACCCAGCCACAAGAAAAAGCTTGCTCTAAGGCTAATTCAGGATCTTGATCATAGACTTCGCCCAATTTTGCCATGGCCGGAAGATGGGTAAAACCGGCTTTAAAACGCTGCACCCTACCACCTTCGTGATCTACTGAAATCAGCATATTTTGATCAATCAAACGGATTGATTTAATTAACTCTTTAACTTGATCAATACTCTCAAAATTACGCGTAAATAAAATCACGCCGCCTATGCTCGGCTTAGATAATCGGTTTTTTTCTTCTTGTGTCAGTATCAAGCCTGATACGTCCATCATGATTGGTCCAAGCATTAAAAATCCTGACTAGTTAATATGAGGTTTGATTTTATACACCAGCCATAGGACTGGTAGGCCGATTAGTGTGGTAATCACAAAAAATTCACTATAGCCAAATTGCTCAACCAAAGTGCCTGAATAACCACCAAATATTTTAGGTAGTAAAGTCATGAGTGATGAGAAAATCGCATACTGCACTGCAGTAAATTGAATATTAGTCAGACTAGATAAAAAAGCAATAAAGGCAGTTGTTGCGATACCTGCTGAAAGGTTATCCATCGTAATAGTTACATATAACCAAGCAATATCATGACCCACGTTCGCCAGCACGATAAACAAAAGATTGGTTAATGCCGAGAGCAATGCACCTAAAAATAGCACTTTAAACACGCCAATTCTAATCGCTAAAACACCGCCTAAAAAACCACCAGCAAGCGTCATAAATAGGCCGAAAGTTTTAGAAATTGTCGCGATTTCAACTTTGGTAAATCCCATATCTTGATAAAAAATATTGGCCACCACACCGAGCACAATATCACTCATACGATACAAACCAATCACAGCTAATAACAATACAGCCACACTCATGCCGTAGCGGTTAAAGAAGTCTTTAACCGGATCAACATAGGTATTGTTAACCATAGATCGATTAACAATGTTAAATGTGATTAATGCTCTAGCTGCAATATAAGCACCTAAAAGCGCTACCATCATGCGAGCTGTACCAACAATAAAACCAGCAAGATGCTTGTTAGCAAAAACCTCTATTAAGACTTCTTTGGCCTCTTTGACCAGACCAGCTGTTGCGTTAAAGGTTAAGATAAAGGCGGCAACAATTGATAAAAATAATAAGAAAAATCGGGCGTAATCAGTTGTACTGTATTCAACCTCTTGTCTCTTGGTGTCGGGCTCACTAATAATCAGTGTGGTCGCCACACCAATCAACATCACCGCCGCCATAATCATGTAAGTACCTGACCAAGCATCATAACTGTAAAGTGCTTTGGTCGAACCTAAGTAATCAGCGATAAACAAACCACCAGCACCAGCTACCAACATGCCAATACGATAGCCCGCAATATACGTTGCTGAGAGCATCGACTGCATATCTTTATCGGCTGATTCAATACGATAGGCGTCAATCACAATATCTTGTGTGGCTGATGAAAATCCTAACAGGACCGCACCATAAGCCATAAGGGTTAAGCCATCAATGCCAGCTTTTGGATCAACCGATGCCATTAACAAAATCGCACCCATAATTGCCAACTGAGAAGCCAACATCCAGGCACGACGACGGCCCAATGTTTTGGTTAAAATCGGTAAAGGCAGGCGGTCAACCAGTGGCGCCCACACAAACTTAAACGAGTAACCTAGCGCTGCCCACGAAAAATAAGTAATAGTTGATTTGGCAACACCCGCCTCATTGAGCCAAAGCCCCAGCGTTGAAAAAATAAGTAGAATCGGTACACCAGCTGAAAAGCCGAGAAACAACATAGTCATCACCCGTGGGTGAACGAACAATTTAATACTATCTAAATAACTGGCTAACACTGATTCCAAGGCATGCCATCATGGCGCCAGCCATTGACGTTACCACGTTGATCTTGTTCGTCAAGATCACCTTCAAAGCCACTCACTACATGGGACACATTAGTAAAGCCATTATCAATCAAGCATCGGCCCGCATCATTAGAACGATAACCACTACGACAAATTAGAATAATTTCAGTATCTAATACTTGCTCACGTTTACCAATAAAACGCTTGATTGCGGCAATAAAATCCTCCGGGTGTGGCTCCCAATCTGGATCATCCACCCAAGGCACAAAAATACAATCAAGCGGCCTTCCTACAAACTTGTTTTCAGCCTCGGTACGCACATCGATTAAGAGCGCATCTGTATTATTCTGAAGATGCTCAAAAGCTTTTTTTGGTAGGTATTGCGCTAACTTACTCATGACTTCATTATAACGACATCTTCATCTATTTGAACATGATCAAATAACTC
>CAJVCM010000035.1 GCA_910595815.1 Candidatus Thioglobus plumae | reverse complement strand
CCCTGTGATTGATGAGATAGCATTGGTAAGTGAGTGAAAGATCACATCAGCATCACTGTTTCCACGTAAACCTTGTGGGTGATCAAATTTAACGCCACCCAAAATAAGCGGCCTACTATTGGCTGTGTCAAATGCGTGGGAATCTTGTCCAAGTCCAGTTTTAATATTCATCTAATTGTTTGATTCTAAATAAAAATTAGCCAAATCTAGGTCTTCTGATGTAGTGATCTTAAGGTTGCTTTTACTACCTTCAACCAAGATAGATTTAAGTTTTAAAGCCTCGATACTACTAGCCTCATCGGTAATATTTAAATCATTTTGTATGATGTTATCTAAGGCTTTTGATAATACACCAAATCGATACATTTGAGGTGTTTGTGCCTGCCAAAGCTTAGACCTGTCTAAGGTAGATTCAATTTGAATATTGTTGGCTTGTTTGATGGTATCAACGACTCGAGTAGCTAGTAATCCACCGGTTGGATTATTTTTGAGTTGGTCGATTAAGTTGATTACGTCACTAGCTTTTACACAGGGTCTTGCGGCATCGTGAACCAGCACCCAGTCATTATCCTTAGCAAAAGGTTTTAACGTGTTTAAAGCTGAGATAACCGAATGAAAACGCTCCTTTCCACCAATTGCTGTAGCGAGTAATTTTGAATGATTAAAAAATTCTGATTGCTCGAATTGAGTATCATTTTTAGCAATAGCCACCACGCAACCATTGATTTTATCAATGTTTAGTAAGGTTTTTAAGGTTTGATCAAGCACACTTAAGCCGTTGCTTAGCTTTAGATACTGCTTAGGAGTATTACCTTTCATGCGCGAGCCAAGACCACTAGCAGGAACAATCAGAAAATGTTGGTCAGTCGGCATTAATAAGTAAGCAATAAAAAGATGGGTTTATTATACCCAAGCTATGATCAAGGGTCTTGTGGCGTAATTTGATAGTAGGTTTCGCCTTTTTTAATAAAGCCAAATCGGTAACGAGCTTGTGATTCTAAGATTTCCATATTGGATTCTGTGCCCATTTTTAATTCGGTCATCTTGACGTTATTTTTTTGATTAAGTGACTGATTAAGAGCGCTATCATCGTCAATAATTTGCTGTCTATCTGATAAGGAAAATGGAAATTTATTAATAACAAAATTTTGACGTAGAAGAGTTGCTAATATTACAACAAGAATAATGGTAGCCCAATATTTGTAAAAAAATCCAAATATCAGTGCTGATTTTTTAAGGGGAGTTTGTTTTTTCAATGTGCAAAAAAAATTAGCCGTCGCTTAGAGTTTCACCATCTTTTTTATCTTGGAATGCCATTAATAAGCCACCACCAATAATGTAAATAGAAGAGGCGATTACACCAGCTGCGGCAATATATTCCGCTGTTCCAGAAATAATATTCATATAAGAGAGAATGATTAAGGCCAGTGGCACAACCAAAGTAACGACCATGGTGCTTAATAATAAAATATGACCTTTTTTAGCGCTATTGTCGACTGTTGAACTCATTTTTATCTTATATTGTGTGTAAATTAATGCATTATAGCATAGGTTTTTATTAGGTTAAATTGATCCAAATCAATTCTTAATTAAGTAGGTATTTGAATGTTTATCATGCCAAGCAAGATTGTCTTTATTAAATAATTGGTAAACAAACCCAAGTCCAGCGACTGCAAACGATATGATGGCTAACATAAATCGAGTAAAGGCTTGTTTGTGAGTAATGTTATCGCCATTATTTTGTTGTATTTGAAATTTCCAAGTTTTCATACCCAGCGTTTGTCTGCCTTTAACCCATGACCAGGTAAAGTAAAAATAAACGGTGATTAAATAAACACCAAACATAAGCAAGTCAGTTTGGGCTTGCTTATCAAAAAATGCAATAAGTATGGCGCCAACAATAAAAAACGCCAATGAGAAGGCTAAAAAAATATCATAGGTAATAGCCCCTAGTCTGCGCAATAAAGATACATCTGATTTCATAATTACTTGCCTATTAATAAATTTGGATTAACCACAGTTTGATTGAGATAAATTCCCCAATGCAAGTGTGGGCCGGTAGCTCTGCCAGTTTGCCCAATGGTGCCAATCACATCACCTTGCTTGATTTGCTGCCCTTGTTGAGCCAAACGCTCATTCATATGAATGTAAACACTGATCAACCCTTGCCCATGGTCTAGAAAAATAGCATTGCCGTTAAAGAAAAACTCACCTGCTAGAATTACTTTTCCGTCTGCAGGGGCTTTGATGGGTGTGCCCGTATCGCCTGCATAGTCTAGCCCAGTGTGCGGTCGACGTGCTTCGCCATTATAAAAACGCTTAAGCCCAAAAGGACTAGTGGTCACACCATCTACTGGACGTGTAAACAGCCCATTAGATAAGGCATCACCAGAAAATATTTTTCTAGCACTTGAAAGCACAGGTCTTTCTGACTTGATGCGATCCATGTGTGCCAAGTTAGGATTGACATATTTTTTCTTTTTGCCTTTGAGAGTAATATGTTGCTGGGTATAGGTGTGCTCTGTCACTTCAAAATCAAACGATCGAGTAAGGTTATCTTGAACTTTAATACTTTTTTTGCTCAGCTTTTCCATTAATGGAATACCAACCAATACTTGCCAATGCTGATCTTTAATGTGCTGCACATATAAAGGCATATTGTTGTAAAACGCTGTTGGATTCGAATGATTGGTTTCAAAATCAATCACCGCAATACCACCAGGAATTGCAGTATTTTTAACTGGTATGCTGGCTAATACAATACTAGGCAGTAGTAATAATAAAAAACTAATTTTTTTCAATTTTTTTAACCTGAGAATAAATTTTACCGTCACTAAGCAGCGTGGTCATTGTCTCGCCTATTTTAACGTTAGTGGCTGAATGTAACACTTGATTATCTTGCATGGTAGAGATGCTATAACCACGTGACAAGGTATTGAGAGGTGATAGGTGGTCCAGCCCTAATGCATGTTGAGCTAGTTTGTTTTTTTGCCAGTCTAACGTATTATTGATAGATTTTTCTAATCGTTCATGCAGGCCATTCAAGGTGTTTTTATGCTGAATAACAAGCCGTTGAATGCTTTGCTTAAGTTGTGTTTTGGCTAAATAATTCAGCTGCTGGTTGTGGCTAATTTTAGCACTGGGTGAGTGTTGTTTTAACTGTTCAAACAAGGTGCTAATCTTGCTTTGATTTAAACTCACTAATGATTTCATCTGATAATTCAGATGCGTGTTTAAGCCATCGAGTCTTTGCGAAAATAAGTTAAGTTGTCGAGTTAAGTTTGGTGTGCTTAAGCTTAATTGTTGGAGTTGGGATTGGTATCGTTCCAATATTTGCTGACTAAGACGAGTTAAGTTATTATTTAGTTTATTCAACTTGTTTAATAACTCTAAACGATCTGGTGTTGCCAGCATGGCAGCAGCACTTGGCGTTGGCGCACGTAAGTCAGCCACAAAATCCGCAATCGTGGTGTCAGTTTCATGGCCAACAGCACTGATAATTGGCGTTTTAGCAGCAAATATAGCTCTAGCTAGTACTTCTTCGTTAAAAGCCCATAAGTCCTCTAAAGAGCCACCACCTCGCGCCAAAATTAACACATCACATCGATTTGACTGATCAGCCGCCTTGATAGCTTGAGATAATTTTTCTGCTGAGCCCTCGCCTTGTACAACAGAATCA
>CAJVCM010000034.1 GCA_910595815.1 Candidatus Thioglobus plumae | reverse complement strand
GGTATGGCTTTTGGTTTAGATCGTTTAGTGATGATCATGACCGGTTCAGATTCGATTCGTGAAGTGATTGCCTTCCCTAAAACTCAAACTGCTGCTTGTTTGTTAACCGATGCACCTGCTAGCGTACCAAGAAAAGTATTAAGAGAGTTAAGTGTTAAAGTAAGCCTGCCAGAAAAAGACTAAACAAAACAACGTGTCGATTCAAGATCAAATAAAGGCTGAACTTAAGGCTCGTAATGCTGTGCTAGTTGCGCATTATTATGTCAGTGGTGATTTACAAACTCTGGCGGAAGAAAGTGGTGGTCTTGTTTCTGACTCATTAGAAATGGCACGCTTTGGGCAAAACTGCGATGCAGACACCATTATCGTTGCGGGTGTTAAATTTATGGGTGAAACAGCTAAGATCCTCTCCCCCGAAAAAACTATTTTAGTACTTGATGAAGGCGCTACTTGTTCGCTAGATTTAGACTGCCCTACTCAAGAGTTTTCTGATTTTTGCGACGAGCATCCTGATCGAAAAGTGGTGGTTTATGCCAATACCTCGGCCGAGGTTAAAGCACGAGCAGATTGGGTGGTGACTTCGGGTAGTGCACTAAGAGTTGCTAAACATTTAAGCGAGCAAGGTGAAAAGATTTTATGGGCACCCGATAAACACCTAGGTCATTACGTACAAACACAAACAGGCGCTGATATGGTTTTATGGCAAGGGGCTTGTGTGGTGCATGAGCGTTTTAAAGCAGACGCATTAGCTGTGCTCAAGGTAAAACACCCTGAAGCAGCTGTATTGGTCCATCCGGAATCCCCTCAAGCAGTGGTTGACCTAGCTGATGTAGTTGGATCTACCACGGCATTGATTAATGCAGTTAAAGACAGAGATGAATCTACTTTTATTGTGGCCACTGATAATGGTATTTTTCACAAAATGCATGAAGTTGCACCACATAAAAAACTGATTGAAGCTCCTACTATGGGCGAAGGTGCAGATTGTGAATCTTGTGCCCATTGTGAATGGATGGCAATGAATACTTTGGACAATTGCTTAGATGCTTTAAAAACTGGAAAAAATGAAATACTCATTAATTCAGATATTGCTAAAAAAGCCAAGCAATCCATACAAAAATTACTCGACTTTACCGCATAAAAGGTAAAATCTCAATTACTCATATTCTCGGAGACATCGAACATGGCAGGACATTCTAAATGGCATAATATTCAACACCGAAAAGGTGCGCAAGATGCCAAGCGTGGCAAGGTATTTACCAAGCTTATCAAAGAGATCGTAATCGCCGCTAAAGCCGGCGGTGGTGTTATCGAAAACAACCCGTCGCTACGTATGGTGATTGATAAAGCTCTAGCTGCCAACATGAAACGTGACACCATCGAAAGTGCGGTTAAGCGTGGCTCTGGTGATTTAGATGGTGAAAACTACGACGAAGTGCGTTATGAAGGCTACGGCTTAGCAGGCACTGCGATTATGGTTGATACCTTAACGGATAATCGTAACCGTACGGTGGCCGATGTGCGTCACGCATTCACTAAACATGGCGGCAACTTAGGCACAGATGGCTCAGTGGCTTACCTCTTTAGCAAGCAAGGTTTTATTAGTTTTGCCTCGGGTGATGAAGACCAAATTATGGAAGCAGCACTAGATGCTGGTGCAGAAGATGTAATAAGCAACGAGGATGGTTCGATTGATGTAATCACCACCCCTGAAGACTTCTTTACGGTGAAAGACGCACTGTCTGATGCAGGACTTGAAGCAAGCCATGCTGAAGTAACTATGGAGCCTGCAACTCGCGTTGAACTCAACCTAGGTGATGCAGAAAAATTCATGAAACTGATTGATCGATTAGAAGATCTTGATGACACGCAAGAGGTGTATCACAATGCCGATATTTCAGATGAGGTAATGGCACAGTTATGATTCATACCCATCAAGGCATTAGTGCTCTTGGCGCTTTTAAAACCAAAGCTTTACAAGTAAAAATATCAAAAGCACAACCTGGTTTAAACTTATTGGCAGCTGAATTTATTCACCTTGCTGACCTTAATGAGGCACTCACAGAGGTAGAAACAAACCACCTCGACCACTTACTGTCTTACGCACCAGTGCTGTCGGTTAACGCAGCACAGTCTAGTATTGTTGTTATTCCTAGATTAGGCACTATTTCTCCTTGGTCATCTAAGGCAACCGATATTGTGCACTTATGTGATATTAACAAAATCAATCGTATTGAACGTGCAACTATTTATCATTTTGACGCCAAAATTACTAAGTCACCACAAGTGTTGGCTGCGATCATGGACAAAATGACCGAATCAGTTTTAGATTCAATTAATGATGCGCACACCCTGTTTGATAGTTTCGAGCCACAACCTTTCACCAGTGTTGATATTCTAACCAATGGTAAATCAGCCTTAGAAAAAACCAACATCGCTCTCGGTTTAGCACTTAGTGATGGTGAAATCGACTATTTAGTTGAGAGCTTTATTAAGCTAGAGCGAAACCCTACTGATATCGAATTAATGATGTTTGCACAAGCTAACTCAGAACATTGTCGCCATAAAATATTCAATGCCGATTGGACTATTGATGGTGTTGAGCAGGCCAAAAGCTTGTTCTCCATGATTCGCAACACTTATCATAAACATCCAGAAGGTTTGCTTAGTGTTTATTCAGACAACTCTGCCGTTATGGCTGGTCATGAGGGTGAGCGATTCTATGCTGACGAACAAGGTAAATACGTCGGACAGCAAGAGCATAGAGCCATTTTAATGAAAGTGGAAACTCATAACCACCCTACTGCTATTGCGCCACACCCTGGAGCAGCAACTGGATCTGGTGGTGAAATTCGTGATGAAGGCGCTACAGGACAAGGCTCTAAACCTAAAGTTGGTTTGTGCGGTTTTAGCGTATCAAATTTAAAAATTGAAGACGCCCAACAACCTTGGGAAATTGAGCATGGTAAGCCTTCTCAAATTGTATCAGCGCTTGATATCATGCTCGAAGGTCCTATTGGCGCTGCTGCCTTTAACAATGAATTCGGTCGCCCAAATACTTTGGGTTATTTCCGTAGTTATGAGCAACAAACACCTGATGGTGATGTTCGCGGTTATCATAAACCAATCATGCTTGCCGGTGGCCTTGGACACATCCAAGAGCAACACATTAAAAAAGGTGAAATTCCTGTTGGCAGTAAAATTATTGTCCTAGGTGGCCCTGCTATGCTAATCGGTTTAGGTGGTGGTGCTGCCTCCTCAATTAAAAGTGGTGAGCAAAGTGAAGATTTAGACTTTGCCTCAGTGCAGCGCGCCAACCCTGAAATGGAAAGGCGTGCACAAGAAGTAATTGATCGTTGTGCCAATCTAGGCGATGACAATCCTATTATTTCAATTCATGATATTGGTGCTGGTGGATTGTCAAACGGCCTACCTGAACTGGTGAATGACTCAGGTCGTGGTGGTCGCTTTGAACTACGCAACATCCCTAATGATGACAACCAAATGTCGCCACTTGAAATCTGGTGTAACGAGTCACAAGAGCGTTATGTTCTTGCTATCGCCCCATCTAGCGTAGAATTATTTAGCAATATCTGTCAACGTGAACGCGCACCATTTGCTGTACTAGGTGAATCCACCAAAGAGCAAGAATTAGTTTTAAGCGACAAATTATTTGAAAATACGCCTATTGATATGCCAATGTCTGTTTTATTAGGAAATCCTCCTAAAACTAGTATTGATGCCACAACACAAGATATTAGCCTTAATCCATTAGACACAAGTGATATTAATCTTGATGAGGCTATCAGTAGAATTTTACAACTACCAACAGTGGCGAGTAAAAACTTCTTAATTACTATTGGTGATCGAAGTGTTACCGGCATGGTAGCTAGGGATCAATTTGTAGGTCCGTGGCAAGTTCCTGTAGCTGATTGCGCTATTTCCATTTCTGATTATGTTGGTTACAAGGGCGAAATTATGTCTTTGGGTGAGCGCACACCACTAGCACTGTGTGATGCTAATGCAGCAGCACGCATGACTATTGGTGAGTCTCTTACTAACATGTTGGGTGGATATGTTGAAGATATTCATGATATTAGCCTAAGCGCCAATTGGATGAGCGCTAGTGGCCATAAAGGTGAAGATGCCAAACTCTTTGAAGCGGTAAAAGCTGTTGGCATGGATTTGTGTCCTGAGCTTGGTCTTACGGTTCCAGTTGGAAAAGATTCTATGAGCATGAAAAGCTCTTGGACTGAAGATGGAGAAGACAAGTCGGTCACTTCACCTTTGTCACTTATTATTACTGCTTTTTCAAAAACACCTGATGTTAGATTACAGCAAACACCTTTGCTGGATACCAATTTAGAATCTGAATTATTGTTAATCGATCTTGGTTTTGGTCAAGCTAGAATGGGTGGCTCATGCTTGGCACAAGTTTACAATCAAGTTGGTGATATTGCGCCAAACCTAGACGATAGTGCTGTGTTCAAATCATTCTTTACCGTCATTAATCAGCTAAATAAAGATGGTTTAATTAGCGCTTATCATGACCGAAGTGATGGTGGTGTTATTACTACCTTATTAGAAATGGCTTTCGCATCACATTGCGGATTAAACATTACCACAGATACCAATATTGAAAATTTATTCAATGAAGAATTAGGCTGTGTCATTCAAGTTAAATCAAGCAATAAACAAGCGGTTAACAATGCTTTAGTAATAGCTGGCCTTGAGCAATGTACACACTCAATTGCAACAATCAATACCACTGATACCATTGAAATTATCGAAAATGGGAAAACTGCTTACAGTCAGCCTCGTGCCAAGCTGCATACACTTTGGTCGTCAACTTCTTATGAAATTTCCAAACTCAGAGATAATCCTGACTGCGCACAGCAAGAGTTTGACGCCATTAGTCAATCTACCAATGGCATTAAAACAGACTTAAGTTTTGATCTTAATCAGTCTATTGTCACGCCCTACATTAAAACTAATATCAAACCTAGGGTTGCTATTCTTAGAGAGCAAGGTGTTAATGGACAAGTGGAAATGGGTGCTGCATTTAATAAGGCAGAGTTTGACGCTATCGATGTACACATGAGCGATATCTTATCTGGCAGAATTTCTCTTGAAGAATTCAAGGGCTTGGTCGCTTGTGGTGGATTCTCTTATGGCGATGTATTAGGTGCTGGGCGTGGCTGGGCAAGTTCAATTTTATATAACTCACGTGCCAAAGATGAATTTGAAACTTTCTTCAATCGTGAAGATAGCTTTACACTTGGCATTTGTAACGGCTGTCAAATGATTTCTAATTTGACCGAAATAATCCCCGGTGCAAAAAACTGGCCAAGCTTTTCTCGCAATGTTTCAGAGCAATTTGAAGCGCGTTTCTCAAGTGTTAAAATTGGCGAGTCCGACTCAATCTTCTTAAAAGATATGGCAGGATCAACCATGCCAATTGCGATTGCACATGGCGAAGGCAAGGTAAGCTTTAACGGTAACAATCCAAATAACATTGCACTTCAATATGTTGATCACAGTGGCAATACTACTCAAAGCTACCCGCACAATCCAAACGGATCAGACAATGCTGTGGCCGGTGTGACGAATGATTCTGGACAGGTAACCATTATGATGCCGCATCCTGAACGCGTGTTCCGTGCGGTGCAGAATTCACACCATCCAAAAGACTGGAATGAGCGCAGCCCATGGCTGAGAATGTTTGAAAATGCCAGAGTTTGGGTTGATTAACGCTTGAATTAAGCATCCGCAGCAAAGCTTATCCTTCAGTCAAAACATATTTTAGGATTTCAATAACTTGATCCGGTGTTGTGGCCCATGCCATTGCCGAACCATCAACTTCCTTCAGTGGGTGCACTATGTCTTCATCATGGAGGGTGATGTAAGGCTTGCCTAATGCAGAGCAATACCCGGCATCAAAAGCTGCATTCCACTGCTTGTACTTATCTCCAAAACGCACCACGGCTACGTCACAGTTTTCAATAAGGGTCTTAGTTCGTATTGCATTAACTTTTGCAGATTTATGATCGCGCCAGTAGTTGATACTTTCTACACCAAGCATATCACCTGCAGCATCACTTGCTTCGTGATCTGTGACGGCAGACGTAAAAACAATAGATAAGTTATGCGCTTCACAACCTTCTTTTAGGCGACTCCTCCAATCTGTATGTATTTCACCAGAGAGATATACGTTCAAATTCATATAAAATCCTATATTTATTTTGATAAAAAAATAGAAGTTTACTGCAAAATGAGGTTGGCATTCGAACCTTTCATAAACTTAACTAAAGCATCAAATAAAGATAACATTTGCATTCTATTGAATTTTAAAAATTGGCAAATTTTTAGGTTTTTATCGGGTTAAATAGTGATTATGAATTACCAGCTAATTCGCTCTAAACGCAAAACTTTGAGTCTGCAAATTAACAGCAATGCTGAACTAATTGTTCGTGCGCCGAATCGGTTATCAGTTAAAAAAATAGAACAATTTATTGATGAAAAATCCAACTGGATTGAGAAAAAGTCAACATCCGTCGATGCTAAAAAACCTCAAAAACATAGTTATATAGAAGCTGAAAAATTCTTATATTTAGGTATTGAATACCCCTTAAATGTGAACACTTCCCATACTAAAGGTCTAAGCTTTGATGGGAATATGTTCAGCCTTAATGTGGGTGGAAAGCAGGAATTTTTGGCTTGGTACAAGGCTACTTTTAAAAAAGTCGCCCTACCAAGGCTGGATTATTATGCAGATCTTTATCAACTCAACTATCAACAAGTGCGCCTTAAAACGCAAAAAACCCTATGGGGTTCTTGTAGTGGTGTGAATAACATCAACCTTAACTACTTGCTTATTATGGCGCCAATGAGTGTTATCGACTATGTAATTGTGCATGAGCTTGCTCATACAAAGATTAAAAACCATTCGAAAGATTTTTGGCAGTTGGTTGAATCAATATTGCCAAAATATAAAGCCAGCAAAAGCTGGCTTAAAAATAACGGCTACAAGTTGCACAACCTATAGCTAAGAAAGCGTTATTAACTAAACTTATCTGTTGCCTCTTGCATAGCCGCTTGCAAAGTGCCCATCTCAGCCATCTCAACAATAATATCACCACCACCCATTAATTCAGAGTTGAAGTAGATTTGTGGAAACGTTGGCCAATCTTGAAAATTGGGTAAATTTTGCATCACCTCTTGATCATCAAAAATGTTGACATAAGCAAACTCAACCCCCGTTGAAGCTAATGTTTGCGCTGCTTTAGCAGAAAATCCACATTGTGGAAACTGAGGTGTTCCTTTCATATAAAGTACGATTGGTGCGCTGTCTACTTGAGCCTGAATTCTTGCCATTACGTCCATTGTGTCACTCCTATTTTTGATTCTAAATTCTAAATATCCGAGTATTTTACTCTTCTATTATTAATTTCGCAATTATTCTATTACTTAATCGCTTGAGAAATTGTATATTTTTGCCCTTGTTTGAGTTTTTTGTAATTACCAAACACTGATTTAAAATTATCTTTAATAAAATGTCGCAGACCATTAATGGTGACAAAGGTGATTTTTCCACCTGGCTTAAGCGCATCATAAGCATCATATAAAATAATACTGAGTTGCTCTCGGCCTACTTTAGCGGGCACATTAGAAATTATTTGGTCAAAATAGTTGTCTTTATTGACACTCAAAAATGCATCCGACAAATAAGCTTGTGCATTATCAATATGATTAAGCTTAGCATTGTTATTTGACAACTCAACCGCAACAAAATCTTTATCCACCATGTGCACTTCACCCTGCGGGCAGGACTTTGCCACAGCCAACCCTATTGGGCCATAACCACAGCCCAAATCAAGGCATTTATCTTTTTTAGCAACCTCTAAATATTTCATTAACAGCAAAGTACCATCATCAATCGTGCGTGGGCTAAATACACCCCATCGGGTTTTAAGAGTTAGATCATGACCTAACAAGGTGGTTTGAATGCTGAGGTCTTTCTTTAGTTTAGGAATGTCTTGACGTATAAACATAAGTAATTAGTTTTGTTTTTTAAGGGATTTTTTCTTAGCTTTGGTTAGGATAATTTGACTGGCCTGATCACCAATATGTTCTTCACCACGCTCTTTAGCTAGCTGTACTTGGCGCTCTCTTTCACGATAACGGCTGACTTGGGTTTCGCTACGTGAGCCGTGGCAACGCGGACAAGACACACCTTTTTCATAATGAGGATGTTGTTTATCTTCATCTGTAATTGGATAACGACAAGCGTGACACTGGTCGTATTGACCTTGCTCTAAGTTGTGCTTAACGGCAACACGATCATCAAACACAAAACACTCTCCTTCCCACAGGCTCTGGTCTTCATCCACTTCTTCTAAGTATTTTAAAATACCCCCTTGTAGATGATAGACCGCATCAAACCCTTGAGTCTTTAGATAAGCCGTCGATTTTTCACAACGAATGCCGCCGGTACAGAACATCGCCACTTTCTTGCCACGATATTGTTCTAAATTATTTTTAGTGTATTCAGGAAACTCTCGAAAGGTCTCAGTGCTAGGATTGATAGCACCCTTAAAACTGCCGATTTCGTATTCATAATTATTACGAGTGTCAATCAACACTACGTCAGGATCACTAATGAGTGCGTTCCAATCCTGGGGATTAACATAAGTTCCTACAGAAGACAGAGGATCAATATGTTCAACGCCTAGTGTTACAATTTCTTTTTTAAGTTTGACCTTTAATCGCTTAAATGGGGTGGTTTCACTGTGAGAAAATTTAATCTCTAAATTGTCAAATCGGCCATCATCTTGCAAAAATTGGATAACACCATCAATCGATGATTTTGAGCCTGAAATCGTACCATTTAAGCCTTCTAAAGCCAAAAGGATCGTGCCTTTAACCTCTAACTCGACCATTAGCTCACGCAATGGGGTGCGAAACGCTTCAAAATCGTCTAATCGCACAAATTGGTATAAGGCGCAAACAGTAAACATAAAAAATTTGAATAAAAAACCACTATTTTACTGTATCGATATAATCAATGCCAATAATACACATAGGTCAAGCAAGTATAATAGAACTCTTTAATATTCGCTCTATACGTGCTAGACTCTATTCAATCTCCGCAAGACATCAAACAACTGGATTTAGACCAACTACAATCCTTAGTGGATGAAATACGTGCGTTTTTAATTGAAAATATTCAAAAAACCGGTGGTCACCTTGCACCCAACCTTGGCACAGTTGAATTAATTGTTGCCATGCATTATGTTTTTGACACGCCTGATGATAGCTTTGTATTTGATGTGGGGCATCAGGCTTATACTCACAAGATACTCACAGGTCGAAAAGATAAAATGCCCACGCTCAGAAAAAAAGATGGCTTGAGTGGCTTTACCAAACGCAGTGAAAGTGAGCATGATGCGTTTGGTGCTGGGCATTCGTCCACTTCAATTAGTGCGGCACTGGGTATTGCCATCGGCAACAAAGTCAATCAAGTTAATCACAAATCCATCGCGGTTATTGGTGATGGCGCGCTGACTGGTGGCATGTCGTTCGAAGCACTGAATCATGCTGGTGATTCGGACGCCGATTTACTCATTATTCTGAATGATAATGATATGAGTATTTCTAAGAATGTGGGTGCGATGAATAAATATCTGACCAAACTCATCTCTGGCAAGGTGTACTCCACCATGAAATCTAAGTCCTTAGGTTTTTTAGAAAAAATGCCAATGATTCATGAGTTTGCCAAGCGTTCAGAAGAACACCTTAAAGGCATGGTATTGCCAAGCACCTTATTCGAAGAATTAGGCGTGGATTACTTTGGTCCTATTGATGGTCACGACCTACCCATGCTGGTTAAAACCTTGCAAAATCTAAAGAAACTCAAAATGCCAAGGCTACTACACATTATTACCAAAAAGGGTTATGGCTTAAAAACTGCAGAAAACGATCCTTGCAAATTCCACGGTATCGCCCCTGCCCAAAGCAACAGCTCTACATTACCAAGCTATAGTTCTGTTTTTGGCCAATGGTTACTCGATACCGCCACTAATGATTCAAAATTAATGGCCATTACTCCAGCTATGTGTACCGGCTCGGGCATGAGTGAATTCGAGGTCAAGTTTCCTGACCAGTACTTTGATGTGGGTATCGCCGAACAGCATGCCATTACTTTTGCAGGCGGTCTAGCCACTCAAGGCTTAAAGCCGGTAGTTTCAATTTACTCAACTTTTTTACAGCGAGGTTATGATCAACTGATTCATGATATTGCACTGCAAAATTTAAATGTGTTATTTGCTATTGATCGTGCTGGCTTGGTGGGAGCCGATGGAGCAACACACGCAGGTAGTTTTGATTTAAGCTTCTTAAGATGTATTCCTAATTTAATCATTATGGCGCCCAGTAATTCTGTTGAAATGTATCAAATGCTAAATAGCGCTTATCAGCTTGATGGCCCGGTTTGTGTGCGTTACCCTCGAGGCACTTCTTTAATTAAAGATTACACTAGTGACAATACAATAGAAATTGGCAAAGCTAATGTTGCTAGAATTGGCAAAAAAATCGCAGTCTTTGCCTTTGGCACAACCCTTGATCATGCGCTGATTGCAGGGGAAGAATTGGATGCAACCGTGGTTGATATGCGTTTTGTTAAGCCTTTAGATGAGGCTCTGATTTTAGAACTTTCTAAAACACACCAGCAGCTTATTACAATTGAAGATAATGCAATTACAGGCGGTGCTGGTAGTAGTGTTAGTGAGTTATTGCATGCACATAAAATCAACACGAGACTCACCTTGTTAGGGCTGCCAGATAGCTTTACTGAGCAAGGCTCACAAGAAGAGCTGTATGTTTTATACGGCTTAGATGCAAACGCTATTATTAGGGCTGCACAATCATGAAAAAAACACTTAAACGATTAAGTCCAAACCCAGAATCCTTAAAAAGTCATAAAAATCTAGGTTGGCTTTCAAAACATTTACACGATGCAAGTCTGTGGAACTTTAACCGACGCTCCATTTCTAAAGCATTCGCAGTAGGTTTATTTTGTGCCTTTATTCCTGTGCCTTTTCAAATGATATTAGCAGCACCAGCTGCTGTTATTTTCTCAGCCAATTTGCCTTTATCAGTCGCTTTAGTGTGGATTACCAACCCAATCACTATGCCACCCATTTACTATGGATGTTACAAATTAGGTGCCTGGATACTAGATGTTGAAGTTCAACAAGACTTTGTTATGTCGCTAGAGTATGTTTGGGAAGTATTTGGGGTTATTTGGCAGCCTTTCTTGTTGGGCTGCATAGTTGTTTCTACTGTCAGTGCTTTTGTTGGTTATTGGGCAATCCAGTTAATTTATCGATTCAAAGCTTATAAAAGAATTAATCGCTGATTGATTGATTTTCTATCTGAGAACGTATTTGCGCTTCTAATTCGTCAACCAAATTGTCATTCTCAATTTTAGAATGCGTTTTACCATTGATATAAAGCAAGTTTGGACTGCCACCTGTTAGACCTACAGAAACAGCTTTGGCCTCACCTGGGCCATTAACCACACAACCGATCACTGCCACATCAATTGGATCAACAATATCCTCAAGGCGTGCTTCCAACTCATTAACCACCGAAATCACATCAAACTTTTGGCGTGAACAAGACGGGCAAGCAATGAGATTAACACCCTTCTTACGTAAATGCAGCGATTTTAAAATGTCAAAACCTACTTTAACTTCATCCACTGGATCTGATGCCAACGACACACGAATCGTGTCGCCAATACCTTCAGAGAGTAACAAGCCTAGACCAATAGAAGATTTCACCGCACCCGCTCTAAATGAGCCAGCTTCTGTGATACCCAAATGTAACGGGTTATCAATCTGTGAAGCCAATTGTTTATAAGCAAACACGGTCATGAATATTTCAGAGGCCTTGAGGGATATTTTAAAATTATCAAAATTAAGCTTGTCTAAAATATCAATATGTCTAAAGGCTGATTCGACCATAGCCTCTGGCGTTGGCTCGGTGTATTTTTTTTG
>CAJVCM010000033.1 GCA_910595815.1 Candidatus Thioglobus plumae | reverse complement strand
GCACACCACCGTCACAAAGTAGATGCGCCTTCAGGCACAGCGTTGAAAATGGGCGAGGTTGTGGCTAATGCTTTAGGCAGAGATTTGGCTGCCTGTGCAGTATATGGTCGTGAAGGTATTGAAGAGCCGCGTGATCGTCAAACTATTGGCTTTTCTACCATTCGTGGTGGTGATGTAGTTGGTGAACATACCGTTAGCTTTTTTATGGAAGGTGAGCGTGTTGAGATTACTCATAAGGCCTCATCACGACTAACCTTTGCCAATGGTGCTGTTCGTGCAGCTGACTGGCTAGAAGGTCAATCTGCTGGGTTGTATTCAATGCAAGATGTATTAGGTCTTTAGGAGTTGAAAATGTTGTACGCTGTTATTTCTCAAGATGTTGAGAACTCATTAGAAAGACGTATGGCTGTACGCCCTGCGCATATTGAACGTTTAAATATTTTAAAAAATGAAGGTCGATTAATCTTGGCCGGACCACACCCTGCAATTGATAACAATGAGCCTGGTGAGGCTGGTTTTACTGGCTCGCTTGTGGTCGCAGAGTTTGATTCTTTAGAGGATGCCCAAACCTGGGCAGATGCCGACCCATACCTGGCCTCAGGTGCGTATGAAAGTGTTATGGTTAAACCCTTTAAAAAAGTATTGCCGTGAGTTTAATTTTCCGGCCTTTGTTTGAAAAAGAAAGCTCAACTTATACTTATTTATTAGCTGATTCAATCACCAAAGAAGCCATTATCATTGATGCAGTTGCTGAGACTCAGCAACGTGATATTGGTTTAATCGAAGAGCTGGCGTTAGATCTTAGATATATTATTGAAACCCATGTGCATGCAGATCATATTACTAGCTCTTGTCCACTTAAGCAAAAATTCACCAATGCCAAAATTGTTCTAGGCGAATCTAATCCAGTAGCTTGCGCCGATATTTTAATTAAAGATGGTGAAAATCTTGAATTTGGCAACTATAGTATTAAGGCTATGTCGACACCAGGCCATACAGATGGCTGTATGTCGTATGTTGTGGGCGATAAAGTTTTTACCGGTGATGCGTTATTGATTAGAAGTTGTGGTCGTTGTGACTTCCAAGGTGGTTCAGCAGAAAAATTATTTGATTCTATTTCACGATTATTTACATTGCCAGACGAAACCTACGTTTACCCTGCGCATGATTATGGTGGTAGAACCGTGAGCTCAATTTGGGAAGAAAAAGCTTTTAATGAAATGATTGGTGGTGTTGATAAGGCGGAATTTGTACGTCGTGTTAATGCAATGGAATTGTCATTACCCGCCAAAATTCATGTTGCTGTTCCGGCCAATCAAGTCTGCGGCTCTAAAATTGTGACTGACTAATGGTTAACGGTTATTCGCTAGACCCGCATCCCCGAGCTAACTTTGCTAAAGAACAATTTGCAGTGGTACGGATTCCTCGTATTAAGCGCGATAGAGTCCCGGCTATGAGTGTTGAAATAGTTGCAGACTTGGAAACCGCTATAGCGCAATCCAACCCTGATGAGAAGTTTTATCCAGCCAAAGTTGTTGGCCCAGCGCGCTCCTCTGAGGGTGCGATGCTTTATTATATTATTGAAATGTACTAACTTATGAAATGGTTTGGCCTTATCTTCATTTTTTTATCTTCGGTTATAGTTGCAGGTGAAGAGTTAGAAGTTGAGCTTAGCTCTGGCAGTACTATTAGTATTGACGTATACGTGTCAGGTGGAGACACCTTATTCCTGTACTTACCCTCTGAGCGAGGTTTTGGAAAAGGTCATGTGTCTACTGCACAACAGTTAGCCCTTGATGGTTATGATGTTTGGGTGGCTGATTTACATAGCAGTTATATGATGCCAAAATATCGCAGTAGTATCGATCGCTTTAATATTGATGATTTAATTGAATTAGTAGATATTGCTAAAAACAAATCATTTAAAAAAATATTCTTTTTGACTTCAGGCCGAGGTGCCCAATTAGCACTTAAAGTTGCTTATCAATGGCAATTAAACAATCCAAAATTAGATTTATTAAGAGGGCACATATTACATTCTCCACATTTGATTGATGGTAAGCCTGATCTTGGAAGAATTGCCAAATATATTGGTGTTGCTAAGTACAGTAATTTACCAATTTATATGTTGTTACCGCAATTTGGCACTAAGTATTTTCGTGGTGAAGAAATTGCTAAGCAATTAGAGAAGGGTGGTAGCTCAGTATTTATACATCGTTTCAAGGAAGTTCATGGTGGCTTTCATATGCGTGATGCTAAAGATTTAACTAAGATTGACGTTCAAGCAAAAGACAGTTTGAGTGAAGTTTATATCCGGGCAGTTCGATTAATGAATACCGTGAGTATTTCAGAGCCATTGACGGCAAATAAAAACATACAAAAATCATCTAAAGTTATTTTTAGTGAGCCCAGGTTGAAGCTTTATCAAGGCAAACAAAATATCCGGTTAAAGCTCAATACATTTGATGATAAGTTAGTAGATATTAGTAAATATAAGGGTCGAGTTATTTTGCTTAATTTCTGGGCAAGTTGGTGCAGGCCTTGTGTCAAAGAGATTCCTTCATTAGTGCGACTTCAGCAACAGTTTGACCAAAATGATTTTAAGATTGTTACCATTAATATTGGCGAGTCTAAAGAGCAGATTGTAGAATTTATGAAAAAAGTAAAAATGGAATTGCCAATTATGCTTGATGCTGATGGACAGGCAGTAAAAGATTGGGGTGTATACGCCTATCCTTCTAGCTTTGTTTTAGATAGAAAGGGCGTTATTCGTTACGCTTATCGTGGAGCTTTAGAGTGGGATTCACAGCCAATTATCAATACTATTAGAGGGCTTCTTTGAAACAATACGACGTCATTATTATTGGTGCAGGTGCTGCAGGGCTGATGTGTGCTATTGAGGCCAGCAGGCGCGGGCGAAAAGTGCTGGTTCTAGAAAGCAGCAATAAAGTCGGTAAAAAGATTTTAATTTCAGGCGGTGGTCGTTGTAATTTCACCAATTTACATATTGATCCTGAAGCTTACCTTTCTCAAAACTCGCATTTTTGTAAATCAGCGCTAGCTCGCTATACCCAGTGGGATTTTATTGCGCTGATGGATAAGTACAAATTGAGTTGGCAAGAGAAAACACTGGGCCAGTTGTTTTGTGATGACAAGGCGCCAGCCGTATTAAACATGTTGCTTGAACAGTGTAAGAGTGTCGGTATCAAATTAGATTCAAAGGTAGAGAGTATTGAATTTAAAAACCAATATGTTGTGGTTGCAGATGGACAGAAATATCAGTCAGAGTCGTTGGTGATTGCCACTGGTGGGCCTTCCATTCCTAAAATGGGCGCAACTGATTTTGGCTTGCAAGTGGCTAGGCAATTTGGCATTAAAACCATTTCTTTTAGGCCAGCATTGGTGCCTTTCACTTTTCATCAGAATGATATTGATAGATACTTTAAAGATTTATCAGGCTTGTCAGTTGATGCCATAGTGAGTTGTAATGGGCAAAGCTTTAGAGAGGGAGTGTTAATTACTCATCGAGGTATTAGTGGCCCAGCAATTTTGCAGATTTCGTCATATTGGTATAAGGGTGATGAAGTTAGTGTTGATTTATTGCCGGATTTAGATGCCAGTGATTGGCTATTAAAAATGCAGGAAGATCGTGGCAAGGCAGAGCTAAAAACAATTTTATCCAAACTTTTTCCCAAGCGTTTGGCTACTCGTTTAGCCGACACTTTAACTGATCATCCTTTGTCAAACCTACCTTTAGGTCAAATTAAGCAGGGTGATTTAAAAGCACTGGGTGCTACGTTGAATAATTGGGTGTTACGCCCTAGTGGCACTGAAGGCATGCGTATAGCAGAAGTGTGTACCGGTGGCGTCAATACAGACGAGCTGTCTTCTAAAAGTATGGAGGTTAAGTCGCAAGCAGGCTTGTATTTTATTGGTGAAACAGTTGATGTCACTGGTTGGCTAGGTGGTTATAACTTTCAGTGGGCCTGGTCATCAGGCTGGGCTGCCGGTCAAGTGGTGTAATCTTTACCAATCATATTTAGCGTATGATTTGAGTCATGTTGTTATTATAGATTATGTTGTACAATGACCCACTTTACTATTTAGAGCGTGACCAATATGTTTGCATTTGGAGAGAAGGTTGAGAACTATGACACGCTTATGTTTAATGAGCGCGAGGTAAGAGCTGCTGCTGGCATTGTATTTTTATTTGCCTTTATGGCTTTTATGAGTGGGTTTTTAACTGGTAATAATGAGCCGACTAAGCTCATGGTGTCGGTATTCTTGTTTGATTTCTTTATTCGAATTTTTATCAATCCTAAGTATTCGCCATCAATGGTGGTTGGTCGTTGGATAGTTAACAATCAAAAACCCGAATATACAGACGCTGCACCCAAGCGATGGGCTTGGTCATTTGGGTTTATATTGGCAGCTGTTATGTTTTATTTGGTAGTGCTAAACGAGATTCGTGGCCCTGCTAATATTTTGACTTGCGCTTTGTGTTTGGGCTTATTGTTCTTTGAAGCAGTGTTTGGAATTTGTGCTGGCTGTAAAGTTTACAACCTTGTTCATCAAGAAAAGGTTAAGCATTGTCCAGGTGGAGTTTGTGATTTAAGCAGAGGGCGAGACAAAATTCAATATTTAAATTTTGTACAAAAATCAATATTCACCTTGTCAGTTTTGGCGTTATTTTATTTGGCATTTGGTGATATTATTAGTCTTTTAATAAAAGGATAGAAAATGAAAAATATAAAAGTACTTTGGTCAATTATTATTCTATTATTAGTTATTGTTTTAGGTGTTGGGTATCAGTTTGTAACCGGCTCAGTGTTAACAGCTAAAGATGGGAGAACTGCAATTGTCCTAACTAAGGGCGAGCGTAATTTTGTCCTGACTGAAATGCGCGGCTTGTTAAGCCATATGCAGCAATTAATAAGTGCAGCAGCAGATAAAGACATTGATAGAACCATTAAGATTGCAAAGCTTTTGACTGAAGACTCAAAGGGAGAAACGCAAGTATCAATTATTGCTAAGACCCCGCTTGCGTTTAAAAAGCTAAGCACTAATATTCACACTCAATTTGGTGAGCTTTATGCTGATGCGGTAACAAAAAGAGATACAGATCATTCGTTAAAACAAGTTTCTATCATTATGCAAAATTGCATTGCTTGTCATGGAGCATATCAGTTAGTAGAATCAGATAAATAAAACCAATTTAATTTAAAAAATAAGGAGCATTATGAAAAATCTAAAAAAATTATTTACTTTATCAATATTAACTTTGAGCTTTGCATCGCTTGCGTTGTTTGGTATTGGCGAAGATAAGAAAGACGTCGATACTGATAAAGGAACTGTTAAAGCAAAAACTATAGAAGAATGTGAGGCGCCAGGCTGGGCTAAAACTATTGGTCACGAACAGCAATGGAAATTACACAACGGCTGTCCATCTACTGAGGATAAAAAAGAAGAAGCTTCTAAATAATTTCGCAAGCCTCGTCAAAACTTAGTCGGGGAGATCTTGAGAAAATTTGTGTGCTATCGCCATGCCCAATACAACAAAGAAAGATAGATCTGGTTTTTCCGTCAGGGAAAAATTCTTGATCAAGCGTTTCTGCGTTAAAGCCACCCATTGGGCCACAATCCAGACCAACTGAGCGCGCTGCGATCATAAAGTAAGCGCCTTGCAGTGTTGCATTCATCGAGCCAACAGATGCGATTTTGTCTGGCTTACCTTCGTACCAACTCTTGGCATCGGTATGCGGGAATAAGTAGTCAAGTTTTTCATAAAACTCAGTGTCGTAGCTAATAATAGCCACTGCTGGCGCACTCATGGCTTTTTCAACATTGCCTTCATCTAGGTGAGGCTTAAGCCTTTCCTTGGCATTGTCAGATTGAATAAAAGTAATGCGAGCAGGGCAAGTGTTAGCCGCCGTTGGGCCAAATTTCATTAACTCGTAAATCTGGTTAATCTGCTCTTCTGAAATATCCTGGTCTAGCCAGCCATTATGACTTCTGGCCTTTCTAAATAAAGTGTCTAAAGCATCATCTGTAAGCATTAAAATATCCCTATTAATTCGATTAAAA
The DNA here is from genome assembly GCA_910595815.1 of Candidatus Thioglobus plumae. GTDB lineage: Bacteria > Pseudomonadota > Gammaproteobacteria > PS1 > Pseudothioglobaceae > Thioglobus_C > Thioglobus_C plumae. The sequence goes on along the minus strand of CAJVCM010000033.1, from coordinate 6,358 downwards.
TTTTATGTTAGATTATATATTTTTTGATGCCGGTCTCTCGGCCAAATTTAAAAACCACTTAACAAAAGCGGGAATAGAATTTAAATATGAAGATGATAAGAGCTTTGGTTCGGTTCAAGGTGAAATTATTTCAATTGCTGATGAAACCAGTGACGCTGTACTAAATGATCTACAAGATTTGTATGATGTTTTACAAGGAGAACTCGAGCAGTTGTTAGAGCAAGGTGGCGAAGGTTTGATGATGAATGCAGCCGGTATGGAGGTAAAACTCCAAGACGGTTCATTGTGCACGCTCAGAGTGTCACCAGAAATTGTAACACGCATTCTAACTGTGTTAGAATTTGAGGAACTACAAGCGTTTATAGATAATATCGCTAGAAGTGTAGAGGATCCAGATAATGGTCACTTCTGTCATAATTTAGAAAAGGATTAATATGAAAAAAATTACCATCATTGGTTCAGGTTTCGCTGGCTTAACTGCAGTTAAAACTCTACGAAAGCAAGACAAGCAATGTGAAATTACCTTAATATCTCCCAAGGCAGAGTTGGTTTATATGCCAAGCTTAATCTGGGTACCATCGGGTGCGGCCAGTAAAAAAGATATTGTTGTGCCCTTAGATAACTTTTTCAAGCGCATGAACGTTCATCATGTATCTAGTGAGGTGACAGGTCTAGAAGAAGGTGGTCGCAAGGTAATCACCCCTATTGGCCTATATGAAAACGATGCATTGATTATTGCTTCGGGTGGGCGGTTTATTAAAAAATTACCCGGTATTGAGCATGCGATCACACCCTGTGAAGGTTTGAGTGCGGCAGAAGCGATCCGCGATCGCTTAAAGGCGATGGATGGTGGTGATATTGCCATTGGATTTTCAGGAAATCCAAAAGAGCCGAGTGCGATGCGCGGCGGCCCAATGTTTGAATTTTTATTTGGTATTGATACACAACTTCGTAAAGAGGGGCGACGTGATAAATTCAATCTAACCTTTTTTACCCCCGCAGAAAAACCCGGTGCGCGTCTAGGTAAAAAAGCGGTTAAAGGCTTACTCGGTGAGATGAAAAAACGCAATATTGCTACACATCTTGGTAATAAGATGAAAAAATTTGAAGCTGATAAGGTGGTTACCGAAGGTGGTGAATTTGCTGCAGATTTGATCTTGTTTATGCCTGGCATGACAGGTAACCAATGGTTTGACAATTCTGAGCTTATGCGTAGCGAAGGCGGGTTGCTTAAGGCTAATGGTTTTTGTGAAGTCGAAGGCGCTAACAAGGTTTTTGTAGCGGGTGATTCAGGCTCTTTCCCAGGCCCTGATTGGATGCCTAAGCAAGCACATATGGCAGACTTGCAAGCCGAGGCTGCTGCTAAAAATGTATTAGATGTACTGGACTCAAAACCTGCGAGCCACACCTTTAAGATTGAACTCATATGCATTGTAGATTCAAACGACAAAGGTATGTTTGTTTCGCGCACACTTAAAGGTGGATTGGTGCTGCCAAATTTCCGAGTTATGCACTGGGCTAAACAATTATTTGGCTGGTGGTATCTTAGAGGTTATCGGTAAATCATGAGCAATTGTTTATTTTGTAAAATTATTGCTGGTGATATCTCGGCAGATAAAATCTATGAAGATGATGATGTGCTTGCTTTTCATGATATTGGTGCGCAAGCGCCTCATCATTTTTTAGTCATTCCTAAAAAACATATTTCAACTCTGAATGATGTGGATGATGCCGCATTAGTTGGTAAGTTAACTTTGACAGCATCTCAAATTGCCAAAGATTTCGGCTTTGCTGAAAATGGCTACCGTGTGGTAATGAACTGCAATGAGCAAGGTGGGCAGACGGTATACCATATTCACTTGCATTGCTTGGGCGGACGTCAACTCACTTGGCCGCCAGGTTAGCGACAAATAGCAACCCCCTAGGAGGGGTTAAATCCCTATTCTTTTTAGGTTGCATTTCTTCGAAATAAGGCTAAAATTTAAGCCTTAATTTTTTTATATTTTGATATCATGAGTAACGAGTTTTTAGATAGGCATATTGGTCCAAATCAAGCGGAAATTGATGCAATGTTAAGTGCTATTGGTTGCGACTCTGTAGAGCAGGTTGTTGCCAAAACAGTACCGGAAAGCATTTTGTTTGGTAATCGTATGGAAGTTGAAGAAGGGTTAACTGAGCGCGACAGCTTAGCGCTTGCTAAAAAATTGGCAGGTCAAAATCAGTTGTTCAGTAATTTTATTGGTCAAGGTTATTACGGTACTTTGATGCCGACTGTGATCCAGCGTAATATTTTAGAAAATCCAGGTTGGTATACTGCTTATACGCCTTATCAAGCTGAGATCTCTCAGGGTCGTTTAGAGATGTTGCTAACATTTCAACAAATGATTATGGATCTAACGGGTATGGATATTTCCAATGCCTCTTTGTTAGATGAGCCAACTGCAGCAGCAGAAGCGATGATGATGGCTAAACGTGCCAACAAAAAGAACAAATCTAATCGGTTCTTAGTCGATAGCAATACCCACCCACAAACCATTACTATTCTGCAAACTCGTGCTAAGCCAATCGGCATTGAGTTGATCGTTGAAGATATTCAAAATAGCGATTTTTCTGATTGTTTTGCTGTGCTTATGCAGTCACCAGGTACAAATGGCGAGGTTCGCGATCTTACCACTGATATTGCTAAGGCAAAAGAAGCGGGCGTATTAACCATTGTTGCTTGTGATATCTTGGCGTTAACCTTAATTAAAACACCGGCTGAAATGGGTGCTGATATTGCTATTGGTAATTCACAACGCTTTGGCGTACCAATGGGATTTGGCGGTCCACACGCAGCATTTTTAGCCACGCGTGATGAGTTTAAACGCATGGTTCCAGGGCGTATTATCGGTGTATCACAAGATGTGCACGGCAACCCAGCAATGCGTATGTCACTGCAAACGCGTGAGCAACATATTCGTCGTGATAAAGCCACCAGTAATATTTGTACGGCTCAAGTATTGTTAGCGGTATTGGCAGCAGCTTACGGTATTTACCATGGTGCTAACGGTTTAAGAAAAATTGCTAATAAAGTGCATATCAAGGCTAGTAGTCTTGCCAAAAGCCTAACTCAGGCTGGTTTTGAGTTAGCGAGTAAGCAATTTTTTGATACAATTACATTGAATACAACGGATGCTCAAGCCTTATTTTCTAAAGCACAAGCACAAAACATTAACCTACGTTTATTGGGTGATAATCAACTGACCATTGCTGTTGATGAAACTACAACAACACAAGATTTATCTGAATTATTAGCGGTTTTCTCTGTTGATTCTTTAACTGAAGCTGAATCTAGCCTAACATCTGCCATGTTAAGAGGCTCAGACTACTTAACCCATTCAGTCTTTAGTCGTTATCATTCTGAGACAGAAATGATGCGTTATTTAAAGCGCCTAGAAAACAAGGATATTGCTCTTAATCATTCAATGATTGCACTTGGGTCTTGTACGATGAAGCTTAACGCTGCTACGCAAATGTATCCAATCAGTTTGCCGGGTTTTTCATCAATGCACCCATATGCACCGGTTGATCAAACAAAGGGCTATCAGCAGCTGTTTAAAGATTTAGAGCACGCATTGGCCGAGGTGACAGGTTACGACGCAGTATCGTTACAGCCAAATGCTGGCTCTCAAGGTGAGTTTGCAGGGTTGTTAGCAATTCACTCTTATCATGAGTCTCGCGGTGATTTCGACCGTAATATTTGTCTTATTCCGTCATCAGCACACGGCACTAACCCTGCTAGTGCAGTAATGGCCGGCATGAAGGTGGTGATTGTAAAATGCGATGAATCTGGCAATATTGATATTAATGATTTAAAAGCTAAAGCAGAAAAGCATGCTGATAAGCTCTCAGCAATCATGGTGACGTATCCGTCAACTCATGGTGTATTTGAAGTTGAGATTAAGCAAGTTTGTGACATTATTCACAACCATGGTGGTCAAGTTTACTTAGATGGTGCTAACCTTAACGCCATGGTGGGTATTACTCGCATGGGTGAGTTTGGCGCTGATGTGTCACACATTAATTTACATAAGACTTTTGCTATCCCACACGGTGGCGGTGGTCCAGGCATGGGGCCAATTGGCGTTAAAGCTCATTTAGCAGAATTTTTACCAGGCAATCCTTTAGAGAGAGATTCAAATGCGGTGTCAGCAGCGATGTATGGTTCAGCCTCAATTTTGCCAATTTCATGGTCGTATATCAAGTTATTAGGCAAGTATGGCATGCAGCGTTCAACAGAAATTGCCATTGTTAGTGCTAACTATATGGCTAATGAATTGAAAGCATTTTTTCCAATCTTGTATCAGGGTGATCAAGGTTTTGTTGCACACGAATGTATTATTGATATTCGCCCGCTTAAAGAGCAAAGTGGCATTTCTGAAGAAGACATCGCTAAGCGTTTGATGGATTATGGCTTTCATTCACCAACCATGTCGTTCCCAGTGGCAGGTACGTTAATGATTGAGCCAACTGAAAGTGAATCAAAACGTGAAATGGATCGTTTTATTACAGCAATGGCGAGTATTCATAGCGAGATTCAAAAAGTGATTGAAGGTGAGTGGGATAAAGACAATAATCCACTTAAGAATGCGCCACACACAGCAATTGAAATGGCTGGTGAGTGGAACTACCCATACTCAAGAGAAGCCGCGTTATACCCAGTAGAGTCGTTGAAACAAAGCAAATATTTCCCACCGGTTAAGCGTATTGACAACGTTTATGGTGATCGCAACTTGTTTTGCTCTTGTATTTCAGTAGAAGACTTTGCGTAATTCGTCCATCCTAGACAAAAAGTTGCATTAAAATAACTCAAAACTTTTACATAAAAGCGAGTTATTTCCAGGGGGAGAATGAGCCAAATTGGCCTTGAGCAGCAAAGCGTAGCAGAGTTTAGCGAGCGCGCTTATCTTGATTATTCAATGTACGTCATTCTTGACCGTGCATTACCTTTTGTCGGTGACGGCCTCAAGCCTGTACAAAGACGCATCATCTATGCGATGAGCGAATTGGGTCTTAAATCTACAGCAAAATTCAAAAAATCAGCGCGTACGGTAGGTGATGTTTTAGGTAAATTTCATCCGCATGGTGATAGTGCTTGTTATGAGGCCATGGTACTCATGGCTCAGCCTTTTTCTTATCGCTATCCTTTTATTGATGGACAGGGTAACTGGGGTGCACCCGATGATCCTAAATCCTTTGCAGCCATGCGTTATACCGAGTCTAAGTTATCTCGTTATGCTGATTTATTATTAGCAGAAATCAATCAAGGTACCGTTAGTTGGACAGATAATTTTGATGGCTCATTGCAAGAGCCTGTAAATCTACCAGCACAAGTGCCTAATTTATTACTCAACGGCACCTCGGGTATTGCCGTGGGTATGGCGACCGATGTGCCACCGCACAATCTAACCGAAGTGGTTTCCGCTTGTATTCAATTATTAGACAAACCTTCGACTGAGTTGGATGAAATTATGCAACTCATCCCAGCGCCAGATTATCCAACCTCTGCTCATATTGTTTCGTCGGCAACAGATCTAAAACAGATTTATGAAACCGGCCATGGCTCGGTGAAGATGCGTGCTACTTATAAAAAAGAAGAGAGTGATATTATTATTGAAGCGCTGCCTTTTCAAACATCAGGTTCTAAGGTAATCACCCAAATTGCTGCACAGATGCGCGCCAAAAAACTCCCATTGGTAGATGACATTCGTGATGAGTCAGATCATGAAAACCCAACCAGAATTGTGATTGTGCCACGCTCTAACCGTGTTGATGCTGATGCATTGATGTTGCATTTATTCGCTACGACAGATTTAGAAAAAAATTATCGTGTCAATATGAATGTGATTGGTCTTAATGGTAAGCCTCAAGTCAAACCATTGATACCAATGCTGAAGGAATGGCTGACGTATCGTACACAGGTAGTTACTAATCGTTTAAGTCATCGTTTGGATAAAATTTTGGCACGTTTGCATATTTTAGAAGGTCTGCTAATTGCCTTTTTAAATATTGATGAAGTGATTGCTATTATTCGTTCTGAAGATAAGCCTAAGCCAGTGCTAATGTCGCACTTTAAGCTGAGCGAAATACAAGCAGAAGCAATTTTAGAATTAAAACTTCGTCATTTAGCCAAATTAGAAGAAGTGAAAATTCAGGGTGAGCAAAAAGAATTAGCCGAAGAAAAAGAAAAATTAGAGCTGCTACTATCAAGCGACACACGCTTAAAAACTTATATCAAAAAAGAGCTTCAAGCCATTGTTAAAGATTTTGGCGATGATAGACGTTGTCAAATTGTATCGAATGTGAATTCTGCGCAAGC
>CAJVCM010000032.1 GCA_910595815.1 Candidatus Thioglobus plumae | reverse complement strand
GCAGATTACCAATCAAAAATCAACGAAGATTCGTCAAATTGTTAAAAACTGCCCGTTAGAGTTTATCCTTATTGAAACTGATGACCATCCCAATCCTGATGATTTAACCTTGGTAGCGCAAGAGATTTCCGAGCTTAAACAGATATCAATAGAAGAAGTAGTGCAACAATGTGATAATAATGCGGTTAATCTATTTAATTTAAAATAGCACTGTACTCGGTTTAGCACCCCTTAAGGGGTAGAAAAGGAAAAGACGAAGAAAAAAATGGCTGGAAGTTGCGCACGTACTGAAATATTATTGGGCCAACAAGGCTTGGCACGCCTAGCCGAATCTCACGTGTTAATCGCTGGGCTTGGTGGTGTTGGTGGTGCATGTGCTGAAGCGCTATGCAGGGCTGGTATAGGCACATTAACATTGGTCGATTTTGACATCGTTTCTAAGACTGATTTAAACCGACAACTGATTGCACTCAACTCAACATTGGGCTTGCCAAAAGTCGATGTTTTGACCGATAGATTGCACGATATCAACCCTGATATCGTTATCATAAAACGCAATGAATTTATCGACAGAGGTAAGGCGCAGGAAATTTCGATTGACGAAGAGCTAGATTTTGTCGCCGATTGTATTGATGCGATTACCTGCAAAACTGCGCTCATTGATAATTGTAATAAATCTGGCAAACCCATGATCTCCAGTATGGGTGCTGGCGGAAGACTTGACCCAACTAAAATCACAATCTCTCGCATGGACAAAACTGAAAATTGTGCCTTAGCACGTGAGATGCGAAAGCAACTTAGGCGTATCAAAGCATCACTCAAATTTCCAGTGGTACACTCTACCGAGTTACAAATTAAGGCATTACCTCATCAAGAAATTACAGCGATTGATACTGCGCCTACAGGTAGGCCCAGAGCAGTGAATGGTGCGATTTCTTATATGCCTAATATTTTTGGGTTGATGATGGCAGGACACATCATTCAAACTCTATTAAAATCTTAACCTTAATTAAACCCAGGAAAAAACATCATGGTTAGTACTGAAACCCCTGTTTGTGACTTTAACATACCCGCCATTAACTTCAATCTCAAAGGTGTAGATGGGAAAATGCATACTTTAGACAGTTGCAAGGGTGAAAATGGCTTACTGGTGATGTTTATTTGTAATCACTGTCCTTATGTTAAGGCCATTATTGATCGTGTTATTCGCGATACTAAAGAGCTCAAAGCTATGGGACTCAATACCGTAGCGATTATGTCTAATAATCCAGATGAATACGAGGCAGATTCATTTGAAAATATGCAAAAAATTTCTGAAGAAATGAATTTTCCATTCCCTTATTTGATCGACGAGACTCAAGAAATTGCAAAAGCTTACGGCGCTGTTTGTACGCCAGATTTTTTTGGCTATAACGCAGATTTAGAATTACAGTATCGTGGCCGACTCGATGCTTCACGCAAAGAGTCTGCAGCAACCGATGTCAAGCGCGACTTATTTGATGCCATGAGCCAAGTGGCGATAACGGGTCAGGGGCCTTTAGAACAAATCCCATCAATGGGTTGCTCTATCAAGTGGTACTAGTTGATTTATATAATAAAAAACTAATATAACCGAGTTAGCGTATAATTGCGATCTTTGTCTGTCACTAAAAACCATGTCTGAAAATAAATCCGATAACAAACCTGATAACAAGCCTCAAGCTAAATTTAGTGATTTTGGCCTATCCGATTCTATCCTAAAAGTATTGGATTCTATCGGTTATGAAACACCATCACCTATTCAAGAGCAATGTATTACTCACCTACTAAATGGTGAAGATGTTATTGGTCAAGCTCAAACAGGTACAGGTAAGACGGCGGCATTTGCTCTGCCTTTATTAGACAATATCGACCTAAGTCTAAACGCACCTCAATTATTGATTTTAGCGCCAACTCGTGAACTAGCCATCCAGGTATCAGAAGCCGTGCAAGTTTATGCACGTGGACTAAAAGGCTTTCACGTATTACCAATTTATGGCGGACAATCATACGACATCCAATTGCGCCCATTAAAACGCGGTGTACATGCTGTCGTTGGCACGCCAGGGCGTGTGATGGACCATATTAAAAAAGGCACCTTAAAACTCGATAACATAAAATCATTCGTCTTAGATGAAGCAGATGAAATGCTGAAAATGGGTTTTATTGACGACATTAAATGGGTAATGGAACGCATTCCTGAGCAACGTCAAATCGCGCTATTCTCAGCAACGATGCCAAATATTATTAAACGCGTTGCAGAACAATTCTTAAACAAGCCTAAACTGGTTAAAGTTAAAACCAAAACTGAAACAGCGCCTACAATCAAACAAAAATACTGCCTTGTTGGCGGTCTAAGCCAAAAATTAGATGCACTCACTAGAATTCTAGAGGTGACCGAGTTTGACGCAATGATTATTTTTGCCAGAACCAAAACACTGACTGTCGAATTGTCTGAAAAATTGGCTGCTAGAGGTTTTTCAGCAGAAGCTATTAATGGTGACATTCAGCAAAGTCAACGTGAAAAAATTATTAACAAATTTAAAAAAGGTGGTATTGATATTTTAGTTGCCACTGATGTTGCTGCTCGTGGATTAGATGTGCCAAGAATTTCACACGTGGTGAACTACGACATACCTCAAGATGCAGAAACTTACGTACACCGTATTGGCCGTACCGGTCGTGCTGGACGTGAAGGTGAGGCAATTTTATTTGTATCGAATCGTGAAAGACGTATGCTTAGCAATATTGAACGTGTAACACGTCAAAAGATTGAACCACTTGAATTGCCGACTGCAAAAATCATCAACGAAAAACGTGTTAACACCTTTAAACAGAAGATTACACAAACAATCAACAATCAAGATCTTGGTGTTTTTGAAAAATTAGTTTCTGAATTCCAAGAGTCAAATGAAGAACTTAGTTTGATTAAAATCGCATCGGCCTTGGCGCACATCGCCCAAGGCAATGAACCTTTATTTCTTTCAGAAAAAGAGCCTAGTTTTGGCAGAGACCAAAAGCCAGGTGAAGAGAAAGTTGTGCCAGTAGAGGCCAACCCTCTTAATGCTCATCCGCAAATACCAATGCGTCGATACAAGCTTGAAGTAGGTAATAGTAACAATATCAAGCCTGGAAATATCTTAGGTGCTATTGCCAATGAAGCTGACATGGATAGCGAGTACATTGGTTCTATTCAAATTTTTGACAACTTCTCTACAGTAGATCTACCTGATGAAATGCCAAAAGAGACTTTTGAAGTCCTAAAAAAGACTATGGTTAATGGCAAACGTCTAAATATTACTGAACTTACCGAGAAAAACAACAAGGCTACTATTGGTGGCACTTCAGGGAAACGTAATTTTGGTCGTGGAAAATTTTCTAAAGGTGGAAAAAATGATAGACGTGGTGGCAGAGACTCTCGTGGTGGTGATAGAAATGGCGGCGGTGACCGCAATAGAAAGCCAAAATTCTCACGCTCAAAGCCTAAAAATAAATAGTTAAATTTATTTAGTACGGTAATTACTAAAGTACGGTAAAATAGCAAACGCTGGTAAAGAATACGGCTACTATTTATATTTTGTTGTTTGAACTTTTTCAAGTTTCTCTAAGTTATAAAGGTGGTATGTTTTTTCGGTAATTTTTTTAACTTATAGGAGACATTATGTCTACAACAGGAAAGGTAAAGTGGTTTGACGCAAAAAAAGGTTTTGGTTTTATTGAGCAAGAAAGTGGTGACGATGTATTCGTTCACTTCCGTGCGATCCAAGGCGACGGCTACAAGCAACTAGAAGAAGGTCAAGAAGTAGAATTTGATTTAGAAGATGGTGCTAAAGGTCCTCAAGCGGCTAACGTACATCCTCAGTAACTTTACAGTTATTTGAATTCAAAAACCCAGCTTAAACGCTGGGTTTTTTATTGCCTAAAATTCGTTAAAATAAGCTTATGAAAACATTCTACTGGTACGACTACGAGACTTTTGGCATTAGTCCAAAAATTGATCGAATTTCACAATTTGCAGGTATTCGTACAGATGAAAACCTCAACATATTAGATGAGCACATGTTTTACTGTAAACCAACGCATGATTGCTTACCTGCACCAGAAGCATGCTCCATCACCGGCATTAGTCCACAACTATGTGAACAAAAAGGCATGATTGAACATGCATTTATTCAAAAAATACACACTGAATTCTCCACGCCAAATACTTGTATTGTTGGCTACAACTCGATTCGTTTTGATGATGAATTCACGCGTCATACTTTGTACCGTAACTTTATTGATCCGTACGCTTGGCATTGGAAAAATGGCAACACGCGTTGGGATATTTTAGATGTGGTGCGATTGTGTTACGCACTTAAAAAAGATGCGAGCCTAAGATGGGTGCATAACGAAGAAGGTAAGCCTGTTTTTAAACTTGACCAACTCTCATTAGCCAATGGTATTGAGCATGCCGATGCGCACGATGCTTTGGCTGATGTGCGAGCCACCATTGCGATTGCTAAAATTATTAAAGACACACAGCCACAATTGTTTGATTATGCTTTTAGCTTGCGTGAAAAGAAGACGGTCGAGCGTAAAATTCAATTATTTGAGCCAATGTTACATACCTCTGGCATGTACCCTGCCACACTATCTTGCACACGTTTAGCAGTTGCACTAGCTTACCACCCAGAATACAACGATCGTGCCATTGTATTTAACCTAGATCAAGACCCATCAATGCTTCTAGAAATGGATATTGAGGAATTAAAAACCTTAATGTTTACCAAGCAGTCTGAATTACCAGAGGGGGTTAAACGCCTAGAAATTAAGGATTTGGTTTTTAATAAGAGCCCAATGTTTGTGCCCAATGTGTACAAACTTGAACCAAAAATTATTGAACAACTGCAAATTGATATGGTAACTTGCCTTGATCGATTGTCTTTCATCAAGGACAATCAAAAGGCGATTGGAAAAATTGTGCAGGATCTATATAAAAATGATCAAGAACGTATTCAAATAACCGATGTTGATCAAACACTTTACGATGGCTTTATGGATAACGGCGATAAACGCATTGGTGATCAAATACAAACACTTAGCATAGATGCATTAAAAAACTTTCATCCAAAATTTAAAGATGACAAGCTTTCAACATTACTCATGCATTTCAAGGCTAGAAACTATCCTGAAGCACTGAGTGAAGACGAGTCTGAAGATTGGTTTGAAACTGTACAAGGTAGAGTACAAGCCGGTGAAAATGGTTATTTAAACATCGATGAATACTTTCAGCGCATTAACGCCCTACGTGAACAACACCCAAATAAAGAAAAACTTTGGCAACAACTCGAAGCTTACGGAGAGTCCTTCTTCTAATGAGTCCAGCTCGTTTTGCTATTGATTTAATTATCTGATATAATCTTCGTCCATTGAGAAACCAATAAAAGAGAAGAATGAACGCAGAAACTCGCTTTGAAATGTTTAGAAGGTTGTTGGAAAAAATCCCTAATCCAACGACAGAATTAAACTATTCCACACCATTCGAACTGTTGGTTGCTGTTACTTTATCAGCGCAAGCAACGGATAAAAGTGTTAATAAGGTCACGAATAAGTTATTCCCAATCGCCAATACACCTGAGACAATTTTTGAACTCGGTGAAGACACATTACGCGATACCATTAAAACCATTGGCTTGTTCAATTCAAAAGCTAAGCACATTATTCAAGCTTGTAAAATTCTCATTGAAAAATATGATTCTGCTGTTCCAGAAACCCGTAAAGAATTAGAAGCCCTACCAGGTGTTGGTCGTAAAACAGCCAATGTGGTACTTAATACTGCTTTCGGTCATCCAACAATCGCGGTAGATACACATATTTATCGTGTTGCTAACCGTACAGCAATTGCTAGCGGTAAAACCGTACTAGAGGTTGAAAAGAAGCTGGTTAAGTTTATCCCTGATGAATTTAGAGTGCCCGCACACCACTTAATGATTCTTCATGGTCGCTACACTTGCAAGGCGCGTTCGCCATTATGTACTGACTGTATCTTGTTAGATCTTTGTGAATACGAAGAAAAAAATCTATAGCCACTTAGCTTTATAATAGAGCCTATGCTCTACACTCAAGACAGAACTCAACAACGTCAATTCCTTGCCAACGCTTGGCAAAAATTTCTAGACAAGAAAGCACTCGATCCGCTCGAAGATCAACTTACGCAAGTCATTGAGATGCATCCGGAATATCACAAACTCATCAGTAATATTGAGTCCGAATTCTTTCCTGAAAGTGGAGAAGTCAACCCTTTTCTACATATTAACCTACACTTGTCATTAAGAGAGCAATTGTCGATTAATCAACCAAAAGGTATTAACGAGTATTATCAAAAAATACTGGGAAAAGTTCAAGATCCACACGAGGTCGAACACTTAATGATGGATTGTATTGCTCAAATGATCTTCTCATCACAAAAAAACAACACGCCGATGGATCATCAAGCCTACATTCGTTGCTTAGAGGCACAATCTAGAGCCTAAACTTAATGTCGATTGAAGCGCACATTGAGCAACACCTAGGCCTAGGCATTATTAATAAACAATCAGTGAGTACAGGGCTATTTTCCGCCTATCAAGTTACATTGTCTAATGGCAATACAGTCTTTGTTAAATACCAATCAAACCCTAACCAGCAATTAATTAATGAAGGTTGGGAATTAGCTTTATTAGGAGGAACCATTCACACACCAACAGTGCTGGGTAGTTGTGAACATTGCTTGATATTAGAATGGATTGATACTACACATAACGCAAACATGCAGTCACAAATGGGGTTAGCGCTTGCTGAACTTCACCAAAATACGAGTGATTATTTTGGATTTGAGTTTGACAATAAAATTGGGAAAACCCCTCAACCCAATGGTGTTGGTCAAAATATTGACAATTGGGCTGATTTTTATTGGAAGTACCGATTACTATACCAAATAACATTAGCTCATCAAAATACGTTGATCAGTCAAACTGACTATCAACAACTACTTCAGGTGAAGAACATTTTGCCAAACTTGTTAAATAACACAATCAAGCCTACATTACTTCATGGTGACCTATGGTCTGGCAATGTATTGAGTGGGAAAAATCACCCTTATTTTATTGATACAGCTAGTTATTATGGCCATCGAGAAATCGACTTTTCACTAACCTTTATGTTTGGTGGATTTGATGATGATTTTTATCAAAGCTATAATGAAAGCTACCCATTAGACAGTGGCTTTAATGCAAGAAAGCCGCTCTATATGCTTTATCACTATCTAAATCATCTCAATATTTTTGGTAGTGGCTATCATGCCAATACCATGAGCTGCGTTAGTCAGTTATTAGACTAGGCCTTCCAATTAACAAAATTGGTTAATAATTGCAAACCATCATGTTGTGATTTTTCTGGGTGGAACTGCACTGCAAACATGTTGTCTTTTGCGATAGCGCAAGTAAAGTCAATACCGTAATCGGTTGATCCAGCAACAACTGAATGATCAGTTTCTTTTACGTAATAACTGTGCACACTATAAAAACGTGCATTATCATCAATATTATGCCAAAGTGGGTGTTCAAACTCTTGTTTTACGTTATTCCATCCCATATGTGGGATTTTAAGTTCACTTTTATCAAATTTAACCACATCTCCTGGGATTATTGATAACCCATCAGTGCCGCCATTTTCTTGAGAGTGATCAAATAAAAGTTGTAATCCTAAACAAATTCCTAAGAAAGGTTTTTCATGGGCGGCTTGTTTAATAACATCAACCAAGCCATGCTCGTTGAGTGCTTGCATACAAGCACCCATTGCGCCTTGACCAGGAAACACAACACGGTCAGCTTCGCTGATTAATTTTGCGTTATCAGTAAGGAAGACTTGATCATTAGGCGCAACGTGTTCAATGGCTTTTTGCACTGAACGCACGTTGCCCATGCCATAGTCAACAATGGCTATGGACATAATTTATAAGCTACCTTTAGTCGAAGGGATGACGCCAGCTTGACGCTCATCTGGTGTGACTGCCATGCGTAACGCTCTACCGAAAGCCTTAAAAATAGTCTCAGCTTGGTGGTGAGAATTCACCCCTTTAAGATTATCAATGTGCAAGCTAATCAAGGCGTGATTAACAAATCCTTGGAAGAATTCAGAAATTAAATCCACATCAAAGGTGCCAATCATTGCGCGTGTAAAGTTAACATTAAGTTCCAAACCAGGACGACCAGATAGGTCGAGCACCACGCGTGACAAAGCCTCATCTAATGGCACATAAGAGTGTCCATAACGAGTAAATCCTGCTTTGTCGCCGACCGCTTGTGAAAATGCTTGGCCTAAAGTAATGCCAATATCTTCAACACTGTGGTGATCATCAATTTCAGTATCGCCATCACATTTAATGTTTAAATCCATTAGACCGTGACGTGCAATTTGATCCAACATGTGGTCTAAAAAAGGCACGCCTGTGTCAATACTTGCCTGACCAGTGCCATACAAATTGAGTTCAACATCAATGTCTGTTTCATTAGTTTTTCTTGATACTTTAATCATGGTTATTATTGTTTATAAGTATTCTTCAATCAAAATTTCAGCAATCTGAATAGTGTTAAGTGCTGCGCCTTTGCGGATATTATCAGAAACTACCCACAAGTTTAGACCTTTCTCGTGAGAGATGTCTTCACGAATACGACTGACAAACGTATCGTCATGGTTAGTCGCTTCAACAAATGGTGTGGCATAACCACCATCTTCACGCGTATCCATTACGGTAACGCCGTTTGCATTCGATAGTATTTCAGTTGCTTCAGCTGCCGTAATCTTCTTTTTGGTTTCAATATTAATGGCTTCAGAATGACCATAAATTACTGGCACACGAACTGCTGTTGGATTAACCAAGATGTTTTCATCTTCAAAAATCTTTTGCGTCTCCCACACCATTTTCATTTCTTCTTTGGTATAACCATTCTCTTGAAACACGTCAATATGAGGAATCACATTAAAGGCAATTTGCTTTGGGTACACTTCAACATCAACATCAGTATCACCACCGAGTAACTTTGTTGTTTGATCAATTAGCTCAGAAATAGCCTCTTTGCCAGAACCTGATACCGCTTGATAAGTAGCAACATTAATACGCTCAATACCTACTGCATCATAAATCGGCTTTAGTGCTACCAACATTTGAATGGTTGAGCAATTAGGATTGGCAATAATATTGCGTTTGGTATAGCCCGCAATTGCATGAGGATTGACTTCTGGAACCACCAAAGGAATATCTTCATCGCGGCGAAAATGTGCCGTATTATCAATCACCACACAACCAGCTTCTGCTGCAATAGGCGCATATTTTTCAGAAATATGACCACCTGCTGAGAACAAGCCAATTTGTGCTTGAGAAAAATCAAATTTATCTAAGTCTTGTACTGTCCAGCTTTTGCCTTGACAAAGTACTTTCTTACCTGCAGAGTTAGCACTTGCTAATGGGTATAAATTATTAATTGGAAAATTACGCTGTTCTAAAATCGAAAGGATGGTTTCGCCCACAGCGCCTGTTGCACCAACAACGGCAACGTCATATGTCTTACTCATAAGTATACAAATTGAAAATTATAATATCTGGGATATTATACTTGATTGTCAATGTCGATAAATTGATGCTTAAGATCAAATTTGTCACTTAAGTGTTGGCATAAAGCTTGCACGCCATAACGCTCAGTTGCATGATGCCCTGCTGAAATAAAAGCAATGTCGTTTTCTTTCGCAATCGCTGGAATTTGCTCAGACACTTCGCCAGTTAAAAACACATCAGCACCTACTGCAATACCATGATCGATATAGCTTTGCGCCCCGCCCGTACACCAAGCAATACGTTTAAGTTGTTTGTTGTCATCGCCAAATACCAATGGCGCCCTATCTAGAGCCTGATCAACCGTTTGTGAAAAATCTACCAACGTCGTGTTGATTTCACCCTGCCACACTAGCGTATCACCAATTGGCGTTGGATTATGAATGCCAAGCTTTTTTGCTAATTCAATATTATTACCCACCTCAGTGTGTGCATCAAGCGGCAAGTGGTAGGCAAACAAATTAATATTATTGGCAAGCAATTGTGCAATTCGATTGCGCTTTATGCCGGTAATTTTAGCGTCTTCATTTTTCCAAAAAAATCCATGATGAACAAACAAAGCATCCGCTTTTTCGTCAATCGCACGTTCAATCAAATCTAGATTGGCGCTAACGCCAGAGATGATGTTAGTAATCTCTTCACAGCCTTCAATTTGCAAACCATTTGGGCAATAATCCTTAAACTGATCTACACTTAGGTAGTCACCACAATAGCTTTCTAAGTCTTGTCGATTAATCATAATATGCTTTAACAATGCTAATAAACAATGCGTTTTCTTCCATACTGCCAACAGTAACACGCAAACAATTATCCAAATTTGGTGCACTACTTAAGTTTTTAATCAATACACCTTGGGTTTTTAATGCCTCAAACAATGCGTTAGCACCAGGCGCCTTAAACAAAATGAAGTTCGCCTGAGAAGGGTAAACACTTAAACCATCAATACCACTCAGTGCTGTCGATAAATTAGAACGCTCAGCAAGGATTGCCTTGGCATTTTTATCAATTTCGCCTTTTTCTTGTAATAAGAAATTGGCACTCACTTGAGTTAAGGTATTGATATTGTAAGGTAGCCTTAATTTGTCTAATTCACTCACCGTATCTTGTGCGCCAATCAGTAAACCTAGGCGCAAACCAGCAAAGCCAATTTTAGAGACTGTTCTAAGCAAAACTAAGTTTGGATACTTGGCAATATCCATCAAGAAGCTATCATCTGCATAGGCATAATAAGCCTCATCCAGCACTACCATTGCCTCAGTTGAAGTGATGATTGTCTCAATAGCGCCGCGATCAAATGCATTGCCGGTTGGATTGTTTGGGTAAGCAATAAAAATAAGCTTAGGCTTGTGTGTTTCTATGGCTGATAACGTAGCCGATAAATCAATCTCAAAATTACCATCTAAATTAACACCTTGATAATTTAAGCGTGTGAATTTTGCAATCATGCCATACATGACAAAACTCGGCTCAATACTCAAAATGGTATCGCCCGTTTCACAAGCCAGCGCCAAGAGCTGTATTAGTTCATCAGAACCATTGCCTAACAACACACCAAACTCAGCTGGAATATCCATCAATTCACGCAGTGTTTGGCGTAATTCGTCAGCACTAGGGTTGGGGTATCGATTAAGATCAGCATCGGCCAAATAAGCCAAATACTGACCAATCAATTCATCTGGTAAAGGAAATGGAGATTCCATTGCGTCGAGCTTAACCATATCAACAGATGTGGGCACATGATAAGCATTAATTGCTTGAATGTCAGCGCGTAACCAATTGTTAATAAAACTCATTATTTGGGTAATTCTCGATTAGGATGATATTGCATTTTACCTATACTCTTTGCATTTAATAGGCTTTGGTAAGTGTAGTCTAATGCGCGTTTACACGCAATATTGACATCAATACCTAACGCCAACAATGCACTGATAGCGCTTGATAATGTGCAGCCAGAGCCGTGGTAATCACCAGGTAATTTGACGTAAGTAAAGCGCTCTACACATTGAGCATGATGATACAGACGATGCTCTATCTCGTCCTTCGATGTGTCTGTTGTGGTGAGCAACACCCATTCACAAGGTAGAGACTCAATTGCTTGCTGTTCATCATCTATCGATGATAATGCGTTTAGTTCAGCAACATTTGGCGTTAATACTGTCACCATTGGCAGTAGATCTTGTTTAAGGCTTTTTAGTGCTTGTTTGTCTAATAACTGCTGATCACTACTAGAACTAACAATAGGATCAAGTACGACTATTGGCACCTCACATGTTTTCAATAAGGAGGCAATGGTTTGAATTTGGAACTTTGATGACAATAAGCCAATTTTCACTACTGAAAAATCTATGTCTTCTTTAAG
>CAJVCM010000031.1 GCA_910595815.1 Candidatus Thioglobus plumae | reverse complement strand
AAACCTATGCTGTCAATGTTTGCGCGTAGATAGATAAGCCCTCTAATACTAAATTGGGCTGCAATTTAACAGCGTGACTTAATCTTAATGCTAACAGCTTACTATCACCACCGCTTAACACCACCACTAAGTCACCAAACTCATCCAAGTAATGCTCAATTTGAGCATTAACCACTGAGGTAAACATCTGCCCTGTACCACAGGCCCAAGCATCACTAGTATTATCAGCCAATTTGTGATTGTGTAACTGCTGTGATTCGGTGCAAAATTTATCAAAACTACGGCGTAGTTTGCCCAAACCAGGCATGATTAAACCGCCTTGATGTGCACCATCAGCCAATACCAAATCAAAAGTGAGTGCACTGCCAGCATCAATAACCAGTCGAGTTTGATTAGGCTGTTGATCAATAACAGCAACCATCGCCAAAAAGCGATCTACGCCTAATTCGTCAGCATTTTTATAAGCTGACTTAAAGTTTTTAAAGTTAGGCTGAGATTCAATGAAGATCGCGTCTTGTAAGCCACTTAACAAAGACTTATCACCCACGCAGCTAACAAAAATTTGTTTGGCTTTTGGTAAAAGTGTCGGGCTAAATTCAGTAACGGTTACCGACTGATAATCACCATCAAATAACCATTTAACCGCAGTATTACCAACATCAATATATAAGCTGTTTTTATCCAATTGGGACATCAAGCAAGGATGCATTTATCCATAAATGTGCGGCAATACTCGCCGCATAACCCAAGGCGATTACCGGCATCCACTTAAGATGTGAGACAAAGGTATACAACCCTTTAGACTGCCCCATAAGCGCTACACCTGCAGCAGAGCCTACAGATAACAAACTACCACCCACGCCAGCGGTTAGCGTGACTAATAACCACTGACCTAATGACATATCTGGGTTCATGGTGAGTACCGCAAACATCACTGGGATGTTATCAACAATGGCCGACAATATTCCAACTAGAATATTAGCATTAGTAGTACCAAGCTCTACATACATCATCTCAGAGGTCATGGCTAAGTAACCCATAAAGCCTAATCCACCGACACTAAGAATCACACCAAAGAAGAACAGTAGCGTATCCCATTCAGCTTTAGCTACCTTATTAAAGACATCAAAGTGCTGGTCTTCTGGGTTATTTTTCTTTGAATTTCTACGAATAAAGAAACCGGCAATCATTAAATAACTCAGGCCTGTCATCATTCCCATCGCTGGTGGTAAGTGTAAGAAGCTATGGAAACTCACCGCAGTGGCAATGGTTAGAATAAACAGCAGCGCAATCAACAAGCCACCCCGCTTGATCGCCACATCGCCCTCATGTGAAGTAGGTGTTTCGTTCTTAATGGCAAAGTGCATAATCGCTGCAGGCACCAAAAAGTTAATCAGTGACGGTATAAACAAACTAAAGAATTGTGAAAATTCAACAATACCTTTTTGCCAAACCATCAATGTGGTGATATCGCCAAATGGACTAAAGGCGCCACCAGCATTTGCCGCCACCACAATATTAACAAAGGCAATTGAGACAAATCGCACATTAGAACCGCCGACTGCGAGTACCACGGCACCCATAATCAATGCCGTGGTCAGGTTGTCAGCAATAGGAGAAATAAAGAATGCTAAGAAACCTGTCAGCCAAAATAACTGTCTAAAACTAAAGCCTTTATTTACCAACCAGACTTTTAATGCTTCAAATATATTGCGCTCACGCAAGGCTTCAATGTAAGTCATCGCTACCAATAAGAACAAAAATAACTCAGAATATTCTAATAAATTATGTCGAATCGCTGTCTCTGCTACATCTGTAATACCATTTTGAGCATAATGCCAGCCGATCAAACCCCAAATCAGACCTGCGACTAAGATCACCGGTTTGGATTTTCTAAAATGGGTGAATTCCTCCACCATTACGAAAATATAAGCAATAACAAATAAGCCTAACGCTGTATAACCCACCCAGTGATCAGTAAGGTCTAAGATTTGTGATGAATCACCACCACTCGCAAAAACACTGAAGGGTAACAGTGTAAGTAACAATAATAATTTAATCATTTTCAATCCTGGTTAATTGAGCACCATCGGCACTGTTTAATCTAATTTCATCATCTTCATAAGCCACTTCTACCGTAGCCAAACACAATGATTTGTCCGCTAATTTTACCTGACGTACGACTATACCTGAAGCTTTAGCTGATTTTGAACCGCTCACAATCAACTCATCACCCACTCTAAACTCTGCATCTGCTTGAAACTTACGCATGCGGCGTTTTGACTTACCGAGATAATGTAGCCGTGCCACCACTTCTTGCCCAGGGTAGCAACCCTTAGTAAAACTCACCCCAACCTCATCAACATCCAAGTTGAGCAATTGCGGTACAAATTTTTCACTGGTGGACAATATCACTTCCGGCACATTGTTGTTAATACATGCCATCTCCCATTCACTTTCATCTGCTAATTCAACACCATCAATGGTATCAACCAATACTATAGATTGTAGATCATTAAGTTTAAATGAGTCATCTAGTTGCTCATCAATCACGCCAAGCTGAATCATCTCATTACTCACATCAGTAATTGTTACCTCTGACATCATCTTAAACATGGTGAGCTTTTGCAAAACAATATCTTTCAGATCGATCGGAAAGGATAAATAAAAATCCTCACCTTGTCTCATCACCCACAGTAGTGCGATAATCTTGCCCTGATGCTGGCAATAAGCATTGAGTTGCACCGCGCCCTCTTCTAAGGCTTCAATATCATTTGAAAATTGCCCTTGTAAAAAAGATTGTGTGTCATTTCCGCTGAGTTTCAACAAGGTTCGATTGCTAAGCTGTGTAATCATTTAAATATTTAAATTATAAAACTTCTATTTTAATGTATTTTTCATCAGACGAAAAAAAACCCCCAACCGAAGTTG
>CAJVCM010000030.1 GCA_910595815.1 Candidatus Thioglobus plumae | reverse complement strand
GACTCACCATAAAAACTAGACTGCGCCAAAACGATAATCGCATTATCACCAGCCTCAATACTATCAACTAATTCGCCGTCTTTAATTAATGCTTGTACAGATGAGCTATTTTCTAATTGTTCGTAGCCCAAAAATTCAGTAGCATCACTGATATCGACGCCTTTTTGTATAGTTTTAAAATCACCCGCTTGGCGCGCACGGTCACGTTGCTTAGTCATTTCTGCCTCAAAGCCTGGCATGTCAATCGTCAGATTACGCTCGCGCGCAACATCCGCGGTTAAATCCACTGGAAAGCCGAATGTATCATAAAGCTTA
This sequence comes from Candidatus Thioglobus plumae, assembly GCA_910595815.1. Lineage (GTDB taxonomy): Bacteria > Pseudomonadota > Gammaproteobacteria > PS1 > Pseudothioglobaceae > Thioglobus_C > Thioglobus_C plumae. The sequence continues at coordinate 2,753 of CAJVCM010000030.1, read as the reverse complement.
AACACCGTTTCACCATCAATTTCACTACCTTTTAAATTGGCGATCGCCTCTTCTAAAATACCCATGCCTTGATCCAGGGTTTGGGCAAACCGCTCCTCTTCACGCTTGAGCACTTTCTCAACATTGGCCAAGACTTTTTTAAGCTCTGGATACACATCTTTCATTTCCAATGCCAAAACCGGCGCCAAACGATAGAAAAATACCTTATCAATACCAATCTTATGGCCATGACGAATCGCACGGCGAATAATACGTCGCAGTACATAACCACGCCCTTCGTTTGACGGTATCACCCCGTCCACAATCATAAATGCCGTTGAGCGAATATGGTCGGCAATCACACGCACTGAAGCATTATCCGTTTTGATACCATTGGCTTTCGGGGTTAAATCAACCACCGCCTTAACAAGACTTTTAAAACCATCAGTATCGTAGTTGTTATTCTCGTGCTGAAGTACGGCTGCTAAACGCTCAAGCCCCATACCAGTATCTACACAAGGGGCAGCGAGTGGCTTGAGATAACCATCTTCTTGTTTGTCATATTGAGTGAATACGAGATTCCAAATCTCAATATAGCGATCACCGTCTTCATCTGCATGGCCTGGCGGACCGCCGGCAATGTCTTCACCATGATCGTAAAAAATCTCACTTGATGGGCCACACGGGCCAGTATCACCCATTTGCCAAAAATTATCCTTAGCACCACAACGAGAAATACGGTTTCTTGGGAAGCCGATCTCATTCACCCAAATATCTTCTGCCTCATCGTCTTCTTCAAATACACTGATCCAAAGTTTTTCTTTAGGCAAGCCGATTTCAACGGTTAAAAACTCCCAAGCATACTGAATGGCTTCACGCTTGAAATAATCACCAAAGCTAAAATTACCCAGCATTTCAAAGAATGTATGATGACGTGCGGTATAACCCACGTTTTCCAAATCGTTGTGCTTGCCACCGGCACGTACACAGCGCTGACAAGAAGCGGCACGCGTATAAGGACGCTTTTCTACGCCACTAAACACATCCTTAAATGGCACCATACCAGCATTGACGAATAACAAGGTCTTGTCATTGTGTGGCACCAGTGATGCACTTGGCTCAACGGTATGACCTTTCGAGGCGTAATAGTCTAAGAATTTTTGTCTAATTTGTGCAGTTTTCATGCGATTAAAGCGTTGTATAAAAATGCCTAATTATATAGGGAAGTCACTATTCTAACAACGAAGTATCACCCGCACCCCGGCGAATAATTTCAATACCACCGCCAGATAAATCAATCACTGTGGTTGGTTCTGGCGGGCAATAGCCATCATCAATAATCACATCAACCTGACTCTCAATAGCATCTCTCACATCATCAATATCATAAAATTCATAACCTTCTAAGATTAACGAGACACTCATCATCGGCTCATTAAGCTCATCGAGTATGGCTTGCACTACGCCGTGGTGTGAAATACGCAGCCCGATGGTTTTTTTCTTTTCATGCAGTAGTCGCTTGGGCACATCACGTGTGCCTTCTAAGATGAATGTATAAGCGCCTGGCAGGATTTTCTTTAACAAACGAAACGCATTGTTGTCGAGCTTTGCATACTCACCAATGTGAGCCAAATCGCGCATCATCAAGGTAAAGTCATGACGCTTAGACAAACTTCGAATTTGGCGAATCCTCTCCAAGCCAGTCTTGTTGCCCAAAGCCGTACCCAGTGCATAACCCGAATCTGTTGGGTAAACAATCACGGCACCTTTATGTAGCTCATCAACCACTTGCTTTATTAGACGCAGTTGTGGATTTAGTGGATGAATCTCAAATAACTTGGCCATTACCAATCTCTCCAGATTGAATTTTCAGGATTAGGCATATCCAAAAGATGTCCAATTCGTATTCTTTGATGCGGCCAGCCATGATAATCAGACCCTTGTGATGACAACATTCCCAACTCTCTTGCCCACTGGCTCGTGAGTGTAATTTCATCTTTACTGCTACTGCCTGTCACCACCTCGACTCCATCACAACCATTGTCCGCCAAATCACTCATCATGCGTTTTACCTTGGTGTTTGTCATTCGATAACGAAACGGATGGGCTAAGGCCGCCTTACCGCCCGCCGCATGTATCCATGCAATCACTTCATCAAATTGCGCCCATTTTCCACCCACACCACCGGGTTTTTTACCGGTTAAAAAACGTTTAAAAACGCTGCGCATATCTTTGCACACACCTTCTTGGATTAACATTTGGGCAAAATGCGTACGCGTAATCATGCCTTTTTTAGCAAGCGCTTGGGTTTTTTCCATGGCACCAAACACACCTGCACCACCTAAGCCTCGTGCCATTTTTTCAGCACGAAGTTGACGAAAATCTTGGTGTTGTTTCAGGCCAGCCTGCAATACTTCATTTTCTGCATCAACACCCAAACCTAAAATATGAATGGTCATGTTGCTCCACATGGCTGACACCTCTACCCCAGGAATAAATTGCATACCCAGCTTATCCGCTTCTGTCTTAGCTTCAGCAAGACCATCCACCGTATCATGATCCGTGAGTGCAAACATATCGCACCCTTGCTCTTTGGCCAGACGCACCACCTCAGTAGGTGATAACACGCCATCAGAATAATAAGAATGATTGTGTAGGTCAATTTTCATATATATGGTATTTGGTTGATCTTCCTCCGCCACTAGAAAGTAAGATACCCTTATTTGACAGATCTATTAAATCTCTTGCTGCGGTTATATCGGTAGTGCCTACTA
>CAJVCM010000029.1 GCA_910595815.1 Candidatus Thioglobus plumae | reverse complement strand
GCTAACGCCATGTTCTTTTTCATTTGCATCAATCGCACGCTGATGAGTATTGAGACCTTGAAATTTTGGCAATAGAGAAGGGTGTATATTTAACATTTTTCCACAATATTGTTGAACGAATGCTTCGGTAAGAATTCGCATAAATCCTGCCAAGATGACAATGTCAGGGTTGTATTGGCCGATGGTTTCGCTAACAGCCTGGTCAAATGCTTCTCTAGAATCAAATTGAGTATGGTCAATAATATGACAAGGGATGCCTGCATTGCTTGCTCGTGTGAGCCCGTAAGCATTAGCATGATTGCTAATAATACAACTGATATTTAAATCAATATTATCAGCTTGATCAATAATAGCTTGAAGATTAGAGCCACTGCCAGAAATTAAGACAACACCTCTCATGGATTTAAATAATGACTTGGTTGCCGTCGTTTTGGGTGATATCGCCAATTAACCAGGCAGTTTCACCAAGCTCATTTAAATGCTCTATGGCTTGCCCACTCTGTTCGGCAGGTACTACAATTATCATGCCAACACCACAGTTAAAGACACGGTACATTTCCATAATATCGATGTTACCATTGTCTTGTAAGAATTGAAAAATCTCAGGCAACTCCCAAGAGTTGGCATCTAATTTTGCAGCTAGATTAGTAGGTAAAACACGCGGAATGTTTTCTAATAGACCGCCGCCAGTAATATGTGAAATTGCATGAACTGGAAATTTTTCAATTAGTGACAGTACTGACTTTACATAAATTCGAGTCGGCTCAATCAGTGCGTTTAGTTGTGCTTCAGTTGGTTTGGATTGTTCTAACACCTTGCGGATGAGTGAGTAGCCGTTAGAGTGTGGACCCGAAGAAGCCAATGCAATAATATGGTCACCATTGGCAACTTTAGAGCCATCAATAATTTTGTCTTTATCAGCAATACCGACACAAAAGCCAGCGAGATCATAATCCTCACCTTGGTACATGCCTGGCATCTCAGCAGTCTCACCACCAATGAGTGCGCAGCCTGATTGCTTACAGCCCTCGCCAATACCAGAAATCACCGATATCGCAATTTCAGTGTTGAGTTTTCCCGTAGCGTAGTAATCTAAGAAGAATAAAGGCTCCGCACCTTGTACAATTAAGTCGTTAACACACATAGCCACCAAATCAATACCAATGGTGTCGTGCTTGTTTAGCATTTCAGCTACTTTAAGTTTGGTGCCAACACCATCGGTGCCAGAGATTAATACTGGATTTTTATATTTGTTAATTGGTAGTTCGAACATAGCGCCAAAACCACCTAATCCGGCTAATACACCTTCTCTTGCAGTTGATTTTGCAATCGGCTTAATGTGTTCGATAAGTTCATTACCTTTGGTAATATCAACGCCTGAGTCTTGGTAAGTCAATGATGACATCTTAGTTTTTTCCGTATAATAAATATTTTTTTTCTAGCAAAAAAATGAATTTTAGTTTTTCTTCTTTGCCAAATGCACTGTCAATTTTACGCATTATTTTAACAGTGCCCGTCGTAATGACCTTATTAAATCATAATTATTCTTTGGCAATTGTCTTGTTTTTTATTGCGGGTGTGACAGATGCGCTAGATGGCTGGATTGCCAAGCGCTTTTCTTGCCAAAGTCGACTAGGCTCTATTCTTGACCCTATGGCAGATAAATTATTATTAGTGGGCAGTTTCATTACACTTTTTGCTATCGGCTTGTTGCCATTGTGGTTGCTAATATTAATTTTTCTGCGTGATGTGATGATTGTGGCTGGTACGGTAGGCTATTTTTTAGGTACTGACGCCTCGCAGGATGAGTTGCTAGCACCGTCAAATTTATCTAAGTTTAATACCGTGTTACAAATTACCTTGGTGTTGTTTTTGGTCATCACACAAATTTACCCAGTTTTACCACAATGGACAGATATGTTCTTTATTATTGTGGCTACCTCAACTGTCCTTAGCGGCGCGGATTATATGTGGATTTGGATTAAACAAGTTATTTTACAAGAACGCCAATAATGAATCAATTGAGCTTGCCTATTTCACTGAACACTAAAATGCTTTGGCGTAATTTTAGTGGTGATAAAAATCAACAAATTATCGATTTCTTGACTAACCTTTTTAGTCAATCTTCTGCTTCGGTTGTTTACATCTATGGTGATAAGTCAAATGGAAAAACTCATTTACTGCAAGGCTGTACTTTTGAGGCATTAGAGCAGTCACTAGGTGTTGTGTACTTAGATTTTTCAGAAGAGATGCCTGATGGCATTCTGAATGGATTAGAAGACAATGATTGGGTTTGTATTGATAATGTTGACTGTTTAGACGAAAACCAACAGCAAGAATTATTTGATCTTTACAATCGTGCTGCTCACACATCGGTTAAGTTGATTGTGAGTGGGGCTGTGTTGCCTGGTGAATTAATCTTACTAAAAGATCTAAAAACACGGTTGTCTTTAGCGACTATTTTTTGCCTTGAAAGTTTGGACGATAAAAGTAAAAAAGATATTATTCAACAGCAGATGAATGAACGCAATCTAAAGATCGATCGTAAAATTTATGATTATTTATTTAAATATTTTTCACGAGATTTGACCGACCTATTAAACGCTATTGATCAGCTAGATGAAGCCTCTTTACAACAAAAAAACAACATTACTATTCCGCTTGTTAAACAAGTATTAGATATTTAGCTAATTCTTACGATCGATCTCTAAATTTAAATTTAGAGATCTTTGGCATTAGTTGAGAGAAAGGAATTTTTTCAAAACTACCGTAGGTTTGCTTAGTTAATGTAACCAGTTCAATGATATTGCTAATTCCTTTATCGTTCGAATGGCTGAGTATTTCTTGTAAAGCAAGCAGGCCACCCATTTTTATTTTAGATTGCTGACCTACTGATAAACTAGACTGATGATGTGATTTGAGTACAAAATCACTATTATCTCGAAGATGGTGATATAAAGATTGACACTCTGCAGAAGAGCTTTCGTGCATACAAGTGCCAAATTCTTTTTCTGCAATGCAATCTTTAACACCGTATTGACACCCACATCGTCCACTTAAAATTAAATGCGAAAAAGGGCAGGTGTAATGGTCAATATTCATAACAATACTTTAATTGTTGCTTAGACATTATAATAGTAGCTTTTATTTTAGCGCTAAATATCCTATGAATTACCTGCCTATTTTTATTGATATTAAACAAAAGCCTTGCTTGGTGGTTGGCGGAGGTGACATTGCCCTGCGTAAAATTAATCTATTATTAAAAGCAAATGCAGCAGTAACGTGTGTGTCAAAAGAGTGTTGTGACGGAATTGAAAAACTGGTTAAAGATAATAAAGTTATCCATATTGAAAAAGCATTTGAAGCAACAGATATTAACACACAAGCATTAATTGTATCGGCAACTGATGATTCAGATTTAAATGCACAAGTTTCAGCGTTGGCCAAAATAGCCAACATCCCAGTCAATGTGGTGGATTCACCAGACTTGTGCTCATTTATTATGCCATCAATTGTTGATCGTTCGCCAATCGTGATTGCAATTTCATCTGCAGGAAAAGCCCCAGTCTTGGCGCGTTTGATTCGTGCAAAACTTGAAAGCACCATTCCTCACGCATACGGAAAGTTGGCAGAACTTGCAGGTAATTTCAGAGATCAGGTTAAAGCAAAATTCAACAATATTGAAGATCGACGTTACTTCTGGGAAAAGACTTTTTCGGGTATTGTTGCTGAAAAAGTATTCTCCGGTAAGGTCGATGAAGCCAAAGTAGATTTGCAAGCGCAACTCGATGGCAGTACTGACAGTGGTATAGGTGAGGTGTACTTAGTTGGCGGTGGTCCAGGCGACCCTGATTTGCTGACTTTTAAAGCACTGCGTTTGATGCAACAAGCCGATGTTATTTTGTATGATCGATTAGTTTCCGATGGGGTGATGGAGCTTGTACGTCGTGATGCAGAATTGATTTATGTAGGTAAAGAGCGTGATAATCATGCGGTACCACAGGGTGACATTAATCAATTATTGGTTGATTTAGCCAAACAAGGTCGACGCGTTTGTCGTCTTAAGGGTGGTGATCCATTTATTTTTGGCCGAGGTGGCGAAGAGATTGAAACACTAGCTGAAAATAATATTCCGTTCCAGGTGGTGCCTGGCATTACTGCAGCCTCTGGTTGTTCGGCTTATTCAGGTATTCCATTAACACATCGAGACTATTCACAATCTTGTCGCTTTGTTACTGGCCACTTAAAAGATGGCAGTATGAATCTGCCTTGGAATGAATTGGCAGTAGAGCAACAAACCATTGTTTTTTATATGGCGTTGGTAGGTGCTAGACACTTATCAGAGCAGTTGATTTCACACGGTATGCGTGGTGATATGCCAGTCGCATTGGTTGAAAAAGGAACCACACCGGATCATCAAGTTTATGTGACAACACTAGCAGAATTACCTGATTTGGTTGAGAATACAACGATTCATGCGCCAACGTTAATTATCGTTGGCGAGGTGGTGAAGCTTAGAGAAAAACTAAATTGGTTTGACGCTGATAAAGACTAATTTTTTAGTCCCACTGCTTTAAAGATCATTGCTGCTGGGCAAAAACCAGTAAAAGCTGACTGGAATAAATTAAAGCCAACGAAAAAAGTCAGCCACAACCAGCTTGGTTCATTGAACAAATTTTCAACAGCTAATAGCAGTGAAGCCATAATAAACACACCTGCCATAGCTGAAACAGCATTGTTAATTGTCATATCTCTTTCCTGATTTTGAAAGTGCTCACTGTAACATTAATTAGGTATAATTTCAAATCTTCGCGGGAGTGGTGGAATTGGTAGACACGCTGGATTTAGGTTCCAGTGTCGCAAGACGTGAGAGTTCGAGTCTCTCCTTCCGCACCAAACAATATAAATCAAGACTTCTCAGGAGGTCTTTTTTTTCGTCTAAATCCCTTGCTACAGCCACTTTTCAGAGTCAATCTAACCGTTTAATCTCACAAAGATCTAGTATAAAATTTTAAAGCTAACCTCTCATTTGAGAGGTTTTTTATGTCTTATTGGCGTAAGTTGTTTTTTAAGTATAATTTTAGCTAAAACTAGTTTGGTGTAAGAGAGTTAAATAGAGGCCGACTAGTATATAAATTAGCATGAAATTCAATATGAATACAATCATTCAACATAGTGCCAACCTAGAAATTGCCACAAAAATTGCCACGAAATATGATTGCGATTTCAAGCACTATGATTCACATATTCGTCTTAATACTGACCAACAGATTGACCTTGATGAGTTGAGACAAACTTACCAGATAGATTTTAATTATCTGCCCAATTCATTTGATTTTCAGAAAGTCGCTATATTTATTAGCGACATGGATTCAACTCTAATTAATATTGAGTGTATTGATGAGATTGCTGATTTTGCCAATATAAAACCTCAAGTGGCTGCAATTACTGAGCTCGCTATGCAAGGAAAGCTAGACTTTAATGCTTCACTGATTGAACGAGTGGCATTATTAAAAGGGCTTAATATATCGGTGTTAGACCAAGTGTATACCGAGCGATTGCAAGTTAACCCTGGTGGCGTAGAGTTAATCCAATTTTTAAAAGCTAAAGGGGTAAAGAGTGCAGTTGTTTCTGGCGGGTTTACTTATTTTACTAATCGATTAGCCAAAGATATTGGTCTTGATCATGCTCGTGCTAATAACCTAAATATACAGAACAACCAATTAATAGGCACAATACATGGTGATATTATTAACGCAACAGCCAAGGCTGAATTTGTAAATGAATTGTGTAATCAATATGCGGTTTCTCCTGAGCAAGTCATTGCGATAGGAGATGGTGCAAATGACCTAGAGATGATGTCAATAGCAGGGTTGTCAGTTGCGTATCACGCTAAACCATTAGTGGTAAAAAAAGCAGATATAGTCATCAGCTATGGTGGTTTAGATAATATAATAGATTTTTTTTAAATTAAATCACCATGTTAGTTGAAGTTGGACATTTTGCACTTATTCTTGCTTTGGCATTTGCGCTACTACAAGTCAGTTTGCCTACAATAG
>CAJVCM010000028.1 GCA_910595815.1 Candidatus Thioglobus plumae | reverse complement strand
AACCAATTGGTTGCCAAACACAACCAAGCCGATCACAATAAACACTGCTGCCAGTAACACCAATACATTACGCATCAAGTATTTAGCAAGAAGTGTGTTATTAGGCTTAAAGACCGATGAAAATTTCATTGCTTCAGTATAAGCCAAGAAAAGAGAATTGTGTTATTTCTTCTGCGACATTGATGAGAAGAATTCATCATTGGTTTTGCTCAATTTCAAACGATCAATCAAAAATTCTGCCGCTTCTACCGTGTCCATCGGGTGCAAAATCTTACGCAAAATCCACATCTTCTGCAATTCTTTCTCATCGGTAATCAACTCTTCACGACGCGTGCCAGAAGCATTAATATTAATTGCTGGGAAAATACGCTTTTCACTTAAGCGACGCTCAAGATGTAATTCCATATTACCGGTGCCTTTAAATTCTTGATAGATAACTTCATCCATCTTAGAGCCGGTATCAACTAGTGCAGTCGCAATAATAGTAATACTGCCGCCATTTTCAATATTTCTAGCTGCACCAAAAAATCTTTTTGGACGCTGTAATGCATTTGCATCAATACCACCGGTTAACACTTTGCCCGAAGAAGGTGCAACGGTGTTATACGCTCTTGCAAGACGAGTAATAGAGTCAAGCAAGATAACAACATCCTTACCCTGCTCTGCGCGTCTTTTAGCTTTTTGAATCACCATTTCTGCCACTTGAACGTGGCGCTTTGCTGATTCATCAAAAGTTGAGGCAATCACTTCACCACGTACAGTGCGGGCCATTTCCGTTACTTCCTCAGGACGCTCATCAATCAACAATACAATGAGTTCACATTCTGGATGGTTGCGAGAGATTGAGGTAGCAATATTTTGCATAATCATGGTTTTACCGGCCTTAGGCGGTGCAACCAATAAACCCCTCTGCCCTTTACCAAAAGGAGAGACTAAATCAATAACTCGTGCTGTAATATCTTCAGTACCGCCATTACCAATCTCGAGCTTGATTCGTTCATCTGGATGAATAGGTGTTAATGAAGAAAATGGCACTCGATTTCTAACACTCTCTGGGTTTTCACCATTAACTTCAGATACTTGAACCAATGCAAAATATTTTTCCCCTTTCTTGGGTGCGCGAATTTTTCCCGCAACCAAATCACCCGTAGACAAATTAAAGCGTTTAATTTGATTGGGGGAAATATAAATATCATCAGCTCCTGATGTGTAAGAATCGTCACTCGATCTTAAAAATCCGTAGCCATCTTGCAATATATCAAGTGTACCATCGCCGATTACCTCTTCATTATTGGCTGCTTTAGCTTTGAGAATAATAAAAATAAGGGTTTGTTTTTTAGCGCGAGAAATATTTTCAGCACCTAAAGATTGTGCCAATTCTAATAATTCCTCTGGGGATGATTTTTTTAGTTCTGATAGCTTCATGGATTGTCCGATATGGATGAAAGGAGATGCTAACCAGAATGGTTAACATCGATGCGCTTAGCGCGATATAAGTTTTTTTAAATTAAAATTTTATTATAAAAAAAACGATTCACTTTTTAGATGAAGCGCCTATGTTTTAAATGCTTGCGTCAATAAAAGCACTTAATTCTGCCTTACTTAAAGCACCCATTTTGGTGGCTTCAACTGTGCCGTCTTTAATAATCAACATTGTTGGAATACCGCGAACACCATATTTTGGCGGTGTTTGATCGTTTTCATCAACGTTAATTTTAGCAATGGTAATTTTTCCATCATATTCATCAGCAATTTCGTCCAATACTGGCGCTAACGCTTTACAAGGACCACACCAAGGCGCCCAAAAATCTACTAAAACCGCTTGTGATGAATTAATAACATCGGCTTCAAATGAGCTATCCGTTACTATTTTAATTTTTTCATTCATATGTTTGTGTAATGTTTGTCTGAAAGGAATAAATCACAGCAGAAGAGCTGTTTAGGCAAATTATATCGATTATTTAACCTTTATGCTATTATTTTACAATTTTTCTTCTAATGCCTGCTTAAGAAGCTCTTCTTCCATTACGCTCAATGGTTGTTTTTTAGCATTACTAATAAAGAAAACATCTTCCACACGCTCGCCCAAAGTTGTGATTCTAGCATTTACTAAGCTAATATCAAGTTGATGAAAAATATAGGCAATGTTAGACAGTAAGCCTTGTTTATCAATCACATTAATCTCTACTTGAGTTAAATTCCATTTTTCATTATGAGAAAAGCTAATTTTCATTTTATGATCAAAATGACGATGCGCTAATTTATCACCCGCTTCTTTCACACTTAGTGTCTTTTGACTAAGCCCACCTTCCACTTCTTGGCTAAGATTGATTTGATCCAGAATGTCATCTTGCAAAACACTAATAGTATTGTAAGCTTTGTTTTCTTTCGTCGTTAAGATCTTCGCATCAACAATATCTAAACCTAATTTTTCAATAATACTCACTAGTTTAAAAAACAAGCCTTTTGAGTCATCACCATACACAAAAATATCTACCACGTATTGTTCGGATAAACGCGATACAACTCTGACCTTCTTATCCGTTGGTTTCATCACTAGCCACAAGTGCCACAAAATATCTTCCACCTTATAACGCAAAAAGTAATCCTTAGGTAATGATGAAAAGACTTTTTCAACTTGCTTAATATCGTGCCCCTGCTGATCAATTTGACTTAAAACTAAATGTTTAATTTGTTCAATCTGCTTTGTGACACTTGGTGGTTTAGTGACTCCACTTAATAAATGTTCTTTAGTTTTATAAAATAATTTTCTCAAAAGTGAATCTTTCCAGTCGTTCCACAAATCAGCCTTGGTAGCGCGAATATCTGCCACTGTTAGTAAATATAAAAATTCTAAAAATTGTACTGATCCAACCACTTTAGCAAATCGATCAATCACTTCAAAATCTTCTAAATCTTGTTTTTGCGCCGTTTGTGACATGAGTAAATGCTGTTCAACCAGACCTGATACCAGCGCTATATCGTCCGATCTTAGCTGGTGATGTTGACAAAAAATTTGGGCATCTTGCGCACCTAAACTAGCGTGATCACCACCACGACCTTTAGCAATATCATGAAACAGTCCTGCCAATAACAACAATTCTGGCTTGTTGATGGTTTTGGCAATTTCACTAGACAACTCAAATTCTTTAGCAAACTCAGACACAAAAAAACGTCTTAAATTACGAACCACAAATAACGTATGTTGGTCTACCGTATAAGCGTGAAATAAATCATACTGCATCAAACCTGTTATTTGACCAAATGCAGGGATATAACGTTCTAAAACACCATAGCGATTCATCAACTTTAATGCTTTATTAACGCCACGTTTTTGTTGTAATAACTCAATAAATAAACGATTATTTTGGCGTTTCTTGTAATAATTCTCATCAATTAAATCTAAATCGAGCTGCATTTGTCTGAGCGTTCCAGCACTTATACCCCGAACATAACTATGTTTAGCAATCAATAAGAAAATTTCAATAAAGGTCGTCGGCTGATTTTTAAAAATATCATCGCTGGTGGCTTGAATATAGCCATAACTGATAACAAAACGCTCATTAAGATTTTGCGTATGTAGGATTCGATCTTCTAGTAGCTGCAACAAAATATCATTCAGACGCGAGACCTTGGTCACCGTACGATAATAATCTTTCATAAATTGCTCAACTGCCATAGAATCTGTATCAACATAGCCCAACATGCTGGCCACTTCTTTTTGATACTGAAAAGCAATTCGATCTTCTCGACGTTTAGCAATCACGTGCAGGGCAAAACGAACCTTCCACAAGAACAATTGGCCTTGTTTCAATAAATCGTATTCATGCCTACTTAAGTAAGATTTATCAACCAAATCAGATAAAAGGTTCACGTCAAAATACCATTTTGCTACCCAAGCAACAGTTTGAATATCCCTTAACCCACCAGGGCTTTCTTTTAGATTGGGCTCAAGGTTGTAAGCCGTATTTGAATAATTAAGATGGCGGTTATGTTGTTCTTTTTGTTTTTCTACTAAAAACGATTGGGATGACCAATTGCTCGCTTTAATCATCGATTTCATCTTTAAAAATAAAGCGTTTTTTCCAATCAATAATCGAGATTCTAATAAATTAGTAACAACACTTAGATCATCAATTTCTATCTCACAGTCATTAATATCACGTGTTGCATGCCCCACTTCTAAACCAACATCCCACAAGAAAGTTAAAAATTTAGAAACACCTTCCTGGTGTTGTTCGTGCGTACCATTTGGAATTAAAATTAATAAATCAATATCAGAATATAGATGTAATTCGCCTCGGCCAAAACCGCCTACAGCCACCAAACACAGTTCGCTATCAATCTCAAACGTCTGCCAAATGTCTTTTAATAGAACATCAACACCATCGCTACGAGCCAATACTAATGATTCTACTGAATCGGGGTCTTTTAAAAAATCAGCCTCAACTGATTTCTGTAATGTTTGATATTGAGTTTTAAAGCCATCTAAATGCATAACTAGATGATAACTGATTAATTGTCTATTTGAGCAATATAATCAAGAGCCAACTTAAGGCGGGCTAAAGTTCTATCCTTACCAACAAGTTCAGCCACCACATCAATACTGCCTGCATTACCTGTACCACTGAGAGCCAACCTAAAAGGCTGACCAACTTTGCCAAAACCAACACCCTGCTCATCACATACCGTTTTTACAACATCGTGAATCGCTACACTCGACCAATCTTCTAACTGTGAATAATGATCAATTAAGGCCTTAATGATTGGCTTAGCTGCAGGTTTAAACTGTTTACTAGCAGCCTTTTCATCAAACTGGTCAAAATCTTGATAAAACATCTTCATACTTTCAGCCATATCAACCAAGGTTTTACTGCGTTCTCGCAACGCATCAACCACTTTAGTAATGTCAGGGCCGCTACTAACATCGATTGCTTGACTATTAAGGTGCCAATCAAGCTGCCCAATCAAATGAGTCATGTCAGCGGATTTTATATATTCTTGATTAAGCCATAATAATTTGTCCTGGTTGAAACTACCTGGCGCCTTATTAACGTCTTTTAGATCGAATAATAGAATCATTTCATCAATAGAAAACACCTCTTGATCACCATGTGACCAACCCAAACGTACCAAATAATTTAGTAATGCTTCGGGTAAAAATCCCGCATCACGATAGGCCATTACGCTCACCGCACCATGGCGCTTGGAAAGTCTTGCGCCATCACTACCCAAAATCATCGGCAAGTGTGCAAATGCTGGTAAATCCCAGCCAAGTGCTTCATATAAATTGATTTGCCTAGGGGTATTGTTAATATGGTCATCACCACGAATCACACAGTCAATCTCCATATCATGATCATCAACCACCACAGTCAAATTGTAAGTGGGTGTGCCATCACTACGTGCAATAATCAAATCATCGAGTTCTTTGTTGTGCACGCTAATCTCGCCCTTGACCAAATCTGAAAATACTACATTACCCTCGACTGGATTACGAAAACGCACCACGCCGGCAGTCAGATTCTTATGTTGGCAATGGCCATCATATTTGGCTTTTTCACCCTTGGCCATTAATTCATCACGCAGGTTTTGTAGGCGTTCTTGAGAACATTCGCAATAATAAGCTTTGTCTTCTTCTAGAAGCTGTTGAATCACAACCTTGTACCGATCAAATCGATCGGTTTGATAATAAGGGCCTTCGTCATGGTCTAATCCTAGCCACTTCATACCATCCAAGATCGCATCAACTGAAGCTTGGGTAGATCGCTCTCGATCTGTGTCTTCAATACGCAAGATAAACTGACCTTGTTCTTTTCTAGCCCACAGCCAAGCGAACAATGCTGTTCTGGCACCGCCAATATGCAAGTAACCTGTTGGGGAAGGCGCGAATCTTGACTTCATCAATTTAAGAAACCTTTTCGGCTTTAGCGTACCAAGCTTGTGCTTTTTCAGTATCTTTTGGCACTTCTTTTCCGTCTTCGTACAACATGCCCAATGCATACATTGCACCTGGCAAATCAAAATCGGCTGCTTTTTCAAACCACTCAATAGACTTATTAATGTCTTTTTCTACACCCTCGCCAGTCATATAAGCTACACCAATCATATGATGTGCAAAAACATGGCCTTGCTCAGCCGCCTGAATAAAGTTCTCAAAGCCTAAAGGCTGGTTTTCAACCAAACCCAAACCATTCATTTGCATCATGCCTAAACGCCATAATGATTCTGCATCACCTTGAGCGGCCAGTGGCGCTAATAGCTGGTAAGCCATAGAAAAATTTTTCGAATCAAAAGCGGCTATACCACTGTGTAAGTCTGCTGAATAAGCATCGGTTTCGTTAGAATTAGGCATTGTTGTTTATATTTAAAAATAGAATAATTTTACACGGTTATAATGTATTTTTAAACCTTCAAACAACCTCAATAGTAGCATGGAATTCAATCAACAAGAATCTGAACAAAACTCTATTATTTCTGTTGAAAATTCCCAAATTAAATTAGCACATACCACATTAAACACACCCTGCTTTATCTCACCCAAATATTTCACAGAAACCGAAATAATCAATTTAGATGAATTAGACAAAGCTTTGCTTTTTCCACTAAGCTCACGAGACGACATTGATTTACTTATCATTGGTACGGGTGATACAACTCGGTTCTTACACCCAAAACAACAAGTAGCTATTCAGCAAATGGGTATTGGGGTAGAAAGCATGAATAGCGAATCTGCTTGTCGAAGTTTTAATTTGTTGTTATCTGATATTCGACGCGTTGGTTTACTACTGCTATGACCCGTACATTGCTTGGGAAAATCCGCCATTTTTGGCGTTACTTCATGATGGATACACCACTATTCTTATTACTATTAGGTATAAGTTCATTTGGATTAATGGTGCTTCATAGCGCTTCTGCCGGATCAACAATCTTACTATATAAGCAAGCAAGTCATTTTGCACTCGCCTTTGGTACCATGCTAGTGATTGCACAAATACCACCTTACCTGTTCCGCCGTTATTCACCCTATCTAATGCTGTTTGGTATTTTCTTGCTTATTTTGGTTTTATTATTTGGCTCTAGTAGTGGTGGCGCTCAACGCTGGCTTGATTTGGGCTTTGTGCGTTTTCAGCCTTCTGAACTAATGAAAGTAATCGTACCAATTGCCATTGCCTCAATTTTAAGTGAAACGACCCTGCCGCCAAAACCGCTACCAATGCTGATTTCAATTGTTTCAATTATTGTGATTGTTTTACTCATAGCCAAACAACCTGATCTAGGCACTTCGTTGCTTATTGGCGCAAGCGGCTTTTATGTATTATTTTTTTCTGGTATTCGTATTCGAATCATCAAGCACAACAATTGGCTTAATCTCGGTTTAATCAGTTCACTGATTGGTGCTGGTGGCTATATCGCCTGGAACTACCTGCTAATGACCTATCAAAAAAAACGTATTCTCACACTAATTGATCCAAGCTCTGATCCGCTTGGCTCAGGTTATCACATCTTACAATCCAAAATCGCTATTGGCTCTGGCGGTCTATTAGGTAAGGGTATCGAGCAAGGCTCACAATCTCAGCTCAATTTTTTACCTGAACACACCACCGATTTTATATTTTCGGTGATTGCTGAAGAATTGGGTTTTTTAGGTGTGCTACTACTTTTGTCTATTTACGGTCTTATTATTTATCGCTGTTTTGTTATCTCTTTTGAATCTGAAGATACTTTTTCTAAATTATTAGGCGCCAGTTTAACGTTAATTTTCTTTACCTATATCTTTGTTAATATTGGCATGGTGTCTGGCCTGTTACCTGTTGTTGGTGTGCCTCTACCACTCATTAGTTATGGTGGTTCATCGCTCATTACACTAATGGCAAGCTTTGGTATTATTATGTCTATTCATAAACACAAGTCACCCGTTTACCTTTCTAAATTTTAAAAATAAATGCTAAAAATATTGGTTTTATCAGCGCTGTTATTATCGCCAATCGTATCAGCCAAAACACTACCTGCAACACATTTTAAATCCACACAAAATTTCATCCAAAAAATGGTGAAAGGGCATCAATTTGATAAAAACGAACTGTTGTTTATTTTTTCTAAAATAAATCTCACCATCGCCAAGAAGGGCATCAAAAATAAAACCAAGCTTCCTAAGAAAAAAACCATGACTTGGGATAAATACAAATCTCTTTTTATTACTGATGAACGTATTGCAGATGGACTACAGTTTTGGCAAGACAATCTAACCACCTTAAATCGCGCTGAAAGCACTTACAACGTTCCTAGCGAAGTCATTGTAGCGATTTTAGGCATAGAAACCAATTATGGTAATAAGAAAGGTGAGCACCCTACATTAGAAACCCTAACAAAACGTGCGTTTGGTAACTACCGACGACGCAATTTTTACAAAAAAGAGCTTGAATCTTTCTTACTCATGTCTCGTGAAAATGCCATGCCACCATTAACCATTAAAGGCTCATATGCTGGCGCAATGGGCTACCCACAGTTTATTGCCAGCTCATACCGTCATTATGCAGTTGACTTTAACCAGGATGGAAAAATCGATCTGTTTTCAGATCCTGTTGATGCTATCGGCTCTATTGCTAATTATTTTGACAAGCATCAATGGCACGACTTTGGTGAAATTGCACGCCCTATCACACTATCAAATACACATTCAAAACACGCTACACGCTCTACCAGCAAACCTAAACAAAACGCTCAATATTGGCGCAACAAAGGTTTAAATATTGACTCAAACATTCATAACAAAACCAAGCTTGCTTTCATTCGCTTACCACAACAAAAAATTGACGACACCTGGCTCACTTTTTGGAATTTCTATGTACTAACCCGTTATAATCACGATAACAGATACGCCATGGCTGCCTATCAATTATCAACAAAAATAAGGCAACAATTCAATCGAAACAATCACTAAATAAATTATGCAATATCAATCACTTATAAAAAAAATATCAAAAACTATTCTACTAGCTAGTACAGCTATTGCTCTCAATACTCAAGCGGCTATTTTCATCACCCCAAAAGCACCTTCTATCAATGCTGCTGCTTATGTGGTGCTTGACTATAATTCTGGTGCGATTATCGCATCCAACAATGTAGATGCAAAACGTGCACCAGCCAGCTTAACCAAATTAATGACAGCTTACGTCGTGTTCCAACTCATTAAAGATGGTCGTGCCAATCTAGATGATGATGTCAAAATTAGTGAAAAAGCTTGGAAAACTGGCGGTTCTAAAAGTTTTATTGAAGTGGGTAAAACCATCAAGTTAGAAACCTTACTCAAGGGCATGATTATTCAATCAGGTAACGATGCGGCGGTTGCTCTTGCTGAACATATTGCTGGCACAGAAGGCACCTTTACTGCCTATATGAATGAATATGCACAAGAACTTGGCATGCTCAACACGCGTTTTGAAAACGCCTCAGGTCTCGACTATCAAGATCAGCATACCAGTGCAGCAGACATGGCGATATTGGCCGCTGCTACAATTAGAGATTTTCCTGAATTCTATCCTTGGTATAAACAAAAAGAATTCACTTATCATGATATCAAGCAGCGCAATCGTAACAAACTCTTATGGAGCGACAACACGGTTGACGGCCTTAAAACTGGCTTTACCAAAAAAGCCGGATACAACTTAGTGGCTAGCGCTAATCGTATGGATATGCGTTTGGTTTCAGTCGTGTTAGGCTCGGGTAGTACCGCTTCTCGTACCGAGCAGACACAAAAGATTTTAGACTACGGATTTCGCTTTTTTGAAACCATCAAAATCAGTGATGTTAGCAAAGAAGTGCCTATTTCTAAATCAACTAACGATACAATTAATGTTGGCTTACCAGGTGAAACTTACTTAACTCTGGCTAGAGGTCAGTTCAAGCTTTCTCAGCAAGCCATTGCACTTAACGGTGAACTTTCAGCCCCCATCAAACAAGGGGATGCTGTGGGTCATTTAATAATCACTTTCCAAGGGGAAACTCTAACTAAACTACCTTTAATTGCTCTTGAAGATGCACAAGAAGCTGGATTTTTCTCTCGTATGATTGACAACATTAAGTCTATCTTCTAAACGTGGTTTTTTTAAACGGCACGTTTATTCAAAAAATCAAAGCCTCTATTTCCGTTATGGATAGAGGTTTTTTATTTGGCGATGGTGTCTATGAAGTTATCCCAGTTTATCAAGGCAAAATATTTCGCCTAACCGAACATCTGGATCGCCTACAAAATAGCCTAGATTCAATACAGATTACCAACCCTTATTCACATGACGAGTGGCACACTATTCTAACCAAGCTAAATAGCTTTTCACCTGAGCTAGATCAATCGCTTTATTTACAAATTACCCGTGGTGCTGATACTCAACGTAAACACAACTTTGATACTCTAACACCTACGGTGTATATCGAAGCTAACCCGCTTACACCCAAATCAAAAGCGCAATTAAAAATAGGATTTTCCGCCATGACTCGTGAAGACATTCGCTGGCATCGATGCGATATCAAATCCACTTCATTGTTGGCCAATATTCTCTATGCACAAGAAGCCAAACAACATCAAGTTGAAGAGATAATTTTATTTCGAAATCATGAGATTACTGAAGGCGCCACTTCTAATGTTTTTATGCTTAAAGACAACACGCTATTCACACACCCTACCGGCCCTAACATTCTTTCAGGCATCACCCGTGACTTAGTCATTAGCAGCGCCAAGGCCTGTAGGCTCGACATACAAGAAACCCCGTTTTTATTAGATGATATACAGCATGCTGATGGATTATGGATCTCAAGTTCAACGCGTGAGATCATGCCCATCACTTTGCTAGACAACCGACCTATTAACCAGGGTGTAATCCACCCAGCCTGGTCGTGTGTGCATGACCACTACCAACAACTCAAAAATGATTGACCAGCGCTTAGACTTACTCACCGACTGGTTAGATGTTTTTTTTGGTGATGAGAACTTTGTCATTACCATAGCTAGTGATGATGCCAGCTTTCGTCGTTATTTTAGAATCGAACGAGACAACGCTAGCTTTATTGCCATGGACGCCCCACCTTCAAAAGAAAACTGCGAACCCTTTATTCGTATCGCTAAGCATCTAATTGCTGGCGGTGTTCACGCACCAAAAATCATTGAAGCCAATCTAGATCAAGGTTTTTTATTGTTAGAAGACCTAGGTAATCAAACTTTTTTAAACGCACAACAAAAAAACTTTGATATCCAACATTATAAGAATGCCATTGATATTCTTATTAACATTCAATCATTAGGCACTGATTCGGCCAATATTCCATCATATGATCATGCTCTACTCACAACCGAGATGCAGCTACTGATTGACTGGTACTTGCCAGCACTCAGCAACGAGCAACACACACAATTACAAACCATTTTTGATTTATTAAGTGATAACGCACTAAGCACTGATCAAGTGTTCGTACACCGTGATTATCACGCGCGCAACTTAATGCTAGTAGCAAATAACGAACTTGGCGTCATCGACTTCCAAGATGCAGTTATTGGTTCAAACACTTACGATTTAGTCTCGCTACTTAAAGATGCTTATTTCGAACTATCACCAGTCGACCTACACACACTTTTACAATACTATTACACCCAAGCTAAGATCAACATCTCTTTTATAGATTTTGAAAAACAATTTGACCTTATGGGCTTACAGCGCCACCTTAAAGTATTAGGTATATTTAAGCGTTTATCCGTTCGTGATGGCAAACACCAGTATCTAGCAGATATCCCGCTAGTGGAAAAATATGCACTCGCTGTTGCTAATAAATACCCAGAATTAGAGTTGCTCAGCAGTATTATTGAATTAGCTAACCAGCAAACCCATGCAATGATTCTGGCGGCAGGTCGTGGTGAGCGCATGATGCCACTCACAAAAAATACACCAAAACCTTTAATAAAGGTTAAAGGTATTGCACTTATCGAGCATTCGATCAATGCACTAAAACAAGCAAAAATTACTAATATTGTTATCAATACTTCCTATCTAGGTGAGCAACTAAGCGCACACTTAGGTGACGGCTCTAATTTTGGTGTTCATATTACTTATAGCGACGAATCTAATGGCGCATTAGAAACAGCGGGTGGCATTATTAATGCGTTACCCTTGTTAGCGCCAAACATAAATTCTCTGGGAGAGTCAGGCATCAAACCCTTTATTGTGATTAACTCTGACGTGCTTTGCAACTATGACTTATCCAAGCTAACACTGCCCGTTGGATCTTTAGCACATTTGATATTAATCGATAACCCGCCTCACAATCCTAACGGTGATTTTTCACTGATCAACAATCACCAGGTTACCAATGCACACGGTCAAACCTATACTTTCTCAGGGATTGGTATCTATCACCCAGATTTATTTAAATCACATTTAGGTGTTAAACAAAAATTACCACTCTACCCATTACTTAAAGAAGCCATTGCTAACGGCCAACTGAGTGGCGAACATCACAACGACTACTGGCAGGATGTGGGCACACCTGAGCGTTTAAAACAAGCTAACAATTCTTAAATAGAAAGCAGATATAAATGTAAAATAGTCTGTGGTAGTACTAAGGGTGTACCGACAATGAATGGTTATGAACCCCGCCAGATCCGGAAGGAAGCAACGGTAATAATTTTTTCATGTGTTGGCTGTTATTCTTGGTGCTACCACTTTTAACACAATAAATTCATAAATGAGCGAACACTATCAAGTTTTAGCACGCAAATATCGCCCTCATACATTTAATGAGATGGTTGGTCAAACGCACACAGTTAAAACGCTCATTAACGCTCTCGATGCCAACAACCTCCATCATGGCTTTTTATTCACCGGCACACGTGGCGTCGGTAAAACCACCATTGCCCGTATCTTTGCCAAATCCATCAACTGTGAACAAGGTGTTAGCTCCAAGCCTTGTGGCACGTGTGCAACTTGTATCGAGATTGACCAAGGTCAATCCGTTGACTTAATCGAGCTCGATGCCGCTTCACACACGGGTGTAGACAACATGCGCGATATTTTAGAAAATGCGCAATATATGCCGACTAAAAATCGCTACAAAATTTACCTGATTGATGAAGTGCACATGCTTTCAAAAAGTAGTTTTAATGCACTACTAAAAACCCTGGAAGAACCACCAGAGCACATTAAATTTTTACTGGCAACCACTGACCCACAGAAGCTACCAGTTACTGTGTTGTCACGTTGTTTGCAGTTCACTTTACAAAAACTCACACATGAGGAAATTTTAGGTCAACTGAAATTTATTATGGAAACTGAAGGGTTTGAGTATGAAGAGTTAGCCCTTAGTCAGATTGCTGATTTTGGCAATGGCTCTATGCGTGATGCCTTAAGTTTGCTTGATCAGTCTATCTCTTATGGTAACGGTACGGTGATGATTAAAGACATTAAAGCCATGCTCGGCTTGGTGCATCATGATGACATCCTTTCCTTGGCTACACATTTGTTTAATCAAGATGCCGAAGCAGTGATTAACTTTGTTAAAGAGTTATCTCATAAAGGTGAGGATTTAAGCCATGCGCTTAAAGACCTTACCAGTCTTTTTCATCAAATATCGATTGCGCAGATTATTGACAATACACAAATTTCTAACGAGATTAAAGCCTTAGCGACGCAAATTTCTAATCAAGATTTACAGTTGTTTTATCATATGGCAATAAATGGCTCTAAAGACATGCTGCTTGCACCCAGCGAACAAATCGGCTTTGAAATGACACTACTTAGAATGCTGGCATTTCATTCTGATATTAAAACTACTGAAAAAAAAACACCTAAATTAGCCGAAAAGTCGAAAACTAAGGCGATACCTGAAGGCAAACCACTGGTAGAGCCTAAGTTAAAACCGGTTAAAACAACCGAACTAAACACGCCAGAATCAACCCTTAATATCAACTCACAACAACAGTGGGAAGACATCACCAAATCACTCAAGTTTAATACAGCATCTCGCATGCTACTAAAAAACACCTTGTTTGATAATGCGGACAATCAAACCCTAACACTTAATCTAGATGAGCAATTTTCAAATTTACTCACCGATAATATTCAGCGTTCGATTCAAACCGTGTTGCAAGCGAATTTTGGTGAACTAATACTTCAAATTAACTTAAACAAGCTTACAACACAAACCTTGGCGCAAAAAGAAACACAAGCCAATAATGAGAAAATAGCCACTATGCAGAAAATTTTTATGAAAGATGAAGGTGTGCAAAAATTACAACAAACCTTTAACGCAAAGGTTGATATTAACAGTATTAAGGAGATAGAAAATGTTTAAAGGTGGAATGGCTAGCATGATGCAAAAAGCCCAAAAAATGCAAGAAGACATGCAAAAAGCCCAAGCGGAAATCAAAGACTTAACGGCCACTGGCAAAGCCGCTGGTGGCGCAGTACAAGTCACCATTAATGGTGAACACCAAGCCACCGATCTTCAAATTAATGAAGGTGTTATGGATGATAAAGACATGCTGGAGGATTTAATTCTTACTGCTATTAACGACGCTACCAAACAAATTGCTGACGCATCCGCCACCAAAATGCAAAGTGCAACTGGTGGTATGAAGTTACCTGGTGGTATGAGTCTACCTTTCTAATGATTGAAAAACTAAACAAAACGTTTTGTGCGCTACCGGGTGTTGGTAGGAAAACAGCACAACGCTTTGTTTACCACCTATTAGAACGTGATCGAGAAGGTGGGTTCGAACTGGCTAAGGCTTTGGTCGATGCCATGGAGCATGTTAAACATTGCTCATCATGCCGCACTCTCAGTGAAAAAAACATTTGCAATATTTGTGCTAATGACGTGCGTGACTCATCACAACTTTGTATTGTTGAAACCCCAACCGACATTCACGCTATTGAGCAAAGTGGTGTTTACAAAGGTAAGTATTTTGTCCTTAGCGGTTATCTTTCTCCTATTGATGGGATTGGCGCTGCTGAACTTGGTTTAGATGAATTAGAACAAAAACTTAGTGATCTAAAAGTGGAAGAAATTATCTTAGCTACTAACGCTACAGTTGAAGGCGAAGTGACTGCCCATTACATCAGTAATATGGCGAAACAGTTTGATGTTCAAATCACTCGTATTGCTCACGGCATTCCGATTGGTGGTGAACTTGAATACGCTGATATGAACACCATTGCACATGCTCTATCAGGTCGTAAAAACTACGATTAAAATTTCTTAGAGAGTAATTCTATTTCATAACCGTCAGGGTCCTTTAAAAACCCAACAATGGTTGTGCCAGCACTCATCGGCCCCGCTTCACGAGTCACTTGTGCGCCTTTTGTTTTCGCCACCTCGACAGCTTTATAAACATCTTCTACATTAATGGCGATATGACCAAAACCTGTGCCTACTTCATAGTTATCCTTACCCCAATTATAGGTCAACTCTAGCGCCGGATTTTCTGATTCTGGCCCATAACCCAAAAACGCCAAGGTAAATTCACCTTTGGGGTATTCTTTTTGACGCAACAGGCTCATTCCCAAAACTTCCACGTAAAACGCAATAGACTTATCCAAATCCCCTACTCGTAACATTGTGTGCAAAATTCTCATGGTAACTCGTTATAATCCAAATACTCATAATTATAAACACCAAACGAATGAAAAATATGCTTAGCCATTGGGATAAAGTTTACAAAAATAAAGACCATAATCAAGTCAGCTGGCACCAGTCCCACTCTACTATTTCGTTTAAGTGGATCTTAAAATACACTCAGAAAACTGACTCTATTATTGACATTGGTTCTGGGATATCGATACTAGCTGATAATTTACTTGATGAGGGTTATACTCATTTATCACTATTAGAGCTATCTCCTACTGCCATTCAAACCACTAAAGATCGTTTGAAAGTCCACACCAGCAAAGTTAACTTCTATAATGAAAATATCTTAAATTTTCAATCTGACACTCAGTTTTACTTATGGCATGATCGTGCGGTTTTTCACTTTTTAACCGATGAAAAAGATCAACAAACTTACATTAATAAACTCAATCAATACCTTAAACCTCAAGGTTATTTTTTACTAGCTACCTTTGCCACAACAGGGCCTAAACAGTGCTCAGAGCTAGACATTGTGCAATACGATAAGGATAAAATCACGCAGTTGCTGGGTGATGACTTTACATTGATTCAAACCACCTCTGAAACCCACCCGCACCCTAATGGTAGTACACAAGATTTCAATTATTTTCTGTTGCAAAAACAGTAACCCTTCAATCACTTTTATAATTAATAAATGAAGACTAAGAATCAGTTGAAAATTTGGGTTGATGCTGATGCATGCCCTGTGGTGATAAAAGAGGTACTTTTTAAAGCGGCTAACCGCACACAAACTGAAATCACCTTAGTCGCTAACCATGTGCTACACTTACCCCCTTCTCGTTACTTAAATTTTATACAGGTAAGCGCTGGGTTCGATGTAGCTGATAATGAAATCGTTAAACGAATAAGTGCAGGTGATCTAGTCATTACTAGTGACATACCGCTAGCTGACGAAGTAATTACCAAAGGTGGCTTAGCCCTAAGCCCAAGAGGCGAGCTGTTTAATAAAGGCAATATAAAGTCAAAATTAAGTATGCGCGACTTTATGGATGTTATACGCTCTAGCGGCGTGCAAACGGGAGGCCCTTCGCCCTTAAACCAGGCAGACAGACAAACTTTTGCAAACCATTTAGACCGCTGGCTAAACCAAGCCAAACCCTAGATAAACAATCAAACTAAAGGATTTCTTAATAAAAACTGTACTAAGGATTTACTATAATGAGATCTGCACGTAATTCTTGCTGAACATTGTTTTCATCTACAAAAATTAAATATTCAGCACCTGTCTTGGTGAGAATGTCTTTAGGTTGAATGATTTGCATGTCGCCATCAATACTCACTTGTATTGATTGACCGCGCATAATCGCTAGTTCGTAGATACTGTGCGCTTCGCAAGATATTGTTTGATAATCGCTCATGAGGTTTTAACCAATAAAAGCTTACTCTCTCGAGTCATGGATTTAATCTCATATTCTCGTTTAGAAGCTGTACTTCTATCTTTAGCATTTTCTTGGTATACCAACTCACATGGGCCATTCGCTCGGGTGTATTTAGCACCGCCTACTAATTCACCGTTGTGCTGCTTAATACGTTTTTCCAAATGATTAGTAATGCCACAATATAGACTATCATCAGCACAGCGTAATAGGTAGACTAACCAATGATTTTTGTCTGTCATTAATGTAGATACTCAGAAACGAATTATGGGCATTCTATCTTAAAAATGTTATAAACTAAACGTATGTTGAATTTTTTAAGAATTTTCCCTGTGTTTATCATGCTTGGCGTTAGCGCTAATGATATCGATAAAAGAATTTTAATTGATGGCGAGGTCCTTTACACCGAAGAATGTCAAAGATGTCACGATAATAGTTTAGTCCCAATTCACGATAATACCTCTATGGAATCACTAAATGATGTTAGAGAGCAAATATCATTATGTGTTGGTGTATTAGAGATCCCTTGGTTTCCTGAAGATGAAGAAGATGTGGCTCGGTATCTGAACCATGATTTTTTTCACTTTGAAAACACACCAAAACCTAGTAACTAAGCCATTTCATTTCCATACTTGCTAGATGATTTCATTGGTATAATTGCACAGTTTTATCCGCCTTTATACGTTAATGGAAAAAACATACAATCCTGAACAAATTGAAGCGAAATATCGTTCGCTTTGGGAAGATAAAAATCTATTTTCTTCCGATTCAAACTCCACTAGCGAAAATGCCTATTGCATCATGCTGCCACCGCCTAATGTGACAGGTAGTTTACATATGGGTCACGCTTTTCAGCATACCATTATGGATGTGCTTACCCGTTACCATCGCGGTAAGGGTGATCAAACACTTTGGCAACCAGGTACTGACCACGCAGGCATTGCAACACAAATGGTGGTTGAGCGCCAACTCGCCGCACAAGATATTACCCGTCATGATGTCGGACGTGAAAAATTTATTGAAAAGATTTGGGATTGGAAAGAACACTCAGGCGGCACTATTACTTCGCAAATGCGCCGTCTTGGTGCTTCGGTTGATTGGGAAAGAGAACGCTTTACCATGGATGACGGCCTCTCAGATGCTGTACATAAAGTCTTTATTCAGCTTTTCAATGAAGGCTTAATCTATCGTGGTAAACGATTGGTCAATTGGGATCCGGTCTTACACACAGCCGTCTCTGACCTTGAAGTGATTAGCACGGAAGAGCAAGGCTCCTTGTGGCATATGCGTTACCCTATTACTGGCACTGACGAAGTAATGGTGGTTGCTACCACCCGCCCTGAAACTATGCTAGGTGATAGCGCAGTTGCTGTACACCCAGACGATGAGCGCTACATACACCTTATCGGCAAGACCATTGACTTGCCATTGACTGATCGAAAAATAACCATTATTGCGGACGATTATGTCGATATGGAATTTGGTACCGGTTGTGTAAAAATTACCCCTGCTCATGACTTTAACGACTATGAAATGGGCCAGCGTCACAACTTAGACGTCATTAATATCCTAACTGATGATGCCAAAATTAACGACACAGTTAAAAGTGCTTACGCGGGTATGGATCGATTTGATGCTCGCAAACAAATCGTTAAAGATTTAGATGACCAAGGTTTGCTAGAAAAAATTGAACCACATACTTTAATGGTGCCTCGTGGTGATAGAACCCACTCAGTGATTGAGCCTTATATGACCGACCAATGGTTTGTCAAGGTTGCACCACTGGCCAAGCCTGCAATTGATGCAGTGAAAAATGGCGACATTCGTTTTATTCCAGAAAACTGGAATAAAACTTATTTTAACTGGATGGATAATATTCAAGACTGGTGTATTTCTAGGCAAATCTGGTGGGGGCATCGCATTCCTGCCTGGTATGACAATGATGGCAATATTTATGTAGCAGATTCACTAGAAGAAGCGCAAATGCAAGCTGGTGAAGGTGTAACACTTAGGCAAGATGAAGATGTATTAGATACGTGGTTTTCATCTGCTTTGTGGCCATTTTCAACCCTAGGTTGGCCAGAAAAAACCCCGCAGTTGTCACGCTTTTATCCAACCAATGTTTTAGTCACAGGATTTGATATTATCTTCTTTTGGGTAGCTCGTATGATTATGTTTGGGCTAAAATTTGCCGGCGACGTTCCATTTAAAGACATCTACATTACGGGTCTAATCAAAGATGGGCAAGGGCAAAAAATGTCTAAGTCTAAGGGTAATGTTCTTGATCCGATCGATTTAATAGATGGTATTAGCTTAGATGACTTACTGGTTAAAAGAACCCAAGGCATGATGCAGCCAGAAATGGCGAAAAAAATTAAAAAACAAACTCAGGGTGAATTCCCAGATGGTATTCCTTCATTCGGCACTGATGCGCTTAGATTTACCTTTGCAGCACTGGCTTCGTTTGGTCGTGATATAAAATTTGACCTTAAGCGTGTTGAGGGTTATCGTAATTTCTGTAATAAATTATGGAACGCTTCTCGCTTTGTATTGATGAAACTTGAAGGTGATAATATTGATACCAAGGCTAGTTTGTCTATTTCAGATGAATGGATTCTATCACGCTTGCAAGCCACTAAAGTGAATGTTGAAAAACACCTAAAAGACTACCGTCTTGACTTAATGAGTCATGAATTATACGAATTTGTATGGCATGATTATTGTGATTGGTATTTAGAATTATCCAAGCCATTGTTAGCAGACGACACAACAAAAGCTGGTACTCAAGCTACGCTACTGAAGGTACTAAACGAGATTTTGACTTTATTACATCCAATCATTCCATTTATTACTGAAGAGGTTTATGAGCAATGTTGTACACTTACAGGGAAAGATAGTGAAAGCTTAATGACTCAATCTTACCCAGAGGTTGAAAATGATTTAATCTCCACCCAGGCTGAAGAAGAGATGCAATGGTTACAAACCTTTATTTTGGGTATTCGTCAAATCCGTGGTGAGATGAACATTCCACCTTCAAAGCCCCTACCTTGTTTCGTGCAAAATATCAGTAATAGTGACCAACATTGTTTAGATACTCACTCACAGGTGTTAAGTAGTTTGGCTAAGTTGGAAAATATTAGCCAGCTTAACGTCAATGATGAAGCACCAGAATCAGCTACAGCGCTAGTCGGCGAAATGAAAATATTAATTCCATTAGCCGGACTGATTGACAAGGATCAGGAAGCAGCTCGACTTAACAAAGAAATTGAAAAATTAAACAAGCAAAGGGTGCAATTTGCAGGTAAGCTTAATAACGAAAAGTTTATCAGTGGTGCGCCTGAGGCTGTGGTTAATAAAGAAAAAGAAAAACTAACCTCGGTTGAAAATGCCATTGCTGATTTATCAGCACAATTGGAGAAAATAGCCAACTTATGAGATTAACAAAGTCTTTATTTGTGTCACTATTGTTAATGTATTCATTGGCGAATGCACAGTCGTATGTATATGTTACAGATACGGTTGATATCCCAATGCGATCAGCTAGCAAGATTCAAAGCAACCCAAGTAATTTACTTAGAATGTTGCCTTCTGGCACCAAACTACAGTTATTATCGACTGACAGCGGCTGGACTCAAGTGAAATTTGAGCAGACCACAGGCTGGATGATCTCTCGTTACTTAACCAGTGTTCTACCTGCTAAAGCACAATTAAGAAAGCTCAGACAAACTTACAATGCTAATAAATTGTTGATTTCCCAACAAACATCTAAAAGCAAAGCTTTAGAAGAAGAGGTTGAGCTGTTAAAAGAAAGTAATACAAAGCTAGCAATAGAAACCAGTAAATCACAAGCTGAAAAAGAATATGTAGAAGGGATTTACAAAGATGCTCTTGCACTTAAAGACACCAATCAAAGCCTAGAGTCACAAATACTCAGACTTAAAGCAGAAATTCAATTACTACAAAACAACAACACTTCTGACCAAGATTCCAGCGCTAGAAACTGGTTTATTGTTGGTGCACTTGTGTTATTTTTCGGCTTTATCATAGGCTTTGTCTTTCCAAAACGTACAAATCAAAGGAGATATTAAATGAACTTACTAAAAACCGCACTAACATTTGATGATGTATTATTGGTTCCGGCACATTCAACTACCATGCCAAAGGAAGTCAGCTTAAAAACGCAACTAACTAAAAATATCACGCTCAATACGCCGATTCTATCAGCTGCGATGGATACAGTCACTGAAGCCAGATTGGCTATTACTATCGCCCAAGAAGGTGGTATTGGCATTATTCATAAGAATATGTCAATTGAACAACAGGCTAATGAAGTACGCGACGTTAAGCGTTTTGAATCAGGCATTATTAAAGACCCTATTAGTATTTCACCTAAAGCTACCATTAAAGATATTTTTGAGATGCAGCAGCGACACAATATTTCTGCCCTGCCAGTAGTTGATGGTAACACCATTGTTGGTTTAGTCACTGGTCGTGATGTTCGATTTGAAACTCGATTAGATGAAGTGGTCGAAAATGTCATGACACCGCAAGACAAACTTATTACTGTGGCTGAAGGCACCAATATGGCAGAAGTGCGCGCCCTATTACAACAACACCGTATTGAACGTGTAATCATCACCAACGATCAATTTGATCTATTGGGCATGATTACGGTTAGAGACATTCAAAAATCTAGCGATTTTCCAAACGCCTGTAAAGACGATGCCGAGCAACTACGTGTCGGTGCAGCCGTTGGTGTTGCAGCTGGCACAGGTGAGCGCATCGATGCACTGGTTGAAGCGGGTGTAGATGTGATTGTGATTGATACAGCACACGGACATTCCCAAGGTGTACTTGATCGTGTTAAAAAAACCAAAGCCAAACATCCTAATTTAAACATTATTGCTGGTAATATTGCCACCGGTGCAGCAGCACTTGATCTAGTTAAAGCAGGTGCAGACTGTGTTAAAGTAGGTATTGGCCCAGGCAGTATTTGTACCACGCGTATTGTTGCTGGTGTCGGTGTACCACAAATTACGGCCATCTCAGATGTAGCTGACGCACTAAGAGGTACTGGCATTCCATTGATTGCTGATGGCGGTATTCGCTATTCAGGTGATATTGCTAAAGCCTTCGCTGCAGGTGCTTACTGCGTCATGCTTGGCTCAATGTTAGCAGGTACTGAAGAGTCACCAGGTGAAGTAGAACTTTACCAAGGCCGCTCATACAAATCGTACCGTGGCATGGGATCCATTGGCGCCATGAATCAAGCACATGGATCTTCTGATCGTTATTTCCAGTCAGACTCTAAGGCAGACAAATTAGTACCAGAAGGTGTCGAAGGTCGCGTGCCATTCAAAGGCTCTGTACGCCCTATCATTCACCAAATGGTCGGTGGTGTTAGATCATCGATGGGTTATACCGGTTGTGAAACGCTAGACAAAATGCGCACTGAAGCGGCATTTGTGCAAGTCACCTCGGCAGGCATGGTAGAGTCGCATGTGCATGATGTTAGTATCACTAAAGAAGCACCAAACTACCACCAATAACAATCAAATTTCACATAAAGAAATTTCTGACATGCGGCTAATTGATCGATACCAAAATTCTGGCTATGAGGCGGTTGCTGATGGCGTCATGGACTTCTTTGAACGACGCCAAGATCTACAGCGTCCAGGTGTGGCCTTTGGTCCCGGTGGTAGTAATGCGGAGCCGGCTAAAGTTTCAACGGACATCAGTCTTGTGGCGCTCAACCGCTCTGACCCTGAGAAATTCGCACTCGCAGATCTGATCATGAGAGGTGTCTCAGCAGGACTGGAGCATTACCTACAGGAGCGACCACTATTTCGCCAGGTCTGCCCAGACCAGGAGTTATTTGTAATGCCTATATTCAACCTACAACGTTACGCGCCCGGTGAGGGCTTCCGCCAATGGCACTGCGACTGGACGATTAGCGATGAAGCCACCGAGCCAGGAAATCGCGTGTTAGCCTGGATCCTTTACTGTGATTCTGTGGAAGAGGCTGGTACAGAGTTCCACTGGCAGCAGCATCATGAAACTGCAGAGCGAGGAAAGTTAGTGATCTTTCCTGCCTCCCCCTCTCACATCCACCGTGGCCGGGTAAATAACGAACTCAGCAAGACGATCGCCACTGGCTGGATCAATGCTGGTTCGCGTGAGGGCTTCTTAAAGCGCCTAGCCCGCTCTTAAAGTAAAGATGACAGTCTGTCATCAATAGTGACGCCACTAATTAACGGCGTCAGATACAAGCCCCCCAACCTTAAAACAATAAATCTAAAAACCGTTGACGATCTTTAATCACATTATCTCGAATATCCAGATATTCCACATGTTGCTCAGGTGTTTTTGGATTAAGTCGAATCACCCACAAAGGTGATAATTCATTAGGAATAAATGAATAACGAACATCCATAATCATTAAATTATCGTTTGGAACTTTTGCAAGGAAACCAGCAGAAAACCAGCGGAATCGCTCAATATCTTTTGCTTGAACACTATCTTTTAAAAGCCATGGATAGTCGTTGTTTATATCAAGTTTGGCGATGGATTTACCTGGAATAGTAACACTATCCCAACCCAATTTTGCTGCATCAACAAAATAACGTCCGTCATATTCGTAAACTAATCGCCATAAAATTAAGTTTCCAAGTGTGGGCTTGCTGATTAATCGCACTGGGTTGTGTCCTCGCTCTGTAGCCAATGCCAATACTAGTGTTTGTGCGCGTTCATGCTGCACCATACTGAACGACAAATAAGCCAAAATGTAAACAAACGCATATCGAGCATGACGAAATTGTTTGCGCATAAAGGCAACAAAAAGCAGTGCCAAGATAGGTAGAGTGAATAACGGGTCAATGATAGATATATTATTCCAAGACACTCTCAAGCTTGAAAACGGCCATAACAACTGCGTACCGTAAGAAGTAAAACTATCCAACAAACCATGGGTGGAATAACCCAAAAACGCATAGAAGTATAATTCTAAAAAAGTTAGTTTTTTCCTTAAAAAAGGATATAGAGCCAGCGTGCACAATAAAGCACCGATTGGGATAAAAAATAGTGAATGTGTAAACTGTCGATGATATTCTAAAAACAGCAAAGGATCTTCTGCAGAACGAATCAACACGTCTAAATCTGGCGCAATTCCGGCAAGAAAACCAACCAATAATGCCCATCGTAGTTTGCTTGGGTTTTTAGCAGAAAAATGAGCTACACTGGCGCCAAAAATACCGTGTGATAATGGATCCATACTTAACTATTTAGCCTCTACTACGCCGCCAACCTCTTTTAATCCTTCGATTCCGCCTTCAATAAACTGTGCATTAATACCAGCAGCATACATGCTATCGAGTACGCTGTTACTCACACCGCCACCTCTAACACAATAGATTACCACTGATTTATCAGTATCAATAGAGCCAATCCATTCTTTAGTTTTACTAGGGTCTTTCCATGTTGCGCCAGGGATGGTATCACTTGACGTGGTGTAATCATCCTCACGTCGAACATCTAAGACAATAGTATTACTGTCAATGTCTTTAAATGCCTCAGCTGTTATAGTTCGTGTCATATCTTTCCTTGATAAATAATTTAGTGGTCTTCTGGTGTACCTTGCCAGAGCATTTTATAGCCTAACTCGTTAGCATCATCACAAAACTCTAGCAACTCGTCAAATTTCGACTTAAATAATTCATCAGCATGGGACTTCTCATGTTGTTCGAATGATTTCCAGAATGTCACAATAACGATCTCACCACGCTCTTCTTTGGCCTTCTCAATATTCTCAAACGAACCTTCTCCTGAGATAAATCCAGAATTTTCATAGACTTGTCCAGCAATAAAGCCGCCATTATCATCGCCATAATTATTTTTAACCACATTACACATTTCGCCCAATGTTAGCTCAACATCTTCAATCTTAATGCCATCTTTTAAATTAACCTCGTTAAACAACATAACACAGCCAAATGGAACTTCTATCGGGTTAAACATTCTTACTACTCCTTAATAAATTAATAATACTTGTATAGTGATAACCACTATGTAAAATTTGAATATATGAAAGACGTAATTTTAACTAGACAATGATTCATTTTGGAACAATATCAGAAGAAGAATTTTTAACTGATTATTGGCAAAAAAAACCTTTGCTCATCAAACAAGCACTGCCTAACTTTATATCACCGATTGCACCGAATGAATTGGCCGGATTATCACTTGAAGAAGAATTTGAATCACGTCTAATCACTGGCTCAACAACCAGCAATCAATGGTCATTAACCAACGGCCCTTTTACTGAAAACACCTTTACTCAATTACCCGAACAAGACTGGACATTGTTGGTGCAAGGGGTTGATCGATTTGTTGATGAAGTGCACGAGTTGATCAAACAATTTGATTTTATTCCGCGTTGGCGCTTTGACGATGTGATGATCTCATATGCAGCTAAAGGTGGTAGTGTTGGACCTCACTTTGATTATTATGATGTCTTCTTACTACAAGGCAGTGGCAGGCGTCGTTGGCACATTAGCGGAAAACATTGTGAATTAGATAATTATCTAAACAATGTTCCATTACGCATTATGGATAAATTTGAGTCTGAACAAGTGTTTGATGTAGAGCCAGGAGATGTACTTTATGTACCGCCTAAAGTGGCACACCATGGCGTAAGCTTAGATGATGAATGTACTACCTTGTCGTTTGGTTATCGCGCTTATTCAACACAAGAATTATATGAATCGATCGATCAGCAGTCTAAGGATGAAAATCAATACTATCAAGATCCTGTTTGGGATAACCAAAATACGCCAGCATTGATACCCAACTCAGCTACTAATCAAGCACAACAAATACTCGACATCAGTGCTGAGGAATTTGCCTGCTTTATTACTCAGTTAGACACGCTAGATATTCAACTATTACAACACTTTGAGCATGGTGTGTTTGAGCATCAAGCGCATTATCAACTACACCCAAGTTGCAATATCGCCTACCTTTTAAATAGTGGCGTGCCCAAAGTATTTATTAATGGTGAATCATTCGATTTTCAAGCATTTAATAGTCAGGTTGTAATTGATTTTTGTAATCAACGCAGTATTGATGCGGCCCAATATTCAGAACTTGCAATTGATCTGTTTAAGAAGAATTTAATCGTCATAATTGATTGATTTTAAGGATAATAGCTCTCGTTTTATGACTTAAAGTTCCGTCTTAATATTTATCTAAAACATGTCAATTGGTGCATTTTAAATAGAGCTTATAATCATAGAGCACCTTTTCATTACTTTATAGGAGTTTTCATAGAAATGAATGTCATTAAAAAAGCCGCCTTAATGGTGGTTTTTAATACTATTACACGATGCCAATCTACCTAGTCTTCTTATCTGTTGTTGCCATTTGGTCAACCACACCACTTGCCATTCAGTGGTCGACACTGGGTTCTGACTTTAATTTTGCTGTTGCCTCTAGAATGCTAATTGGATTAGCTATTTGTCTGTTGTTATTATCGATTAGAAAACAAAAATTAAACACCAGCAAACTGGCCATTAATAATTATTTTTACGCAGGGCTAGGTGTTTTTACCACCATGAGCTTAGTGTACTATTCATCACAAACAGTTCCTTCAGGAATTATTTCTGTTGTGTTTGGACTAACCCCTATTATCACTGGTATATTTGCTTTACTACTCCTTAAAGAATCCTTCTTTAAATTTCATAAAATAGCAGGGTTATTACTGGGTTTGGCTGGGCTTGTTATTATCTTTAAGCAAACATTAAGCATTTCAACTGAACTGATAATAGGCTTGTTAGCCGTTACTTTTGCAATGGCTTTTCAATCCTTTATATCGGTTAAACTCAAGCAAGTGAACGCCTCTATTTCTGCACTAGAAACCACCACTGGCGCACTCATTGTTAGTGTGCCTTTGTTTGTTTTAAGTTGGGCTTTGACTGAGGGCACTATCCCAGAAACAACATTTAAAGCTGCCTTATCTATTGGTTACTTAGCGCTATTCGGCTCAGTAATTGGCTTTATGTCATACTATTACTTGATTCGACACACCAGTGTAAGAGTGGTTGGTATTGTGCCACTCATTACACCAGTATTTGCACTACTACTAGGCTCAAACCTTAATAATGAAACCCTAACAAGTGTCCAGCTAAGCGGTATCATTCTTGTACTAATCGGATTGAGTTACTATGAATATGGTGGTAAATCTACAAAGGATAAAGCATGAGTGAAAAACTAATCGAACTATAAGAAAAAAATACCTATCTTGATCACACAATCGAAGAGCTTAATGAGGTTGTTTTTCGTCAAATGCAAAAGATTGACGAATTAGAAGAAATGATCAAACACCTATCAACACAAATAGAGCAGCTTAAAGATGACTTAGAAGGTGGTGTCCAAATAACTAATGCTCGACCGCCACATTATTAGAAAGACCTTGGACTGCTACTTTCTGTCTAGAACAGGTGACTCAAACTTTAAACCTTCCCAGCCGTAAGTCATAAAATTACGAATATTAGCGTGTGAATCACCTTTTGGATCATTTAACACTTCTTGGTAGTATTGACCAAAACAATGCAATGTTTCTAACACACTCAGTTGATTAACCGCAGCAAAACAAAATAATTTAGCACTGCCTTGGTTTTCATCAGCAGCGTTTTCAACCTCGCCGTTAGTAAAACTAGCTGGCGTATGGTTATAATCATCGTCAATCAGTGCAATTAAGTCCTCAAACTTCATTATTTCACCTGATCTTAGTGTTTCTAAATACTCTTCTTGTGTCACTCTCCCCCCTATTTAAGAATTATCCTTAAACCGTCATTGGATTTGGCTTATCTGTATTTATACCGTATTTTTCAATCGCTTGTGCAACAATTGTCTTATCCATCTCACCTTCGTCAACTAAAGCCTTAAGAGCAGCAACAGTCACATAATTTGCGTCAACTTCAAAAAAGTCCCTAAGTGCCTCGCGTGAATCAGAACGACCAAAACCATCCGTACCTAATACTTCATAGCGACCTGGAATGTACTTACGCACTTGCTCAGCATAATTACGCATGTAGTCAGTGGTTGCAATCACTGGACCTTTGGCATCTGTCAAACATTGGGTAATATAAGGAACTTTTGGCTCATCTGTACTAAAACGATTAACTCGGTCAATCGCTTGTGCTTCACGCGTAAGTTCGTTAAAACTAGTCACTGACCAAATATTAGATTTAACACCCCAGTCATCTGCAAGCATTTGTGCGGCTTTTTCAACTTCTCTTAAAATCGTACCACAACCCATTAACTGCACTTGCTTGTCACCAGTACCCACTTCTTTCAATGGATAAATACCTTTAATAATCCCCTCTTCCGTGCCTGCTGGCATTTCAGGGTGTGTGTAGAGCTCATTCATGGTGGTAATGTAATAGAAAATATTTTCATGTTTTTCATACATTCTAAATAAACCACTACGAATAATAACGGCTAATTCGTAAGCATAAGTCGGATCATAAGAAACACAGTTTGGAATGGTATTAGCCACCAAATGTGAATCGCCATCTTGATGTTGCAAACCTTCACCATTTAAGGTGGTTCGGCCTGCTGTACCACCGATTAAGAAGCCTTTAGCCTGCATATCACCTGCTGCCCAAGCCAAATCACCCACACGCTGGAAACCAAACTTAGAGTAGTAAATATAGAATGGAATCATGGTGGTGTTGTGCGTAGCATAAGCCGTTGCCGCAGCAATCCAATCAGAGATTGCACCGGCTTCATTAATACCTTCTTGCAATACCTGACCTTTAATATCTTCTTTGTACCACATGACTTTATCAGAATCTTCAGGTTGATAGAGTTGACCGGAAGCTGAGTAAATACCGAGCTGTCTAAACAAGCCTTCCATGCCAAAGGTACGCGCCTCATCTGGAATAATTGGCACAATCTTAGGGCCAAGTTGCTTGTCACGCACCAATAAAGTCATCACTCGGTTAAGCGCCATAGTGGTGGACATTTCACGCTCACCACTGGATTCTAACAAAGCTTTAAACACCTCTAATTCTGGTGCTTTTAAATCTTCTAATTCAAACGAGCGAACAGGTAAAGAGCCGCCTAGCGCCTTACGTCGAGCATTCATGTAAGTCATTTCTTCGCTATCAGGTGCTGGCTTGTAAAAATTAAGCTCTTTAACATCAGCGTCTGTCACTGGCACATCAAAGCGCTTAGCAAAAATTTCCACTTGCTCCAAACCAAGCTTCTTTTGCGAATGCGTGGTATTTTGTCCTTCACCCGCTTCACCCATGCCATAACCTTTAACGGTTTTTGCCAAAATAACGGTTGGCTTATCGCTACAAGCTTTAGCAGCATGATAGGCTTGGAATACTTTATAAGGGTCATGACCACCACGATTAAGATGATAGATTTCATCGTCACTCATGTGCTCAACCATGGCTAATAATTCAGGATATTTACCGAAGAAATGCTTGCGCACATAAGCACCATCTTTTGCTTTATAGGCCTGATATTCACCATCTACAACCTCTTCCATGCGTTTTCTAAGTAGGCCGTCGGTGTCTTTAGCTAGTAGCTCATCCCATTTTCCACCCCAAATGACTTTAATGACATTCCAGCCTGCGCCACGGAACATACCTTCAAGTTCTTGAATAATTTTACCGTTGCCACGCACTGGGCCATCAAGGCGCTGTAAATTACAGTTAATCACAAAAATCAAGTTGTCTAGCTTTTCACGACCCGCCATTGAAATAGCGCCGAGTGATTCTGGTTCGTCCATTTCACCATCGCCCAAATAAGCCCAAACGGTACGCTTATCAGTTTGTTGAATTTCACGGTGATGAAGGTACTTCATAAAACGTGCTTGGTAAATCGCCATGATTGGACCCAAACCCATTGACACCGTTGGGAACTGCCAAAAATCTGGCATTAACCACGGATGTGGATACGAACTCAAGCCATCTTTACCTGCTTCTTGGCGGAATAATAACATCTGCTCTTCGGTAATACGACCTTCTAAATAAGCACGAGAATAAATACCTGGAGAAATATGACCTTGGAAGAAAATTAAATCTGCACCTTGATCGGCATCAGGGCCACGATAAAAGTGATTAAAAGCAACTTCATATAGGGTTGCCGATGAGGCAAATGAGGCAATATGGCCACCTAATTCATAAGGCAATTGATTGGCTTTAACCACCATCACCATTGCATTCCAACGAATAATGGCAGAAATTTTCTCTTCAATCTCAGCACTAATATCTGTTTTAATTTCTTTATCCAAACCAATACTATTAAGATAAGAAGTATTCACACCCGTTGGCAAGTCCATGCCTTCATGATGCGCCATGTCCATTAGCTGATTTAACAGGAATTTTGCACGATCATCACCTTCGACTTTAGCGACAGATTTAAAGGCTTCTAGCCATTCTTGGGTTTCTAACGGATCAATATCTTGATTTGGCATAATAAACGAAATTTGTTTATAAAAAATAAATCGATTATCCCAAAAATATACAGCTTAAAAAGCCTACTTTACAAAATATTTGGTGAGCAAAAGTGCAATGATAAAACCAAAAATTCCGAAGCTTATTTGCCATAATTCCGTTGCAGGAAATAAACGTAGCCCAGCATAACTACCTGTAAATAAAGCCAGGATTGGAAAGATGTATAACATGAAAGCGCGTGAAAATAATTCAGAAGATGAAATCTCTAAAGTGACAAAATCACCAACGGTTACTCCGTCTTGTGAAGGCTT
>CAJVCM010000027.1 GCA_910595815.1 Candidatus Thioglobus plumae | reverse complement strand
GGTACATTAGAAGACATGGTAGAGCCTTATTTAATTCAACAAGGTTTTATTATGCGTACACCACGTGGTCGTAGTGCAACAGATTTAGCCTATTCACATTTAGGCTTGACTAGCCCATCTCAAGCGAAAAACAGCAGCCCTCTAGGAGGGCAAGTATCAGGCTTGTTTAATGAGTAACCTAGATATTCGAGTTTATTACGAAGACACAGATAGTGGTGGTGTGGTTTATTACGCTAATTATTTAAAATTTATCGAAAGAGGGCGATCTGAATTTCTTCGAGATTTCGGTTTTGAGCAAGATGATTTGGTTGAAACACATAATGTAATCTTTGCAGTAAGATCAATTAATGCAGATTACCACTCACCAGCTAGATTCAATGATTTATTGAGTGTACAAACTTCGATTGAAAAAATAGGTCAAGCAAGCTTGGTTTTTTCACAGAAAATAACGCCTTCAAAGCAAAATAAGGTATTATTTAAAGCACAAATAATAGTGGCATGCCTACATGCTGATAGTTTTAAGCCTTGCGGCATCCCAACAATCATTTTGGAGAAAATAAATGGATAGTTTGTCAATCTTTAGTTTAATTATAAACGCCGGTTTTGTAGTACAGGTGGTGATGTTTATTTTAGTGCTGATGAGTATTTATTCTTGGACACTAATCTTGTCAAAAAAGAAAATTTTGATAGATGCAAAAAAAGACATTTCTGATTTTCATCGTCATTTCCTTGCCGATACGGATCTAGATAAACTACATAATCAAATTCCAACGATTGCTGCTAATCG
This sequence comes from Candidatus Thioglobus plumae, assembly GCA_910595815.1. GTDB lineage: Bacteria > Pseudomonadota > Gammaproteobacteria > PS1 > Pseudothioglobaceae > Thioglobus_C > Thioglobus_C plumae. The sequence goes on along the minus strand of CAJVCM010000027.1, from coordinate 47,347 downwards.
TTCACCAATGGAGCATATTTTTGGTTCAGGCTATGGTGAGTTTATTCACTCACAGTCAACTTCCAATCAAGCCCTGATTATGAATTCCGAACGCGCTTATCGCTCAATGAACACCACCGCTAATAATGAAATTGATCGTCTAGATGGTGGTTTGAGTATATTGGCAATGATTGCTTCATCTAGCCCGTATATTGGTTTGTTTGGTACTGTATGGGGGATTATGCACTCTTTTATTGGATTAGCATCCGTTAAACAAGCCACGATTGCTATTGTTGCTCCTGGTATTGCCGAAGCTTTGATTGCGACAGCATTTGGTTTGTTTGCCGCAATTCCGGCCACTATTGCTTATAATCGCTTGGTTTCTCAAGTAGAGTCAATTGGTAACAAGTACACAGCCTTTATTGAAGAGTTGTTTGTTATCTTCCAAAGACAGCAGTAAGTAGTAATGATCGAATTACCAAAACGCGCCAGGCCGAATATCGATGCGCAAATTAACATTGTTCCCTATATTGATGTGATGTTAGTTCTCTTGGTTATCTTTATGATGACCACACCCATTATTGAGCAAGGGATTGAAGTAGATTTACCTTCTGCTGAGGCAGAAATGGTTGATTTCAGTGAGCATCAACCTACGGTTATTACCATTGACAAAACAGGTCGGTACTTTATTAATTCACTAGATGATGAAAGTGCCGAGGTGTCTAAAGGCGAGCGCCTACCTTTAGGCATTATTGCAGGTCGTGTGCGTGCCCGTATGGATATCTATCCAGAAATGAAAGTCTTTGTGAGGGGTGATCAAAATGTACCTTACGGAAGGGTTGTTTCATTAATGTCTTTTTTGCAAAAGAACGGCGTTAATAAGGTAGGTATTGTGACCGAATCACCAGATGCGAAATAATATGAATACTGACTTTCTCAAAAAAATTAAATTACCTAAAAAAATTAAATTACCTCAAATTGCGCAAAAACATCCAATCGCATTCTGGGTAGCAATCGCATTACATGTTGTTGTTTTGATTGGTTTAATTAACTCTAATATGCAGAGTTGGGATGAGAGTATGAAGGTCGCCCAATCCAAGCCAACTTACGTCGTTCCTAAAGCAGTAACAATTGATTTAAGTGAGATTAAGCAGGAGAAACAGCGTTTAATCAATATTCAGAAGAAAAAAGAAAAACGCCTTAGAGACTTGCAGCGCGCAGAGAAAAAAGTAGAAAATGAACGCTATAAAGAACAACAGCGTCTTAAAAAAATAAAAGCCAATATCAAGAAAGAAAGGAAGGTTAAAGCATTAGCTGAAAAGAGGCGAAAAGCTACAGAGAAGAAAGTTAAAGAGGCTTTAAAGAAGAAAAAAATAGTTGATAAAAAAACCAAGCAAGCAGAGCAAAAGAAAAAGATTGCCGAGAAGCAGGCAAAAGCTGCTGAAAGGAAGAAAAAATTAGCCGAAGAAAAAGCTAGGCTGGCTGAAAAGAAAAAACAGGAAATTGAGAAAAAAAGAAAGTTAGAGGCTAAGAAATTTAAAAAAGAACAAAATAAACGCGCCCTAACACAAGAGATTCAGGCTGAGACTGATGTAGAAAGAAAAATAGTTAGACAAAGTCAGATTGAGGCGTTAAAAGAGAGCTACATTAATCAAATTGCAGCCAGAGTAAAAGAACATTGGCGTTATAAAGGCGCTAAAGATAGCTGGGGTTGTGATGTGCATATTATGCAGGATGCTCAAGGCAATGTTAAGAGTGTTAACGTCCAGTCTTGTATTGTTGATAAAAACACTAAACGCAAGTCATTTAGAGATTCAATTGAACGTGCGGTCAACAAAGCATCTCCACTGCCAAGTGCGCCAGACAAGGGTGTGTTTGATCGTGAAATCTTGTTTCACTTTAGGGTGAACTGATGATAGCGCTTGATAGTATTACTGACGATCAAAAGAATGAGCTTACCCTTCGATTGACGCAAGTTATGGAGCAGTGGAAATTAACTGATCAAGACCAAATTACGCTATTAGGTTTGTCAGAATCATTCAAGGCTAGACATTTGTATTTGTACAGAAGGGGTGATAAATCTTTTGACTTTGACCAAACTTCTATTAACCGTAGCGAAATGATTTTAGGTATTCATGAATCGTTAGGAACAACCTTTCCTACCAATCGAGAATATGCGGCTATTTGGCTCAAACGACCCGTTAAAAAGTTTAAACACAAAGCGCCATTAGAGTTAATGCTTAGTGGTGATACCGGCATGAAACGTGTTTGGTTCTTTCTAGATTGCACACAAGGTTGGAAGGATTAAATAGATGAAAAAGCCAAATCTAATTGAAGTAAAAACTCAAACTGAAGCGCTTTATACGCTCAGAGTGCTGACCAACAACACGGATGATTTACTCACTGAAATTGCTGACTTGGCCAGTAAGAATAAAAAACAATTCCAGCATGCGCCTGTTATTCTCGAGATTGAAAATAAACATTTTCAAGCTAATGAGCTGGCGGTATTAATAGAGATCCTAACTCAGAATGACATGGTAGCAGTAGGGATTCGATCACGCAAACAAGAGTTGATTGATTTTGCTAAATTTTCAGGCTTGGCAGTGTTTGGTAAGTCATTAACACCAAGTAAGCCAAAAATCCCTAAAAAGATCGCTAATGATGAGTCACCTAACCTGCATCAAGACAAAGTCTATCAAGCGCCTAAGATTGTAGCTAACAAAGTCTATTCATCAGCGCAAGTGGTAGCAATGGATAGTGATTTAGTATTATTGGGCGTGGTTAAGTCAGATGCAGAAGTTATGTCATATGGCAGTGTTTCTGCTTATAAAGAAGTGCGGGGGAAAGTATTTGCTGGTATTTCTGGCGATGAAAAAGCTACCATTTTTATTCATTCTTTTAATGCGCAATTAGTCTCTATTGCTGGCGTGTACAAAAAGTTTGATGTGGTGCCAACTAAGCTTTATGCGCGCTCAGTCATGATCGATTTAAACAAAGGTAAATTAAGGTTTCAAATAGTATGAGTACACAAGATTTTTTACTAGAACTTGGCACAGAAGAACTGCCACCCAAGTTATTAAAGCAGCTGTCTAACGCACTTACAAACAATGTGACCACACAGTTGTCTGGGCTTAATTTGTCATACACTAAGGTTATGTCCTTTGCCACGCCAAGACGCCTAGCTGTATTAGTGAGTGACCTACAGTTACAGCAAGAAGACCAGCTTATTGAACGCAAAGGCCCTGCCGTTAGCGCACCTGATCAAGCGGTTGAAGGTTTTGCAAAATCATGCGGTATTAGCAAAGCTGACCTACAACAAAAAGCTTTTGGCAAAGCAGATTATTACTTCTTTACCAAAGAGCAAAAAGGCTTAAAAACACAAGATTTATTACAAGATATTGTTGATACAGCTATTAAGAAAATACCCATTACGCGTGCTATGCGCTGGGGTGATTTGGACTTTAACTTTGTACGCCCAACGCATTGGCTAATCATGATGTTAGGTAGTGATGTAGTAGAAGCAACTGTCATGGGCTTAACCAGTAGCAATACCACTCGAGGATTGCGTTTTACTGGCGAGCAAACGTTTAATATTGATAATGCTGGTGATTATCGACAAACTTTGTTCGATAAGGCGCAAATTGAAGTGGATTTCGACGCACGTAAAGAAATGGTCCGTGAGCAAGTTATGCAGGTAGCACTTGATTGCCAATCAAATGCAGTGATTGATGAGTCATTATTAGAAGAGGTTTGTGCTTTAGTTGAATACCCATGCGCATTTTCAGGTAACTTTGATGCAAGATTTTTAGATGTGCCAGAAGAGGCGCTTATCTCTGCCATGAAGTCACACCAAAAGTATTTCCATATGGTAGACAGTAACGGTAAATTATTACCAGCCTTTATCTCAGTTGCCAATATTGAATCTAGCGATTTATCGGTGATTATCGATGGTAACGAACGCGTCATTAGACCGCGTTTAACTGACTCAGAGTTTTTCTGGGAACAAGACAAGGCAAGCTCTCTGGCTTCACGCCTACCTAAATTAGACAGTGTTTTATTCATGAAGTCATTAGGCTCTATGGGCGAAAAAGCCAAACGCATTGAATCGTTGTCAACTTATATTGCCAATGTAGTTGGCGCTAATGCTGATCACAGCGCCCGTGCAGGTCTACTAGCTAAAACCGACCTAGTCTCTAACATGGTCGGTGAATTTGCTGATTTACAAGGTGTAATGGGTGGCTATTACGCACTAAACGATGGCGAGGATGCTGCTGTAGCAACCGCCATTAGCGAACACTATCATCCAAGATTTGCAGGTGATACCTTGCCAAGCACCAACGAAGGCTTGGTAGTGGCAATTGCCGACAAGCTCGATACCATTACAGGCATCTATGGCATTGGTCAGGGGCCAACTGGTTCGAAAGACCCGTACGCTCTTCGACGGATGGCATTAGGTCTATTAAGAATCATGGTGGAGGCTGAGCTTAAGCTTGATCTTAAAGCGCTTATTAAGCAATCACTTGAGTTGCATGCCTTAGAAGTTGACAGATCGAGTGCAGGCGCCATCTACCAGTTTATGATGGATCGTTTACGTGCTTATTACAAAGAACAAAAGGTTAACTCTAAAGCATTTGAAGCTGTATTGGCGGTACGCCCAGAATCACCGTATGATTTCCATCTAAGAGTGGAGGCTTTAAATGAATTTACCAATGACAGTGCATCAGCTAGCTTGATTGAGGCTAATAAACGTATTGCCAATATGCTCAAAGACCATCAAGAGTTAGGCACTCAAGTTGATGGTAGTGTATTAGTTGAAGCTGCAGAAAAAGCACTGTTTGAAGCAACAACAGCCGTTGCTAAGCAACTCAGTAACAGTGATAATTACACGCAATCAATGAGAGAATTACTAAGTCTTAAAGAGACAATCGACACCTTTTTTGATCAAGTCATGGTTAATGCTGACGATGAAGCACTTAAGCGTTCACGCTTAACATTGCTTAACTGGATAAGAGCTTTATTTTTATCGGTGGCAGACGTTTCTTATCTTTCATAGTGAAGGTCTTAATTCAACGTGTTAGTCGTGCTCAAGTTGAAGTTAATAACCAATTAATAGGACAGATTGACCAAGGGTTGCTGGTGTTTATCGGCATTGAAAAATACGATGAATTAGCCGAAGCTGACAAAATGATTAAGCGCCTGTTGTCATATCGTGTGTTTTACGATGCCGACGATAAAATGAATTTATCGGTTAGTGATGTTAAGGGTGGTGTTTTGCTTGTTTCACAATTTACCCTGGTTGCAGATACCAGCTCTGGAACACGCCCTGGATTTTCCACCGCCAAACCACCTAAAGAAGCTGAAGAGTTGTACAATTATTTTGTTCATCAAATGCAAAATGCGCATGACACAGTAGCCACAGGTAAATTTGGCGCTGATATGCAAGTATCACTCACCAATGATGGCCCAGTAACTTTCTTATTGCAATGTTAGATTTTATCATCCAAGCTACAGCAAACTATCATCAGTATTTTGTCTGGGTGGGGATAGTGTCTTTTGTTGTTTTTGTTGCCAGTCTTTTATTAACCCCAATATTATTAGGCAAGATTCCTCAGGATTATTTTGTCCATACCAATCAACATAAAGTTGAAATCAATCACCTTGGTCATTTGATCATTGTCGTTATTAGATCCCTAGTTGGTTTTGTACTTTTAATTGCTGGCATTATTATGCTAGTAACACCAGGCCAAGGCATCATTTCTATTTTGTTAGGCTTATTCTTAATGGAGTTTCCAGGTAAGCGCAAGCTGGAGTTAAAACTAATTAACCACGAGCCAACATTTAAAGCACTCAATTGGCTAAGAGGTAAAGCCAATAAAGACCCATTCGAGCGATGAAAGAAAGTAGAGTGGTTATTATTATCCTATTACTTTCCTTTGTGATTTATGGTGGGTTTTATCTAAGCACTCGTGATATTGAAATCCCTGAAAACCAAGCAATGCCTTGGCAAAGCTATGTCAATGACCAAGGTGAAACCGTGGTTTTTGATTTAACCATGGGTAAGAGTGCACTGTCTGATGCAATGCGATTATTTGGTAGTGAGGTAGAGGCATCCCTGTTTGAAGATAAAGACAAACAACAAAATTTAGAAGTATTTTTTGCCAGTACCAAAGTTGGGGGTATATCAGCAAAAGTGATTCTTAATTTAAATTTTAATAATTATCAATTTGATTATTTGAGTGATAATATTAAAGAAATCGAAGTAATGCCAACGGGTAATAAAAAAACTTCATTTAACAAAGCGGGTGAGTCCTCCATGTTTGCTTTGACAATCAAATCACTGACTTTTATTCCCAAAGCAGATTTATCTGCTGATACTTTAACCAGTCTGTTTAAGAAGCCAGCACGCATTGATTTGGTCGACTCAAGGATTGAATATTGGCACTACCCTGATAAAGGGCTGCGCATTATTGTTGATAAAGAAAATAAAGAAATTTTAGAATTTTACAACGTTGAATTATGATCAAGATGTACGGTATAAAAAATTGCGATACTATTAAAAAAGCACAAAAATTCCTTGATTCACACGGAGTTGAATTTGAGTTTATTGATTTTCGTCAAAGTCCAATTAATGAATCGACACTACAGAATTTTATAGATGTCTTAGGCTGGGATAAGCTTGTTAACAAGCGCTCAACCACTTATCGAAATTTTACTGATGACGAAAAGCTAAATATTACACTAGCACTAACGTTAAAAAACCCAACTCTAATTAAACGCCCGATTTTAGTAATAGGCAATGAAATTAGAGTTGGGTTTAATGAAAAACTTTATTCAGACTTGGTCTAGTTTTTTGCTTCTTGTTCAGCAATTTCTTTACGAACCATTTCCATATCAAGCTCTTTGGCTTTAGTAAGTACAGCTTCTAGGTCTGACTCAGCCATAGCGCCTGGTTGAGAGAAAATAGCAATTTGTTCTCTGAAAATCATCAAGGTTGGAATTGAGCGAATTTGAAATTGACCACCTAATTCTTGCTCATCTTCAGTGTTAATTTTTGCAAATGTCACACCATCAATTTTCTCACTCATAGCTTCGTAAGTTGGTGCAAATTGCTTGCAAGGACCACACCATGGTGCCCAAAAATCTAGGATAACAATATCGTTATTCTTGATAGTCTCATCAAAGTTGTCTTTGTTTAGCTCTAATACTGCCATTTTCTTACCTTTTAAATTTTAAAAAATAAAGTATATCATATAACCCTGATATATATTAGGCAAAGCCCACCAGCTGATAAAATATTTTTATGAAAATCTTAGGGGTTGATCCCGGTTCAAGAGTGACAGGCTTTGGCTTAATCGAAGCGCAAAAACTCAATCTCACCTATCTGTCCAGTGGTTGCATTCGCACCAAGGGAGAACTCACTGAACGCATTACCACCATCTTTATTGAAATTGATCAACTGGTTAAAAAGTATCAACCCGATATCGTGGTGATTGAGCGCGCCTTTATGCGTCCTGACCGCCCCAATCCTGATGCTGCGATTAAACTAGGTCATGCGCGAGGTGCTATTATTTCTGCGGCAGGTGTTAATGGCATCAAGATGGTTGAATACAGTCCTAATCAGATTAAGAAGGCTGTGGTTGGAAAGGGTCATGCTACTAAGGATCAAGTGTCTTATATGGTGCAAGAATCTTTAAAGCTTAATAAAGCCCCACAAGAAGATGCAGCAGATGCATTAGCAGGGGCCATGTGCCACGCTTATCACAGTTTGTAACTTAGGCTTTAGCCAAAGTAAACTTTAATATCACCAAATTCGGGCAGATCCCTCACCACTTCGGTTAGTTTATCTAGGATCTCGTCGTAGCTTTTGTCAGAAGATAAGCACGACAGTGGCAAAAAGAAATCCACGTGGATCTTACCATCGAGATAATGCAATTGGATGCGCTTGATCTCACCATCACATTTATTGTTAAACAAAGCTTTATTAAGAATGCCGAGCGCTTCCGCGCGTTCAGGTAAGTTTTCGCAGGGTGCAGCAGTTTCGTCATCTTCAGGGTCGATATGTACAGTAACGTCGTGCAAGTCTTCTAAACATTCCTTAGCTACACGCTCAACACTTACGCTAATAATATGACCCTCACTCACACTTAAAAATGGGTCTACTTGTACATGTACGTCGGCTGATATGGCTTGGCCGATTTTACGAGTACGTAATGAATGGACATTATTAACCCCGCTAATCATGCCAATCGCATGACGCAGTTGCTCTACTTGTGCGGCGTCAATTGAAGTGTCTACCAGCTCTTTAGTGGCGCCAATGCCTAACTCCCAGGCAATGTAAATCACCATCAAACCAACTACAATAGCTGCAACTCCGTCGAGGTATAGATAACCATTCAAGCTACCCAAAATACCAATAAACACCACAATCGATGACAATGCATCAGAGCGATGGTGCCAAGCATTTGCCTTAAGCATTTCTGATTTATAAGTTTTAGCTACTTTGAGTGTGTACCAGTACAAAGCCTCTTTAGAGAAGATTGATAGGGCGGCAACACTTAAAAGTAAAGTACTGTGTGTGAGTTCACTCGGACTACTTAGGCGATTAAATGCATCAAAGATGATGCCTGTACCAATAATGGCTAAGATGATTGACAAACCAAGTGTGGCAACAGTTTCAAATCGCTCATGGCCATACGGATGCTCCTCGTCTGCTTCATCGGCTGAGTGTTTGGCTGCATACCAAACCACACCATCAGATAAAAGATCCGAGAATGAGTGAATACCATCCGCAATCAAAGCGCCAGAGTTACCGAACATACCTGCCATGACTTTAAAGACGGCCAATAGGAAATCAACAACAGCACCAACTAGAGTAACTTTTTGACTGGCCTTGGTTCGATCTTGTTTGTTCATTTGTATACGAATTATATTAGTTTATCTTTAAGACTTTATTTTATGATATATATCTATCAATATGTATTTATAGTAAAGCAACATTAATAATCTAAATCTATTAGGATAATCTTATATAATATTGATAATCATTCTTATTAGTATTTGCATTATTAAATGTTAGCAGTTAAAGATTTATCAGTAACTTATCAAAATAATAAAGTCTTAAATGGCTTTAATTTAAACCTTGAACAGGGAGATATATTTGCTTTACTGGGGGATAGTGGCAGTGGCAAGAGTTCTGCACTTCGTTTTATTGCAGGACTAGATAATGCTGACAATGGTAGAGTCGAGCTAGACGGCCGTCAATTGTCTGTTAGTGGTAAGCATCAAATAACACCTGAATTAAGAGAAGTCGGCATGGTATTTCAAGATTATGCTTTATTCCCTCACATGAATGTTGAAAAGAACATCACTTTTGGCATTAGCAATCAACCTAAAAGCGAACAACAAGCACGAGTTAAAGAGTTATTGTCTTTGATTGGTTTGAAAGGTATTGAAAAAAAATACCCTCATCAGCTTTCAGGTGGTGAGCAACAGCGTGTAGCCTTGGCGCGCGCCTTGGCACCATCACCAAAACTGTTATTGTTAGATGAGCCATTCTCTAGTCTAGATAAGAATCATCGAAATCAACTAGTCTCACAAGTCAGATCAATTCTTAAAAAAGCACAAGTGACTTCCATCTTAGTTACGCACGATGAAGATGAGGCCAACGCATTGGCTGATAAAGTTGGCACAATTCAGAACAAGCAGTTGACAATCAAATAATAAGTATCAATTAGGTTGTTGTGGATCAATCATTAAAAGGAGAGATAAAGAATGAATGTTAAAGCGTTAATTTTATCAACTGTAATATTTTCTGTATTAACAGTTTCAAGCATCACAGCAGTACAAGCAGTAAGTAATGATTCAGTTACCGTATATAGCTCTAGAAAAGAACACTTAATCAAGCCATTATTTGAAGTTTTTACTAAAGACACAGGCATTAAAGTTGATTATTTAACAGGTAAAGGTGGTGCATTGATCGAGCGTTTAAAGCTTGAAGGTGCTAGCACACAGGCCGACATGTTTATGACAGTAGATGCAGGTAATCTTTGGTATGCAGGCTCACAAGATTTGTTCCAGTCAGTTCAAACAGAAACTATAAAAAGCAATATCCCGTCGCATTTAAGAGACCCTAATGGTTTATGGACTGGATTATCGATTCGTGCACGTACTATCGTTTATTCAACGCAGCGTGTTAATCCATCTGATTTATCAACTTATGCTGATTTAGCAACAAATAAATGGAAGGGCAGGTTGTGTTTAAGAACCAGCAAAAAAATCTACACCAAATCATTGGCGGCTTCTGTAATTTATAACCATGGCGAAGACAAGGCTGGTGATATTGTCAGTGGTTGGGTAAATAATTTAGCAGCAACGCCAAATGCCAAAGACTCACATGTAATGAACGCCATTCTTGCAGGTCAATGTGATGTAGGCTTGGTTAATACTTATTACTTTGGTCGTTTACTTTCTAAGAATCCTAATGCGCCACTTAAACTGTTTTGGGCAAACCAAGATACAACAGGCGTTCATGTGAATGTATCAGGTGCTGGTATCACTAAGCATGCGTCTAATGTAGCAGGTGCAACAAAATTATTAGAATGGTTATCGTCAGCTAAGGCACAAGCTATTTATGGGTCGCTTAATAAAGAATATCCAGCCAATCAAAATATTGCTTCGGATGAGGTGGTCTCAGCGTGGGGCTCGTTCAAGCAAGATGACATGAATTTAGCACAGGCAGGTATTTTGCAGGCCAAGGCAGTTAGATTAATGCAAATAAAAGGCTATAAGTAGTTTTTATATTTTTGCTAATAAAGCTCAAGGCTTGTCGATAGTTTTGGGTTTTTTTGTTTTAAAATACTAGGAAAATCACAGAGAAACAGTTTGGAAAAAAATTGCTTTAAATCAAAAATTTGGATTAGTTTTCTCGCTCTATTGGTGGCGATGCCAATATTTGTGGTGGCGTTGTCTTGGTTGTTTCCTGAACATGAATTGTGGGCGCACTTTTCACAAACCTTATTACCAAGCCTAATTGGTTCAACTGCAATTTTATTGGTGGGTGTGGGTGTTGGCGTAACACTGCTGGGTACGATATTAGCTTATTTGGTGGTGATGGTGGAATTCCCGGGTAGGCAATGGCTCGAGTGGGCGTTGTTTTTACCCTTTGCGATCCCAGCCTATGTATTGGCTTTTGTGTATTTGGGCGTGTTTGATTATTCAGGCTATGCGCAAGTGTGGATGCGTGAAGTGCTAGGTTTGCCAGGGTTTGATATTCGTGCAGGCTCTTGGGCGATTATTTTGACTTTTGTACTGGTGTTCTATCCTTATGTTTATATGATGGCAAGGGCCTCATTTAAACGCCAAAAGATTAACATGATTGAAGCTGGAAAGTTATTAGGCGCAAGCCCTTTGCGTGTGTTTTTCAAGATTTCTCTGCCTTTGGCGCGTCCAGCTGCAGCAGCGGGATTATTGGTAACGCTAATGGAAACCTTGGCTGATTTTGGTGTGGTTAGTTTGTTTAATTATGACACCTTTACGACGGCTATCTATTCTGCATGGGGTGACTTCCGTTCAATTGAGGTAGCTGCACAGCTAGCCTCATTATTGGTGCTGGTAGCTTTTTTCCTAATTTATTTTGAAAAGAAAGCACGCGGTCAGGCTAAATATTATTCAGCAGATGTGTCAAACAAGAAGCCGTATCATGCGACAGGAGTTGTTGGCTGGCTGATTGCATTATTTGTTTTTGGTGTGTTCATGCTGTCATTTGCTATGCCAATGTTGCAATTGGTTATTTGGGGCTGGGAGTCAGTCGGTGAGGAGTGGAGTGCTAAGTATATTGATTTAATCGCCTCAACTTCCACCTTGACTATTGCTGCAGCACTTATTACGGTGGGTATTGCCACGGTGTTGGCATTGCCAGGTCATTGTAAACAAGATAGCTTGTGGTTAAAAGGTGTTATTCGTTTGGCAACCTTGGGCTATGCACTGCCAGGCTCGGTAATGGCGGTGGGCTTGCTTTATGGCATTAATCAGATTTCTGCTATTAATATGTATTTTGGTGGCGAATCAATCAATCACATTATCTTTGGCTCTATCGCCTTACTGTTGTTCGCTTATGTATCACGTTTTATGGCAATTGCTTATAGCTCGATTGAAGCCAGTGCCCAGCAGATTAAACCTGTATTCACGCAAAGTGCCCAATTGCTTGGCGCTTCACGTTTACGCTTAATTTGGCAAGTGTATTTACCGATGATGACGCCAGGTATTTTGGCAGGTGGTTTGTTGGTGGCAGTTGATGTGATGAAAGAATTACCAGCTACCTATTTATTACGCCCTTTCGGCTGGGATACGCTAGCAATTCAAGTGTACGAATTAAGTGCTGAGGGATTGTATGAACGCGCCGCTGTGCCAGCGCTGATTATGGTGGTGTTCGGTTCAATACTAATGTTAATCTTTCAAGGGTTAGATAAAAAATCTTCCAAAACTTCTTAAGTCAGTAAAATACCCTTAACTATTAAGGATTTATTATTAAACATGGCTCAGTCATTATTAAATATAGAAGGCGTTTTATCGGCATCGATTGATGCGGGCATTAAGAACAATGACGCATCTGATTTATCTATTATTCATTTGATTGAAGACACCACGACGGCCGCGGTATTTACCCAAAATGTTTTTTGTGCGGCGCCTGTGGTGGTTGCTAAAAACCACCTTAATCACCAGCCTAAAGCTTTACTCATTAATAGTGGTAATGCCAATGCGGGCACGGGTACACAAGGCATGGAAAACACACTACACACTTGTGCGTGTTTAGCCGGTGAGCTTAATATCAAGACCGAACAGGTGTTGCCGTTCTCAACGGGTGTGATTGGCCAGCAACTTGATGTTTCTAAGTTTGATAAAGGTATTCCAAAAGCCATTGTTAAATTATCAAACGATGCAATGAGTGATGTGGCTAAAGGCATTCTAACAACCGACCTGGTTGAGAAAACCGCTACTAAACAATTTAAGGTCGATGGCAAGGCTATAACCATTAGTGGCATTGCTAAAGGTTCTGGCATGATTCGTCCAAATATGGCGACGATGCTCAGTTTTGTCTTTACTGATATTAAAGCTACACAATCTGAGTTACAGGCGGCCCTAACAATAGCGACCAATCAATCCTTTAATCGTATTACGGTAGATGGCGACACCTCGACCAATGATGCTTGCACGCTGAGTGCAACCGGTATGAGTGGTGTTAACATCCATGATTGTGTTGATGAGTTTCAGCAAGCTCTTAACGAAGTGACTCGATCGTTAGCACACCAGATTATTAAAGATGGCGAGGGTGCCACCAAGTTTGTTGAGGTGTGCGTGAAGGGTGGTAATACTGATGATGATTGCCTTGAGGTTGCTTATACCGTTGCACATTCTCCCTTGGTAAAGACGGCATTATTTGCCTCGGATGCTAATTGGGGGCGTATCCTGGCAGCCGTTGGTCGTGCGAATATTAGCGGCTTAAATATTGAAGACATTAACATCTCTTTGAATGATGTGAGTATTATTCAAGCAGGTGAGCCGGATCAGAGTTACACAGAAGCAGCAGGCAGCGCCGAGATGGCAAAAAATACTATTGTAATCACTATTGAGATTGGCAAAGGTAGCGCATCTGAGAGTGTGTGGACCACAGATTTTTCTTATGATTATGTCAAAATCAACGCGGAGTACCGCACTTAAATTTATGAGTATGCATCGGTTATTAATTTCTTGCCCTGATGCGCATGGTTTGGTTGCCAAAGTGAGTCAGTTTATTTTTGAACATGATGGCAATATTAAAGAAGCACACCATCATTTAGATGATTTAAACAAACGCTTTTTTATGCGTATTGAAATTGAATCAAGCTCCTTGTCTTGTCCAATTGAAGATTTTCGATCTGACTTTGAAACCATTGCTACAACTTACAATATGACTTGGCGTTTGAGTGATGCAGCTAAGTTAAAACGTATTTTAATTATGGGTTCTAAAAGCTCACACTGCGTAGCAGATTTACTACATCGTGGACATGAAAATGAACTTGAAGGTGAAATCATTGGTGTACTGTCTAATCATCAGCGTCTTGAAAAACTTTCCAGTTGGTACGACGTGCCTTTTAAGAAAGTTAGTATTGAGGCGGATACCAAAGCGGCAGATATTGTCAGTATGACACAAGCTGTTATTAGCTTTAATCCGGATGTGGTGGTGTTAGCGCGCTATATGCAAATTATCCCTCAAGATTTATGCAAACACTTCGAAGGTAAGATCATTAATATTCATCACTCGTTTTTACCATCGTTTGTGGGCGCTAATCCCTATGCTCGTGCAGCCGAACGAGGCGTTAAACTGATTGGTGCAACTTGTCATTATGTCACATCTAATTTAGATGAAGGTCCAATCATCGAGCAAGACGTAGTACGTGTTGACCATGCAGATAGCGCTAATGATATGAAAAAAATGGGTCAAGATATTGAAAAAATTACCCTAGCAAAGGGCTTGCAGTATCATCTAGAAGATCGAGTGCTGACTTGTAACAATAAAACAATTGTATTTTCCTAAAGTTAGCTTAATGTAGGTCGCCATTTTCTACAATAAATTCTTTAAAACGCGTTGCCATTGGTGAAAGTTTGCTTTTAGCATGATGAACAACGTACCAATGGCGAGTAATAGGGAACTTATCGGTATGGAGTTGCTTGATAATGCCACTCTGTAATTCTAACTTTACCGTATGTTGAGATACAAAGCCAACACCTAATCCTGCTTGAACCGCCTCAATAATTGCTTCATTAGAGTTAATCTCAATATCAGAGTTAAAATGCATACCAGTAATGCGCTCAATAGTGATGCGCGTACCAGAGCCTTGTTCACGCGTAATTAACGTCTCCTTATTCAGTACTTTAATAGAATTATTTTTATTCTTAAGTAGCGGATGGTCAGGGTGGGCGATGACAATTAAAGGGTTTTCCATAAACGGTTTTGTTATCAATGGCATATCCACTGGCGGTTCGCCCATAATAACTAGATCAGTTTCGTTATTGCTGAGCTTTTCCAAGAGTGACTTTCGATTGGTTACTTCTAGAAAAAAAGTCATTTTAGGGTATTTCTTCTTAAACTTAGCCAATACGCGGCTAACGAATGAGTTAGTGGTGGTGGCAACAGCAATTTGTAAGTGGCCTGCTTCGGGATCGAGAGTTTGCTCAATGTCTGATCGAGTTTGCTCTAATTTGGCGATGACTTCTAGGCAGGTTTGATAAAGTTTTTTTCCTATAAAGGTTGGCGAGAGCGTCTTACCTTTAATATTAAGCAAGTCTGAGCCAATATTTTTAGTCAGTTGTTGGATCTGCATATATACCGCAGGCTGAGTGATATTCAATTCTTTACTAGCTTTTGTAAAGCTTTTAAGACGTACAACGGCCTCGAAGCTATATAGTTGTTTTAAGGTGTAATTAATCATAAGTAAAACTTATTATTTATTAAATAAATATTATTTTACATTATTTATTTAATATTGTATCATGAGGGTTCTTTTATTAAAGGAGACCATTGAAATGGCCAAAGTTTACGATGCGGGTGTAAAAGACTACCGCGATACTTATTGGATGCCGGATTATACGCCGTTAGAAACGGATTTACTTGCATGTTTTAAAATCACACCTCAAGAAGGTGTTCCTAGAGAAGAGATTGCAGCAGCAGTTGCAGCTGAATCTTCTACAGGTACTTGGACAACTGTATGGACAGATCTTTTAACAGATCTTGATCACTACAAAGGTCGCGCATATGCGATTGAAGACGTACCAGGTGACGATACTTGTTTTTACGGATTTGTTGCATACCCAATTGACCTTTTTGAAGAAGGATCAGTTGTAAACGTAATGACTTCTTTAGTAGGTAACGTATTCGGTTTTAAAGCACTACGTGCACTAAGACTAGAAGACATCAGATTCCCAATTGCATACGTAATGACTTGTAATGGTCCACCACAAGGTATCCAGATGGAACGTGATATCCTTAACAAATATGGTCGTCCTTTACTAGGTTGTACAATTAAGCCTAAGTTAGGTTTATCTGCTAAGAACTATGGCCGTGCATGTTATGAAGGTCTTCGTGGTGGTTTAGACTTCACCAAAGATGATGAAAACATTAACTCACAACCATTCATGCGTTGGAGAGCTCGTTTTGACTTCGTACAAGAAGCTATCGATAAAGCTGAAGCTGAAACTGGTGAGCGTAAAGGTCACTACCTAAACGTTACAGCACCTACATCTGATCAAATGATGCAACGTGCTGAGTATGCTAAAGAAATCGGTTCTCCGATCATTATGCATGACTACATTACTGGTGGTTGGACTGCAAACACACAGCTAGCACAATGGTGTCAAGACAACGGTATGTTGTTACACATTCACCGTGCAATGCACGCGGTATTAGACCGTAACCCGCACCATGGTATCCACTTCCGTGTATTAACTAAGATCTTACGTTTGTCTGGTGGTGATCACTTACACTCAGGTACTGTTGTAGGTAAGCTTGAAGGTGACCGTGAGGCTACTTTAGGTTGGATCGACATTATGCGTGATTCATTCATTAAAGAAGACCGTTCACGCGGTATCTTCTTCGATCAAGACTGGGGCTCTATGCCGGGTGTAATCCCTGTAGCTTCAGGTGGTATTCACGTATGGCACATGCCAGCACTAGTAAACATTTTCGGCGACGATTCATGTCTACAGTTTGGTGGTGGTACGTTAGGTCACCCGTGGGGTAACGCAGCAGGCGCAGCAGCAAACCGTGTAGCGGTTGAAGCTTGTGTTGAAGCACGTAACTCTGGTCGTGAGTTGGAGAAGGAAGGTAAAGATATCCTAACTACTGCAGCTAAGCACAGTCCTGAACTAGCTATCGCAATGGAAACTTGGAAAGAAATCAAGTTTGAATTCGATACTGTTGATAAGATTGACGCAGCACATAAATAAAGTATTACTTACTAGAGTGTGTATTGCACTCTAGTAATATATTAAAACAGGAGTAATAAAATGAATGACTATCAATCAAGTTTAGGTAATGCTGAAAGCAGAAAGTTTGAAACTTTCTCATACTTGCCTACATTAACTGCAGATCAAATGCGTGTGCAGATTCAATATATTGTTGACAAGGGTTGGAATCCAAGTGTAGAGCACACTGAGCCACAGCACGCTGCTGGTTCATACTGGTACATGTGGAAACTTCCAATGTTTGGTGAAACAGACGTTGATGCAATTCTTCAAGAAATTGAAAATTGTCATGCTGCGCATCCGGACAACCATGTTCGTTTGTTAGGTCTTGACAACTTTGCACAATGTGCAGGCACTTCAATGGTTATTTACCGTGGTCAAACGGTTTAGTAACTAACTAAGTTCCAAACTAAAAACCCTAACTCTTGTAGTTAGGGTTTTTTTTTGTATAAAATAATGACCATGAATAAACCAAAAACATATGTAGGTATTAATAACGAAATTAATGGTGGAATGACAACCATTGGTAAAGTAATTAGAGACGCATGGGTTTTTGGATTGATCGAAGAAACAGAGACCTGTGAGGGTTGGAACATTGCCGGTATTGATGCTTTGTTACAGAAGGTTAATGCCGAGTGGGATAAATATGGCTGTATGGTTAGTTATTTGCCGCCAGAATTACGAGAACGTCATCAGCGCATCCACGATGTTGCTATCCAAGATGCTAAAACATCTGGATGGTCAGGTGAGCATGAAACTGATGACGAAGATGAATAAATAGTGGAGGAATATTATGTCTGATGTAAAAGTAGACCCAAAACAATATGTTATTAAGGATGAGCCATACTACGAAGCTGTCAATAACGAAGTAGAACTTTATGAATCTGCATACGATGTACGTATGCCGATGATGATTAAAGGTCCAACTGGTTGTGGTAAATCACGTTTCGTTGAGTACATGGCCTGGAAATTAGGCAGACCTTTAATTAGTGTTGCTTGTAATGAGGACATGACCGCCTCTGATTTAGTTGGTCGATTCTTGTTAGATAAAGACGGCACAAAATGGCAAGACGGTCCATTAACAACGGCCGCACGTATTGGTGCGATTTGTTACCTTGATGAGATTGTTGAAGCACGCCAAGATACGACGGTTGTCATTCACCCGTTGACAGATCACCGTCGTGAATTACCACTAGATAAAAAAGGCGAGCTAGTTAAGGCACACCCTGACTTTCAATTAGTGATTTCATACAATCCAGGTTATCAGTCACTCATGAAAGACCTTAAGCAATCCACCAAACAGCGATTTGGTGGTATGGATTTTGATTACCCAGAGACTGAACTTGAAGTAGCTATTGTTACCAAGGAGTCAGGTGTAGATAAGGTGATGGCTGAGAAATTAGTACAAATTGCACACCGTGCGCGCAACCTTAAAGGTCATGGTCTAGACGAAGGTATTTCAACTCGATTATTGGTATACGCAGGTCAGTTAATTGCTAAAGGTGTTGATGCAGAAGCAGCTTGTAGTATGACGATGATCACTCCATTAACGGATGATCCAGATATGCGTGATACGTTGCATGCCGCAGTACAAACCTTCTTAGGTTAAACAGTATTTACTAATTAATAATAAGAAATACTTGTTGGGCAATTTTTAAATTAATCGCTAAACAAGTGTTGATTTGAAGTAATTAATCAAGGTAGTTTATTATGTCAAAAGTTATACTTGAAGATTATGCAGAATTTCTTGAAAAGATTGCGCCAGAAGTAAGAGATGTTCTGGATGCGACGTTTCAAGATGCTGCGCGTGTAATTTCCCCTGCTGGTCTTAAAGATTATCTGGATGGCGCTAAGGCGCTATGTGGTTTAGGCCGTGGTAATGATTTGGTAGTTACCTATCTTGAAGTGATGCCACAAATGGCTAAAGAATGTGGTGAGGATATTATTCCTGACTGTGTGACTGCCGCGATGAAGGCGTCGTCAATGACTTCAGGCGAAGTTATTATATTGTTATTATCTACTTTGCCAAATGTTGCTCGTCACCTTGGTGACGCACAGCTGGTCCGTGGTTACTTAACTCTAATCCATCAATTAGCATCAACAGCTGCTCGTGGTTTACGCCCGATGCTCATGCATATTGACGGATTACTGTCGAAACTAACTTTGAGTGGTTTACGTCGTTGGGCTCAATTTGGCGCAAAAGCCTATCGTAGAGATTATAACAACCTTACTTCTTACTTCTCACTAGAGTCTGCAGATTCACGTGCCATGCTAGAAAAAGAGCGTCGCGGTGTTTTGTTTATTAAAGTACAACGAAAGCTAAACTTCTATTTGCGCGCCTTGTGGGGGCGTGATTTCTTTATTCGTCCAACGGGTGCCGAATATACGGATTTTAGACCTTACGTTCAAGACCGAATTCTTTATGTGCCAGATGCTTTGGATGATATTGAAGGTATTGAAGGTTTAGAGGTTTATCGTGCAACCGTGGCACATATGGCTGCGCATATGATGTATACCAATAAACCTATGTCAGCAGAGCAACTTAGTCCTGCACAGATGTTCTTTATTGGTCTTTTAGAAGATGCACGTGTTGAGTATAAGGCTGTTAACGAATTCCCTGGTTTGAGAAAATTATGGCGCTCGCTAATGATGCTTGAGCATGAAGAGCCAGCTGAGCACAAAACCATGTCGATATTAGAGGGTTTCGCCTTGCAGTTATTAGATGAAACTGTTACAGGTGATGATGAGCAATTAAATAATTTTGCCGCTAAATTTCACAGCGAAATAGAAGCTAACCAAGATGACAATAATTTTGCATGGTTGATGGGTATTGAGTTATACAATTTGTTTTCAGGTCGTAAAGCAGTGCCAAGTTTAAGAATTTTAGAGCGTTACCGTGTTGATTATCGTGATGATAATCGTATCGTGTGGCACTATGAAGACATTAACTGGGATATGGGTGTCGAGTATATGGCAGCTAGTCAGCAGCAAGTCCGCTATGAAGTTAGCCCGTTAATGATGGCACATGAAGTTGATTGTGAGCTTGCTGGTGATGATGCACAAGTCGTTTGGACCTGTAAAGATATTATGCGTACCTATGAGGATGATCTGACTGATGATGCCAAGTCATTCAATGATGCGTGGGGTAAGGAGCCAGTTTCTGATCCATACCACTACCATGAATGGGATTATCAGATTCAGCTACATCGTCCAGACTGGGCTACTGTGTATGAGCGTCGTGCAACCAAAGGCAACCCTGAAGATATTGATAATATTCTGCTTAAACATAAGCCGATTGCTCACCGTATTCGACAAATTATTGATTTATTATCACCCGCAGGTGTTCAGCGTCAACGTGGTCTGGAAGATGGCGACGAGGTTGACCTTAATGCTGCGATTGATGCGATGATCGCTATTCGTATGGGTGAACAGCCTAGCCCACGTATTACTATGCGTAATGTGCTAAATACGCGTGATTTATCAGTAGTCGTGCTGTTAGATTTATCAGAATCCACCAATGAATTTGTAGGTGATTCTGATAAGACAATTTTACAATTAACGCGTGAAGCGGCAACCTTAGTGTCAACAGCAATTGAAGGTATTGGTGATCCATTTGCGCTTCATGGTTTTGCCTCTGATGGCCGCCATGATGTTCAGTATTACCGTTTTAAAGACTTCAACCAACACTTTGATGATGAAGCTAAGTCACGACTTGCTGGCATGAAAGGTGGTTTGTCGACACGTATGGGTGCTGCACTTCGTCATGCGGGTGCTCACTTACATAAGCAGCAAGAAAAACGAAAACTCGTTCTCTTAGTTACGGATGGTGAGCCGGCAGATATCGATGAAACAGATCCGCAGCATTTACGTTTTGACACTAAGAAAGCAGTGGAAGAGCTGTATTCAACAGGTGTTTTAACATATTGTCTGACGCTAGATCCACATGCCGATGCTTATGTGAAGCGAATCTTTGGTGAAAATAACTATACGGTGATTGAGAATGTAGAACGCCTACCTGAGCAATTACCATTATTGTTTGCTAGTTTAACGGCTTAATTGTTAACAAGTTATGTTTGAAAGTGACGATGACATAATACACTTTAAGCCTAATTATCCGCACACGCTACCCCAAGATTGGAAAAATATTGATAACCCTACTGTGTATGAAATTAGCGCTACGCTAGATACTTTAAAGAAAATGTATGTAGACCAAGTTAGAGATCTTAATCAGGGTAGAGTTGATACAGAATTAGGTGAAGAAAACTTGCGAAATATCGCCACTAATTATCAAAGCATTAAATCAATCTTATTTCAACCCCGCTAAATAAAGGAAAGTATTTTGAGTACTGAAGACAAGCCATTAATATTTGAAGTTAGTCAAAACAATTTTGAAGATTTAGTCATACACAACTCCTCTCATCTGCCTGTGTTGGTAGAGTTTATGGGTATGTGGTCTGAGCCTTGTATTAAAACAGAATATGCAATTGCTGAATTGGCTAAAGAATTCCCTGGTGATTTTATCTTTGCCAAAATTGACATTGATGAGCAAGACGAATTAAAACAACAATTTTCAATTACCAATATACCCACTTTGGTTGTCTTTAAAGATGGCAAAGAAGTGCAAAGAGAAGAAGGTGAGTTGCAATTAGAAGAGTTACGTATTTTGCTAAAACACTATGGTGTTTTTAGAGAGTCCGATGAATTACGTGATCAAGCCAGAGCAAAACATATGGCTGGCGATACTCAATCCGCTATTATGTTATTAACGCAAGCTATTTCGTCTGACCCTAGCAATGTGCGTGTGGCTTTGGATATGGTACAAATTTTCTTAGATATTGGTGAAATAGAACAGGCGCAAGAATTGTTTGACAGGCTACCAGAGTCAGCACAAAAAACCGATATCGGTTTATCAATTTCAACCCAGATTAATTTTATCCGTTTAGCGCAAAATACTGCGGGCGCAGCTTCGCTTCAAGCTCAGGTGTTTAAGTCTCCTGACGATTACCAGGCGCGCTTTGATTTGGCAGTTTGTTTATTTGCGCAACATGATATTGAACAAGGCATGGAAATGCTTTTCTTTATTCAAGAAAATAATCCTAAATTTAAAGAAGCCGCGGCCAAGGAGATGATTGGCATGATTTGTAATATGCTTGCCAGTAGCAACCCAGAAGAAAGTGGTGCTTATCGTCGTCGATTAGCAAATTTAATTAGTGAATGATACAAAATATTAGAGGTACGTAATGGAAGTTAATGGCGAGATAATTGAACTTGATAATGAAGGGTATTTAATTGAACCCAACCAATGGAATCGAGAAGTAGCAATTGAATTAGCAACAAAGGAAAATCTAGAGCTTAACGATGAGCATTGGATTGTTCTTGATTTGATGCGTGATTTCTATAAAGAAAATGGTGTTGCATCTGATGTCCGTCATATTTTTAAGCAATTAGGTGTGGATCTTGGTATTAGTAAAAAAGAAGCAAAAGCTAAGTTATTCTCCTTATTTCCTTATGGCTATGTACAACAAGCCTGCAAGATCTCAGGTATGAGACGCCCAAGAGGCTGGAGTACTGGCTAAAATTAAGAGAAGTCTTGCTCTACAAAATCCAAGTCAATTTGGATATTAGAATCATCTAGCAATTCCAAGCATTTTGGTACCGCTAAGAATACCGCACCCAAACACACGGCAATCGCAGCTGGCTTGCCAGGTAAGTTAATAATTAAACTTTTACCACGCGTACCCGCTGTCTGACGTGACAAAATAGCCGTAGGCACTGTTCGTAATGATACGTTGCGCATTTGCTCTGCAAAGCCATCAAAGATACGCTCACATACGGCGTGTGTTGCTTCAGGAGTCACATCTCGTGTAGTTGGGCCGGTGCCACCGGTAGTGAGAATCAAATTGCATTTTTTATTATCTGCAAAATCAATTAGAGTCTGTTCGATTAAGGCTTGGTCATCTTCAATAATAATAGTATCTATCTCATAAGGTGAGAGTAGGGCGTCTTTAACCCAAGCTTGCATAGCGGGACCACCAATGTCTTCGTATTCGCCACGTGCTGCACGATCTGAAATCGTAATAAAACCTACTTTTATTTTTGTTTGATTCATTTTTTTACCCTCCTGTAACGGGTGGATAGAAAGCCACCTCATCGTCATTGTTTAGCTGGATTGAGTCATTGGAAATCTCGTGATTTACCGCACATAAGATATTGCTTGGGAAATGTTGCTTTCCGTATTTTTTAATCAGCATTAATCTTAGTTTTTTGACTGTCATACCAGCACTTGCTGGCATATCCTCGTTAGCAATTTTGAGTGATTCTTTAAGTGAAGCAAAATATAAGATCTTCATCCGCCAATTTCTACCATTTGCACACTGTTGATATTATCAATGTCAGTATCGAATTCATGCTTTTCAGGCTTATGGTTAACAGCATTTATAATCATGGTTTTAATGTCATCATCATCCATATCTGATCTCAGTGCATCACGCAGGGAAACAGAATTCTTCTGACCAAGACATAAGATTAATCGCCCTTTAGCGGTTAGCCTGACACGATTACAACTACTACAAAAATTATTAGAAACTGCCGATATCGTGCCCACAGACGAGTGGGTGTTTTCAATTAAATAGCCTTTAGCAGGACCTGCCGTTTGTTTAGATTTAATAGCAATCAATCGATCTGGCAAGTGTGTGTGTATTCTTTTTAAGATATCGGCTTCACTGTAGTGATGATCAACCGCGTCAATACCTGCCGTGCCAATTGGCATGGTTTCAATAAAACGAATATCAAGTTTACGCCCAATGGCAAAGTCGACCATAGCTTCAATCTCATCGTCATTAACACCACGCATCACCACCATATTGAGTTTGATAGGATTCATGCCTGATTCAATAGCTGCGTCTATCCCTTGGATAACTTTGTCTAAATCACCACCACGAGTAATCTGATTGAATCGCTCCTTGTCAAGCGAGTCAATGGAGATATTGGCTCTATTGATACCAGCTGATTTTAGTTGGCTGGCAATGGGTGTTAGCAAGTGTGCATTGGTTGAGATTGGGATATCGTTAATAGCTGGGATCTCGCCGAGCATCTTTGCTAGGCTAAGGATGTCTTTGCGTAGTAATGGCTCACCACCGGTAAGTCTAACTTTAGTGACACCTAGTTCACTGAATAATCGCACAATTTTTGCAATTTCTTCATAAGACAGGATCTCATTTCGAGTGGTATCGGTTATATGATCCTCATCGCGACAGTAGTGACAACGATAGTTACAATGATCCGTTACCGATACCCTAAGGTAGGTAATGTTACGATTAAACGGATCAATTAATTGTTTCATGTCTACGCTTTCCAATCCCCAGACTTTCCACCAGATTTTTCAAGCACTTGAGTTTGGCTAATCACCATTCCACGATCAACCGCCTTGCACATGTCATATACAGTAAGCGCTGCCACACTTGCCGCAGTCAGTGCTTCCATTTCTACGCCAGTCTTACCATCCAATTTGGTGGTGGCGATAATCTCAACACTCGAATCTTCAGTATTGGCGCTCAGCTCCACACTTACCTTAGTCAGCATTAGAGGGTGACACAAAGGAATAAGATCGGCACACTTTTTAGCCGCCTGGATACCAGCAATACGTGCTACCGCTAAAACATCACCTTTTTTGTGTTGGCCAGAAGTAATCAGCGCCAAGGTTGATGGCTGCATGAGTACCACTGATTTTGCTACAGCAATACGAGTGGTGATAGCCTTGTCAGATATATCGACCATTTGCGCATCACCTTTATCGTTAATATGGGTTAGTTTGTTCATTGGGTTAACTCAGTTAATGAATAATAATTTAGCACCTCGCCCTTAGAGAAGGTGCTATTTTCTGGTATTTCTACCAAGCCGTCAGCCCAAACTATAGAGCTTAATACATCTGAACCTTGTTTAGGATAGAGATTGGCTGAAGCCGGAATGGTAGAATGATCTAATTTTACTCTGACAAACTCACGTCGTGGTCTTGGCCTGCGCCAATCAAAGTTAGTTTGCACCTGAGTGGTTTGATTTTTATGATTGCTAACACCTTGCATCTTTTTAATAAAAGGCCGTGCGAACAAGAAGAACGTCACCATGGCTGATACTGGATTACCAGGCAAGCCAATAAAGGCAGCTTTGCCAACATGACCAAAAGCCAGTGGCTTGCCTGGTTTCATTTTAATGCGCCATAAAGATAACTTACCGAGCTTTTCTACTGCGGGTTTGACATGGTCTTCTTCGCCAACAGAGACACCGCCGGTGGTCATAATTAAATCACAATCGGATGCCAAAATTTCTAAAGCCTTACAAGTTGAATCTAGGTCATCCTTGATGTTGCCTAGATTAATCACCTCACAGTTTAGTTGTTTGAGTAGGGAGACCAGCGCATAGCGATTAGAGTTAAAGATTTCACCCTTATTTAAAGTATTTCCAGGCTCAACCAATTCATCTCCAGTGAAAAATACACCAACCTTAAGCTTGTTAAAGACTTCGAGTTCAGCCACACCAACAGAGGCAGAAAGAGCCACATCTTGTGGTTTTAGTTGTAGTCCAGCACGTAAAATTACATCACGGGTTTGAATGTCGTTACCCATCGGACGAATGTTTTCACCCAGTGATAGAGGGCGCCAAGTTTCGATACGATTACCATCTTCAGATACTTCACACTCTTCTTGCATGATAACGGTATTGGCACCTTGTGGAATAGGGGCGCCAGTAAAGATGCGAGCAGCACATCCAGGCGCAAGTGTATTACCTATACTACCGGCAGGGATTCGATCAGTCACTTCAAAACTAAACCCGCCTGGGGTATTAACTTGATCTTCTTTAAGGTTTATGGCATAGCCATCCATCGCAGAATTATCAAAATCAGGTACATTGATGGTTGAGCATACATCTTGTGCCAGCACCTGATAGAGTGAATTATCAAGCGACACAAGATGTGTATTAGTGTTGATTACTACTGCATTAAGCAGAAAATCTAGGGCCTCATCCATTGCCAATAAAGGCTGTTGTACTTGATCACAACCGTAATCAACATCTTGATTTTTCATAATATATATAACTCAAACTGATGGATTGATTGTATCATAGAATGCTAATATAATCTAATATCGTTATAACTGATAAGCAACAATAGACCTAACAAAATGATTGATAAAAACAATATTACTGCTGTTATTCTCTCTGGAGGACGTTCAAGCCGAATGCAAGGTAAGGACAAGGGTCTGATCTTGCTAAATGCCAAACCACTGATTGGTTACGTGGTTGATGTGGTTGATGGTAAAGTGGGTCGATTATTGATTAGTGCTAATCGTAATGTTGAGGTGTATCAACAATATGGAGAAGTCATTAGCGATGAGTTAGCCGATTATCAAGGGCCATTAGCCGGTATTTCTAAAGCTATGTCAGTGGTCAGTACGACGCACTTATTAGTGTTACCTTGTGATAGTCCATTGGTTAATGAGATAGTGATCGATCGATTAATTCAGTGTATGGCAGACAAGAATGTGGGTATTTGTGTGGCTGATGATGGTTCACATATTCACCCAACTTTTGCAATAATGAAAACCAGCTTAAAAGATAATTTATTAGCTTTTTTAGACTCTGGCGAGCGTAAATTAGGTTTGTGGATTGAGCAGAATAATTTTCAAAAGATAGATTGCTCAGACCAGCCTAAAGTGTTTATTAATTTGAATAATCCGCAGGATTTTGATAAGATTTAATCCCAACTGTTACTTCGATCTTTGTCTGTTGTTTTAGATTCAACCCATTTACTAGAGTCTTCCGTATGCTCTTTTTTCCAAAAAGGCGCTTGAGTTTTTAGATAATCCATAATAAATTCACAAGATTCAAAGGCTGATTTCCTGTGTTTGCTGGTGGTAATCACCAATACAATTTGATCATTAACCATAAGATCTCCGATACGATGAATAATAGTGATATTGCCCAACTGCCAGCGCTGATGTGCTTGATTGGCAATTGACACAAGGGCCTTTTCAGTCATCTGTGGGTAGTGCTCAAGCGTCATCTTGGTGATGGATTCGTTATCTAAATCACGTACCGTGCCCACAAAACTAACCACAGCACCAATATTGCTATCATCGCCCTTGGCAAGATTGACCTCAGTGGTCAGATCAAAGTTTTGTGGTTGAATGATTATTTTATCCATGGGTTCATTTTAGCTTTTTGTGGTGTTTTTTATCGATATTTACGCTAAATATTATTAATTATTAATATAAAGTTAGATTTTTTGATATAATACGCACACATTGTCCAACGATGGATGATAAACAAACATAGACGTTTACACTGGTTTTTATAGATTAAAAACTGGGTAAGCGTTTTTTTTCGTCTGTAGTGAATTGTTTTTCTGCAGATATTGGTATTGAGGCCAAATTTATACATTGAAGTTTTTTAAGTGTTGTTACTAATGTTGTAACTTTTTTAAACTTTTTATAATTTTGGAGTTTTTATGGAAGACAAGTTAAATATATTTTCATTTAAAGGCAAATACCGTGTCCTGCACATGACTTGGTTTGCCTTTTTCATGACCTTTGTGGTTTGGTTGAGCCTAGGTCCAATGATGCCATTTATTCAAGAGGCGCTAGCCCTCACAGAACAGCAAGCAAAAGTTCTATTAATTCTTAATGTGGCAATGACCATTCCTTCGAGAATCATTGTGGGTATGCTGGTTGATAAGCTCGGCCCGAAGATTATGTTTTCCTCAATTTTGATATTGGGCGGACTAATCTCAATTGCCTTTAGTTGGATGCAAAGCTACGAGCAGTTAGCGATGATGCGCTTCCTAGCAGGCTTTATTGGTGCTGGTTTCGTGGTCGGTATTCGTATGATTTCAGAATGGTTCCCAGCCAAACAAACAGGAATAGCGCAAGGAATTTACGGTGGCTGGGGTAATTTTGGTTCTGCCGGTGCGGCGGTAACCCTACCCTTTATTGCGGTAGGTTTTGGTGGAGATGATGGTTGGAGATACGCCATTACGATTGCCAGTGTGTTGGCGATTGTGTATGGTGTGATTTATTACTTCAATGTGAGTAACACGCCTAAGGGCTCTACTTACTTCAAGCCGAAGAAATCAGGCGCTATGGAAGTCTCAAGCTTAGGTAATTTGATACTTTATGTCGTCATGAACATTCCATTGTATCTGGCCTTGGCCTTACTGACTTGGAAGCTTTCACCAACTAAAATGGGGCTAATCTCATTAGAGACCTCATGGGCGGTGTATGTTGCACTAGTAGCGATGTTTGGCGTGCAGTTAGTTAAGATCTGGCATGTGAATGCCGAAATTATTAAAAACCCTGTGCCTGAGCAGCATCGCTATAAGTTTAAGCAAGTTGCTATTTTGGACTGGGCCTATTTAGTTACTTTTGGTACAGAATTAGCTGTGGTTTCAGTATTGGCCATGTTTTATGTGGATTGGTTTGAATTACCTAAAATTACGGCTGCACTCTTAGCAGGTGTTTATCCATTTATTAACTTATTTGCTCGACCAGGCGGTGGTTGGATTAGTGATAAGATTGGCCGTAAGTTAACCTTAATGATTACTTTTTCTGGTATCGCAGTTAGTTTCTTAGCGCTGGGTAATGTTGATAAAGAAACTTGGTCTATCACTTGGGTGGTGGGATTGACAATTTTAGGTGGTATTTTCTCTAAAGCTGGATCAGGTGCAATCTTTGCCATGGTGCCATTGATTCAAAGACGCTTAACTGGCCAAATTGCTGGTATGGTTGGTGCGTTTGGTAATGTCGGTGCGGTGATGTTTTTGACGGTTAATACCTTGGTGGAATACGATGAATTCTTTATGATTATTGGCATTGTGTCTGTTATTGTATTGGCATTAATTGTACTGTTCTTAGAAGAGCCTAAGGGTCATATGACAGAAGTGCTAGATGATGGCACGGTTGAGATTATTAAGTTAAATTAATTTTATTTTTTTTGGAGCGTTATGGAAGACAAGTTAAACATATTTTCATTTACAGGTAAATACCGCATATTGCATTTAACCTGGTTTGCTTTTTTTATGTCTTTTGTGGTTTGGTTGGGTTTAGGCCCTATGATGCCGTTCATCAAAGAAGCCTTAGCACTTACTGATCAACAAGCAAAAGTCTTATTAATACTTAACGTAGGTTTAACCATCCCTGCAAGAATTGTTGTCGGCATGTTGGTTGACAAGCTTGGTCCGAAGATTATGTTTTCCTCAATCTTGATATTGGGCGGACTGATCTCAATTGCCTTTAGCTGGATGCAAAGCTATGAGCAGCTGGCTTTAATGAGATTTTTTGCTGGCTTTATTGGTGCTGGTTTCGTGGTTGGTATTCGTATGATTTCAGAATGGTTCCCAGCTAAACAAACAGGAATAGCACAAGGCATTTATGGTGGCTGGGGTAATTTTGGTTCTGCCGGTGCCATGTTTACCTTGCCATTTGTAGCTGCAAGTTTTGGTGATGTTGATGGTTGGAGATACGCCATTACTCTCGCCAGCCTTATTGCGATAATCTATGGTGTGTTTTATTATTTCAATGTGAGTAACACGCCTAAAGGTTCTACTTATTTCAAGCCAAAGAAATCAGGGGCAATGGAAGTCACTAGCTTAGGTGATTTAATCTTGTACATACTGATGAATATTCCACTTTATTTAGCCTTGGCATTATTGACATGGAAATTGTCACCAGCTAAAGCTGGGATGATATCGGTAGAAACAACATGGTTAGTGTACTTAACATTAGGCGCGGTTTTTGTCTTGCAGTTAGTTAAGATTTGGCATGTGAATGCAGAAATTATTAAAAATCCTGTGCCTAAGCAAAGTCGTTATCACTTTAAGCAAGTAGCTATTCTTGATTGGGCCTACATGGCAACCTTTGGTACCGAATTAGCGGTAGTATCAATCTTGGCTATGTTTTATGTTGATTGGTTTGAATTACCTAAAATTACGGCTGCACTCTTAGCGGGCGTTTATCCGTTTATTAATCTATTTGCTCGACCGGGCGGTGGTTGGATCAGTGATAAGATTGGCCGTAAGTTGACCCTTATGATCGCCTTTGCTGGTATCGCCACTAGCTTCCTAATACTTGGCAATGTTGACAAAGACACCTGGTCTATCACTTGGGTGGTAGGACTCACAATTTTAGGTGGTATTTTTTCTCAAGCAGGATCGGGTGCAGTATTTGCTATGGTACCATTGATCCAAAGACGCTTAACTGGACAATTTGCCGGTATGGTTGGTGCTTTTGGTGCTGCAGGCTCGGTTATGTTTTTGACAGTGAACTCATTGGTAGAATACGATGAGTTCTTTATGTTGATTGGTATCGTTTCTGCCAGTGTATTAGTATTGATTGTGTTGTTCTTGGATGAACCAAAGAGTCAAATGACAGAAGTATTGGATGATGGCACTGTTAAGATTATTAAATTAAATTAATCAATGGAAAAACTAAAACTCAGCTTCCAATCTAGTACTCAAGCAGGAATTAAGCCTGAGAATCAGGATGCTTGTGGTTTTTATATTCCGAAATCTCCGGTGCTGGATAATAAAGGTATAGTGGCTGTTATAGCAGATGGTGTCAGCGCCTCAGAAAAAGCTAAAGATGCCAGCGCTTGTTGTGTGAAGAGCTTCTTGAGTGATTATTATTCTACGCCAGATTCATGGAGTACAGAGCATTCAGCTAGCAAGGTTATCTCGGCATTAAATAATTGGTTGCATTCGCAGTCGGTTAGAGAACAAGAGCATTCTTCTATGCTTTCGACGATGAGTGTGCTGATTGTTAAATCTAACACGGCGCATATATTCCATGTGGGCGATAGCCGTATTTATCGATATAGAGATGGTAAATTAAAGCAATTGACACAGGATCACGTGTTGCATCTTGCCAAAGAAAAAACCTACTTAGCCAGGGCTATGGGCTTCGACCTCAAGGTTCATGTTGATTATTACATGACTAAAGTTAAATTAGATGATGTGTATTTAATGACGACTGATGGCGTACATGATTATCTAAATGATAAAACACTTTGCTCACTACTTAATGATGGAATTTCTGCTGATGAACTATCAGAGAAAGCGTTAGCAGCAGATTCTCAGGATAATATTTCAGCCATTATTTGCAAAGTAGAGCAATTACCAGATGAGAATTTAAGTGAGACGTTTGATAAATTAACCAAGAGACCGATTCCGCCAGATTTAGAGAAGGGCATGAAGATTAACGGGTTTGAAGTTGAATCTTTAATTCATGCTAGCAATAGAACTCAAGTCTATCTTGCTAAAGACAGTCAGACGAATGAAATGGTAGTATTGAAAACACCATCGATTAATTTTGAAGATGATGCTCAATACTTAAAACATTTTATGTATGAAGAATGGGTAGGGCAAAGGATTCAATCTGCCAATGTGGTTAAAACCCATAATAGCACTGAAGAAAGTAAATTCTTAGCCTATGCGATGGAATATATAAAAGGGCAAACATTGAGGAAGTGGATGCAAGACAATCCTCAGCCTGATATTAAAGTGGTTGTTAGCTTAGTAAAGCAAATAATCCAAGGACTTAGAGCCTTTCATCGTCAAGAGATGTTGCATTGTGATTTAAAGCCTGAAAATATTATGATTAATAAGATTGGACAGGTAAAATTAATAGATTTTGGTTCAGCAAGAATTGCTGGTGTTACAGAGTTGATTAGTCCAGTGGCTGCGGTTGGAAACCAAGGCACCCGGGGTTATACAGCGCCAGAAGTAATAATAAATGAAAAAGTTACTCAAGCATCTGATCAGTTTAGTTTAGGTGTTATTGTTTATGAGATGTTTGCGGGTCATCTTCCTTATCAGGATAAGTTAGATAAGAACTTAACCGTGAAGAAATTATCGCAGGTGACTTATGGATCAATTTTAAAGCATGATCCTCATGTGCCAATTTGGATAGATGGTGCGATTCATAAGGCCTGCCATCTAGATGATAAAAGTCGTTACGAGGCTTTAAGTGAATTTTTGTTTGATTTGGAGCATCCAAATCAAACATTTTTAAAAACAGTACAAACTGCTGAAGGGCCTGAGTTTGTACTTAAGAAATATAAAGTATTAGTCGCAATATCTTTTGCAATTAATATATTTTTATTGTTATTGTTAGTGCGTTAGGAGTAGTTATGAAAAAAATAGTATTAATCGGAAATGGCATGGCGGGTGTAAGAACCCTAGAAGAACTGTTTAAAATTACCGAAGAAAAATTTGATATTACCGTATTTGGTAGTGAGCCATATGGCAATTACAATCGCATCATGTTATCTCCAGTATTAGCAGATGAAAAAACCATTGATGAGATCATGATTAATGATCTGGATTGGTATAAAGATAATGGCATTACCTTGCATACTGATAGCACTATTACCAGTATTAACCGTAGTAGTAAAGCTGTGGTTGATGACAAAGGCAATAGTTATAATTATGATAAGTTGTTGATTGCAACTGGATCTAATCCATTCATTCTGCCAATTGAAGGCCATGATTTAGATGGTGTGATTGGTTTTAGAGATATTGCTGATGTTGATCAAATGATTGACGCTGCTAAAAATCACAAAAATGCTGTGGTAATTGGTGGTGGTTTATTAGGTCTAGAGGCTGCTAATGGCTTAATGAAGCAAGGTATGAATGTTACCGTTGTTCATTTGCTTGCAGACCTCATGGAAATGCAACTTGATTCTACCGCTTCACAAATGCTATTAACCTCTCTTAGAGAGAGGGGTATGAGCTTTAAACTGGAAGCGCAAACTCAAAAACTAAGCGCCGATGATAGTGGCCGAGTAAAACAAATTGAGTTTGTAGATGGGTCTGCTATGGATGCAGATTTGGTGGTCATGGCGGTGGGTATTCGACCAAACTTTTCATTGGCACAACAATCAGGTGTTCATTGTGAGCGTGGTATTGTAGTTGATGACACCATGCTAACTTATGATCCGAGCATTTATGCAGTTGGTGAGTGTATTCAGCATCGTGGCCTGTGTTACGGATTAGTTGCGCCATTATTTGAACAAGCAAAGGTTTGTGCTAACCATTTAGCAGGATACGGTATTGGTATTTATGAAGGCTCAGTCACATCTACAAAGTTGAAGGTGACTGGTATAGATCTTTTTTCTGCTGGTAATTTTAAGGGCACAGAAAATAGTGAAGATTTAGTTTTTCAAGATGTTGCCAGAGGCGTGTATAAAAAAATTGTGATTGAAAATGACACAATTATTGGCTCGGTAATGTACGGTGATACGATTGATGGGTCATGGTATTTTCAATTAATGAAAGATGAAAACAATATTGCAGATATGCGTGACCGCTTATTGTTTGGTCAGGCACATGTTGGAGATTCTGGTCATGGCGCAGTTGATATGGTTGCAGCAATGGATGATTCAGCAGAGATTTGTGGTTGTAATGGTGTGTGTAAGGGCGACATTGTGAACGCCATTAATGAGAAAAATCTTTTTACTTTAGAAGATGTACGTGCTCATACCAAGGCATCAAGTTCATGTGGTTCTTGCACAGGACTAGTAGAGCAGTTATTAGCCTCAACCTTGGGTGGTGAATATTCAGAGTCACCACAGAAGAAGCCAATTTGTGGCTGTACAGAACATACTAAACAAGAGGTCCATGACCATATCTTTAACAATGATTTTGTTACGGTATTTGAAGTATTTGCAAAAATGCGCTGGAAAAATGCAGATGGTTGCCATGTGTGTCGACCTGAAGTAAATTATTATTTATTAGCAGCTAACCCAGATTATGAAGATGATGTTCAATCACGATTTATTAATGAGCGTTCGCACGGTAATATCCAAAAAGACGGCACTTACTCAGTGGTGCCAAGAATGTGGGGTGGTGTAACGACTCCATTAGAACTCCGAACCATTGCCGATGTGGTAGATAAATTTAACATCCCTACCATGAAGGTAACTGGCGGACAGCGTATTGACTTGTTCGGCGTTACCAAGGAAGATTTGCCTAAGGTATGGAAAGATCTTAGTGCGGGTGGGCTGGTTTCTGGCCATGCTTACGGTAAGTCATTGAGAACGGTTAAAACTTGTGCCGGTGATGAATGGTGTCGATTTGGAACAAAAGATTCAATGGGTATGGGTGTCACATTAGAGAAAATGACATGGGGATCTTGGATGCCTCATAAGTTTAAATTAGCAGTATCTGGTTGCCCTAGGAACTGTGCTGAAGCCACCATTAAGGATTTTGGTCTGGTGGCAGTTCAGTCAGGGTGGGAGCTCCATGTAGGTGGTAATGGCGGTATCAAAGTACGTGTTACAGATTTATTAACAGTAGTTGAAAGTGACGAGGAGGCGATTGAATATGTGGGCGCCTATTGTCAGCTTTATCGTGAAGATGCGCTCTATTTAGAAAGGACAGCGCCGTGGATCGACCGTGTTGGCTTGTCATTCGTTACTGAGCAATTAGTTGATGATGAAGAAAATAGAAAAGCACTACATGCTAGATTTTTAGTCTCTCAACTGAAAACACAAAATGATCCATGGAAAGAGCGCGCAGAAGGTGCACAAAGCCATCAGTTTGAAGTTATTACACAATAATTATTAAGGAGTATTTATGTCAAGTTGGAAAGAGGTGGTCGCGTTGGATGATATTCCAGTATTAGGATCAAGGGTGTATCGTACAGATGATCAAGAAATTGCAATTTTTCGCACTAGAGACGATAGTGTCTTTGCGATACATAATTTATGTCCACATAAGGGTGGCATGTTGTCCGAAGGCATTGTTTATGATCACAAGGTAACCTGTCCATTACATAATTGGGTTATCAGCTTAGAAGATGGAGAAGCGCAAGGTGCTGATGAGGGCTCAACGGCCTGTTTTGAAACAAAAATAGAGTCAGGCAAGGTTTATATTAATTTATAAGCCTGACAAAGAATAAAAGTCATGAATTTTATTTTAAAAATGGTACAGGCCTTTAGTTAGATGTTTTTTTTGGCTTATAATTGCCTTCAGCAACGGTATTTCTGAACCGTATATGATGGCTATATTCTCCATTGGTAGTTTAATCTTTGGCGATATGTTGAAGTTTATAATTAAATTTGTTTCTGTACGTATACTGACTTAAATATTCAGCACAAATAGAAATTAACTAGGATAGATCAATGTTACTCAATAGAACTCAAAAAAACCCAATTAAGATTACTGACAAAAAGATTGTCGAATGGAAATATGCCACCTGCGGTTATTGCTCTACAGGCTGCTCTATGGAAGTGGGATTTAATAAAGAGAACCATGCGGTTTCTTCCAGGGGTGTGGGCGGAGCAGATGTTAATCGTGGCAAGTTATGCCTAAAAGGCATTATGGAGCATGAATTATTTGCTTCGGCAGGCCGTGGCGATAAGCCAATGATTCGCAAGCACTGGCATGAAGAATTTGAACAGACTGATTGGGACACAGCACTAGATGCTGTGGCTGATAATATTAAAAAAGTTCAAGCTAAACATGGCCGTGACTCTGTAGCGATTATTTCAACTGGTCAAATGTTGACTGAAGAATTCTACACCTTAGGAAAGTTAACTCGTGGCTTGATTGGTACCAACAATTACGATGGCAACACTACACTTTGTATGGCGTCAGCGGTATCTGGTTATAAGCGGTCATTTGGCTCAGACGGCCCTCCAGGATGTTATGAAGATTTTGAACATACAGACTGTTTAATTGCCTGGGGTTCAAACCTACCTGAACAACACCCGATTATTTATTGGAGAATGAAAGAAGCGCAAGAAAAGCGTAAATTTCCACTCATTGTGGTTGATCCACGTGTCACCATATTTGCTCAGAGTGCAGATATACATCTCACCGTCACTCCTGGTACAGATATTGTTTTACAAAATGCATTGATGCACGTGATTCTGAATGAAGGACTACAAGATGAAGACTACATTAAGAAAAATACCAATGGTTATGACGAACTGAAAGCGGAAGTTGATAAGTATGACCCAGTAACAGCATCAAAAATTTGTGGTATTGATGAAGATACCATTCGTGTGGTCGCTAGACTGTTTGCTAAGGCAGGCGCAGCAATGCAAATTTGGTGCATGGGTATTAATCAATCTACGCATGGATCTGATGGTGTAGTGGGTGTTAATAACCTGGCGCTTATTACCGGTAATATTGGTATTCCGGGCGGCACTAGTTTGTCGATTACTGGTCAATGCAATGCGATGGGTACACGTGAATGGTCGTCATGTTCAGGTTTGCCGAATTATCGTTTATTAGAAAACCCTAAAGACCGAGAAGATATTGCAGATTTTTGGAATATTGATGTAGATTTCTTACCAACTAAGCGTGGTTTGGTGCAAACAGATATCTACCGAGCTATTGAAACCGGTGAAATTAAAGCGTTGTGGCTAATTGCCACCAATCCATTGTCTTCATTGCCAAATACGGCAAGAATTAGAAAGGCGATGGAGAAACTAGAGTACTGTGTCGTACAAGATTGTTACGAAGATACTGAAAGTGCACAATATGCAAACGCATTTCTACCCGCAGGTACGTGGGCAGAAAAAACTGGCGTAATGACCAATACTGAAAGACGAGTCAATATAGTGCGCGGCATTATTGAACCACATGGTGATTCAAAGCCAGATTTTTGGATTTTCAATGAAATGTCTAAACGTTTTAATACTGAAGGAAAAGTAAACTTTCCAAAACATACTTTTGAAGTTTTTGAAGAAATGAAGACTTTATCGAAAGGGCGTTTGTGTGATATTTCCGGTATGGATTATGACAAAATCGAGAAAAATCGTGGTATTCAATGGCCGTATACAGAAGAACAAGTTAAAAATGGAGAGCAGCCACTAGCAGGTGGTAAGCGCATCTATACAGAAGATGCTACCTTTAGATTTGAGGATGGTAAGGCTAAACTCATACCATTGCCATTTGTTGATAATAACGAAGTGCCTGACGAAAAATACCCAATTTGGTTAAATACGGGTCGTTTGGTAGAGCATTGGCATGGTCGTAGTAAAACAGGAAAAGTGGCTAATAATAATAAATTTAGCCCGATTCCTTTTATCGAAATTAACCCCGATTTAGCGATTGAGATTGGTGCTGAGGATGGTGATTATGTACGACTGGTGTCGAGACGATCAGATGCAATTGTTATGGCTAAGTTTACCAATCGTGTGTCAAAAAGCATGGTGTTTTTACCGTTCCATTT
Source organism: Candidatus Thioglobus plumae (assembly GCA_910595815.1). Lineage (GTDB taxonomy): Bacteria > Pseudomonadota > Gammaproteobacteria > PS1 > Pseudothioglobaceae > Thioglobus_C > Thioglobus_C plumae. The sequence continues at coordinate 10,142 of CAJVCM010000027.1, read as the reverse complement.
TCATGATTGCGCTAACCGTTTAACCCTTGGTTTATTGGACCCTTATTCAAGACAACCAGCTTATAAGCAGCAAGCAATAAGAATTGAAACCATCGAAGATCAAAAAGCAGCGGCACAGCTAAGCATGGAAATGAGAGAATTTTAGGAAACCTATTATGTGGAAAGTTAGAGACGACGAACCAAAACACGCTTTTTTATGGGATAAAGAAACCAAAAAGAAGAATGTTTATGGTCATTCGATAGAAAAAACCAATGATGATAGTCCTCTGCGTAATCAGAGTTTAAATATTAATGGTGATAGTAGTGTTGGAGAAAATCCAAATCGTTACAAGCAGCATGGTTTTTACTTTAATGCAGATAATTGTATTGGTTGTCATGCTTGCGAATCAGCTTGTAGTGAAAAAAATGACGTCCCTGATCATATAGCATTCCGTTCAGTTGGCTTTGTTGAAGGTGGCTCTTATCCTAATTATCAACGTCTTAATCTTTCTATGGCTTGTAATCATTGTGATGATCCGGTATGTTTAAAGGGTTGCCCAACACGAGCATATACCAAATTTGCTGAATATGGCGCTGTATTGCAGGACCCTGATATCTGCTTTGGTTGTGGTTATTGCACCTGGGTCTGCCCATATAATGCACCACAACTAGATCCTGTAAAGGGTCAAGTGAGCAAGTGTAATATGTGTGTGGATCGCCTTGAAGTGGGTCTACAGCCCGCTTGTGTTGCTGCTTGCTTAGGTAATGCATTAGATTTTGGTGTGGTTGAAAGTGTGCCTGACGATAGGGAGCAAGCAAAAGTTTCTATTCCGGGTTTTCCAGATCCTAAAATTACCCATCCTAATATTCGCTTCCAACAAACTAAAGACACGCAGCGAGACATGACCAGACCTGATGGTATGCCAATTAAATACCACAAACAGGATAATGGTGAATTTAAATCTGTTGTCGATACTGACAAGCATTCATCTAAGAAGTATTGGGGTATGCAAAAATTATTACATTCTCATGAGAATGCGCACGCTATCTTTACCTTATGCAGTCAAGCAGCAATGGGTGCAACGTTATGGGTTATTGCAGCACAATTATTAAATTTAGGCGCAGTAAAATCAACCAGTGGCAATGGTGTAATTCCGATAATTGCTATGTTATTAATTCTATTAACTTATGGCTTGATTAAGCTTAATTTACACTTAGGCAAGCCACAATTCTTCTATCGTGGTTATTACAATCTACGATGGTCTCCAGTTAGTAGAGAAATTGCGGGCGTGACATTGTTTGTCATTGGTTTAATGATGATGCTATTTGTAGAAATAACAGGATTAAAGATCTTTGAATACATTGCTTATGGGGTTACTGTCATCGGCTTTGCGTTAGGCTCATACTATATGTACAAGCTTTATCGTATTCCAGCTAGACCATTTTGGGATCATTGGCAAACAGGCAGTGCTTTTTACGGTACAGCACTTAGTTTGGGTAGTTTGTTATTTGGTTTATTACTAATGCCATTTGGATTAAGCGATGCAGGTGTTATGCAGATTGCATCCATTGCATTGTTAGGGTTAGCTTTAGAAAGTATTGGACACATTGTTCATCGCCAAGATGTGAAAAAATTTGGCGAAAGTCAAGCCTCTTATTTTGAGCAAGTGACCACTTTTGGTAAAACTTACCAAATGCGTAATGCACTATTAGGAGTTAATATGGCTATCATGGTGTGGTTAATGATGGAGCCAAGCGCCTTGTTATTTGCTGTGAGTTTTGTGTCAGTTCTAGTTTCAGCGTATTTGGGTAGGATTTTATTCTACGCCTTGGTGATTCCAACGACGATGCCAGGTGGTTTCTTCTGGAAAAATGACAAGTTCAAAGAGCATGCAATTGAGACAGGATTATCTGATATGCCACAAATGGGTATCATGGCAGATCGCCATCATAAGTTTGATGTTAAGGCCTTGGTTAATGTGATTAAACAGACAACCTTTAAAGAAGTATTTATGCAGATAAAGTCAATTGTTAGAGGTGGTTAATTATTGACAATAGGTAGTGCAGTTTGGCTGTTGTAATGTGGCCATTCATAGCGAATAGGATAGTTTCTTCGGTAATCTTCAAAATTTCCAATATTTTTGATTGCTAAAGTGTCTTGCTTAAAGTCGTAAATTTCGTTTAGCGTGTCTTTAAGGTTGTCTTGTTTAACGGTTAAAACACCAGGATTAATCAAATTAACGATGCTTTTGTTTTGCTTTTGCCCGCTAAAGTCACATAAGGCCTCATAGACCATAAAGCTGCCCATAAATTTAGCATCAACTGAGTGTCCGGCGATATGTGGGGTGGCCCAATAGGCGTATTTTTGTAAGCTTTGGTTGATGTTAGGTTCGTTTTCCCAGCAATCGATGATATTGACCATCGTTTGAGTTTTTTCCCAAATTTTTTCATTAATAACACCACCTCTTGCGGCATTAAAAATAATGGTTTTTTCATTAATATTATGAAAATTAGCCTCATTTAACAGTCGGTAAGACGGGTGCTGCCCATCGAAAGTGAGTGGCGTATGAAAAGTAACAATATCAGCACTTAAAGCAGCATCAAGGTCGACAAAATTTGGCAAATTTTCACTGTCTTGGCGTGGTGGATCATTCAGTAGGGTTTTAATGCCTATTAGCTCTGCTTTAGCAGCCAATCTTGAGCCAACATTACCTACACCGATTATTCCCAAAGTTTTTTGCGTATAGTCAAAATCCAGTTCATCAGCTAAGTTAACAATCGCACTAATCACAAACTCAGCCACCGCCATTGAATTACAGCCTTGAGCTGAAAAGAAAGTAATGTTGTTTTTTGCTAAATAATCTTGATCAACATGATCAAGGCCCGCAACCGTTGAACCAACAAACTTAACTTTACTCCCTTCTAATAGGGCTTGGTTAACTTTGGTACGTGAGCGTACGATGAGTACATCAGCATCCTGTACAGAAGCCTTGTCAATGCTTCGACCGGGTATAGTGGTTATCTCGCCAAATTGCGAGAATATTTCATCGTAAGCGTAGCACGCATCATCAATCACTAATTTCATAGCTTCCAATTTATTGTTTGTTGGTTGTGCATTTTAAGGTAATCATTGGTTTGAGAGAAATGATTAGCACCAAAAAAGCCTTTATGCGCTGAAAAAGGTGACGGATGAGCAGCGGTTAAAACCAAGTGTTTGTCTTGGTCAATTAGTTCGACTTTTTGTTGCGCATAGGCGCCCCATAATAAAAACACCAAATTTTGTTTTTTCTCATTGAGGATATCAATCACCGTATCAGTAAAATCGACCCAGCCTGATTTGGAATGAGAGCCGGGTGAATTTTTCTCAACGGTGAGTACGCTATTGAGTAGAAGTACTCCTTGTGACGCCCAGTGGGTTAAATTACCGCTTTGGCTAGGTGTAATGTCTAAATCCGAGAAGAGTTCTTGATAGATATTTCTCAGCGATGGTGGGATGCTGACACCCTCAGGTACTGAAAAACTCAAGCCATGCGCTTGACCTTCGTTGTGATAAGGATCTTGCCCAAGAATAATGACCTTGGTGTTTTCAAAACTGCTGAGATCAAAGGCATTAAATATTTGATCTTGAGGCGGGTAAATGGTTTTGTTATGAGTTGATTCGTATTCTAGAAATTCAAGTAGTTGCTGGTAATAATCTTGTTTAAAAATAAAATCAAGTTGTTGAGACCAGTCGGCGGTCAAAGCCCGGCCCACCATAATCTTAGTCGATAGCCAAGTGTGGTGGTATAACCCACTTCGACAAATTGTATGCGACCTTCGGTATTGATAAAGAAACTACTGGGTGTACCCTTAACACCGAATAAGCGAGATAAAGAACCAGATTTGTCATTGATAATGTTGTCTAGCTTAAGGTTGTTTTCTTCAGCATATTTTTTAATGTCATCATCAGAGCCTGATTGAATGGCAATATTTAGAACCTTGTAATCTTCCGCTATGGCTTGAATGTTGTCATTTTCTACGGCACAAACCGGACACCAAGTCGCCCAAAAGTGAATCAAAACCCCTTGCTCAGGCAAAGGGTTAGAATTCATCACTTCACCGGTGAGGGTTTGAGAGCTGAAACTCGGTGTCATGCCTTGAGTGAGATCTTGTTGTTGCCATGCACGGATGACAAAAATGGCTAAAATAACCATCATAAACTGCATAATGGTTTTTCTACTTGGACGATTAATTTTCATGGACAATATTATAGCCTAATGAAAGATACAACAAATTGGATACAACGCTGGAAAGATGCTCAGACTGGGTGGCATCGTGATCAACCTAATTCTAAATTAATTGAATTTATTGCTTACTTGCAGATTAAACAGGGTGACACAGTGTTTGTACCTTTGTGTGGCAAAAGCCAAGACATGAATTATCTACTTAGTCAAGGGTTTAAGGTTATTGGTGTCGAGTTAAGTGATTTGGCGATTGAGCAGTTTTTTAATGAAAATAATTTATTGTATTCTGTAGATCAAGCAGAGCAATTTCAAATCTATCAAGGCGAGAACATTACTGTATATTGCGGCGACTATTTCAAACTAACTAAACAGATGTTAAATTCAGTATCAGCGATATATGATCGTGCCGCATTAGTCGCTCTACCTGTTGATTTAAGAGAAAAATATGCACAGCATTTATACTCTATAATATCGAATGATTGCAGGGTGTTGTTGTTAACACTAAATTACCCGCAATCACAAATAAGTGGACCACCTTTTGCAGTTGATGAGGATGAAGTGGGTGCACTTTTTAGTAGTGGGTTCGAATGTCAACAATTACAGTGTTTTAATGACATTAAAAATGAACCTAAGTTTCTACGCGCTGGCGTAGATTTTATTGAAAAAGCAACTTATTGTTTGCACAAGACCGGAGAGTAAAAAAAATGGCAAAAAAAATAAAAGGCGTAGTTGCCCAGTTTGGTACCAAAGGATATGGTTTTATTACGGGTGATGATGGTGAGAAATATTTCGTTCACCAAAAAAATATTTATAACAAGTCACGTTTAAAAGCAGATACACGCGTGGTATTTCAAGCAGAAAGTTCTGAAAAAGGCTTGGTGGCATCCAATGTTGAACTAGAGAAATCTGAAAATTCTAACAATACTGAATCGGCAGCCCCATTGTCAGATGGTGCAATTAAAGGTATGTTTGCTGTATTGTTTATTCTTCAAGTTGTTGTGGCCTATAAGGTGTTTTTCCCTGTAGCAGGCTAGTGAAAAAAAGTTTACTGATTATTTTTCTCTCAACTCTGTTGAGTGGGTGTTTTTCAACGCCGGCAGTTGAGGTTAGTAATATTTGTAATTTGATGGATGAAGAGGTTAGTTGGTATCGTTCAGTTAAAGCTAGTGAGAAAAAATATGGCTCCCCAATGCATGTGCAATTAGCCATTATGTATCAAGAATCTCGCTTTGCTTCTGATGCAAAACCACCGAGAGAAAAACTCTTTGGGGTGATACCTTGGTTAAGATCAACAACAGCTTATGGCTTTGCGCAAGTTAAAGATGAGACTTGGGACTGGTATCAATTAAAAACCGGTAATAAGAGTGCGGACCGTGATGATTTTGACGATGCGGCAGATTTTGTTGGCTGGTATATTGATCGATCAGAGGCGTTATCCGGTATTAAGAAAACAGATGCCTACCATCAATACTTAGCGTATCACGAAGGTCACAATGGCTTTAATAAGAAGACTTATGAAGCCAAGCCGTGGCTGACAAGTGTTGCTAGAGGTGTTGCTAGTAATGCACGAAAATACAGACAACAGCTTGACCAGTGCCGATCAGAATTAGATAGAAATAGTATTTGGAGGTTGTTCTAATGTGGGTTAAAGTTTTGGAATCAGCACCTAAAGAAGGCACAATGGTGGAAATTACTGTTAAAGACAGGGATTTATTTGTGACCATGAATGAAGGTCGCCTATATTGCGCAGAAAATCGTTGCCCACACGAAGATATTAAGCTTACATTGGGTTGTTTAAAAGGTAACCGAGTTAAGTGCTCATTACATGGTTATAGTTTTGATTTAGAAACGGGTGACAGCTTAGAAGAAGATGTTGACAATATGTTAACTTATCCGATTAGAGAAGAAAATAACGAAATTTATATAGAGGTTTGATTATGGACTCAAAAGCATTAATGCATTCAATCATTCAGCGTGTGGCAACTGGCCCTGATCTAAGTAAGAATATTGATTTTGAAGAGGCTAAGGCGGGCATGCAAGGAGTGCTTAGAGGTGAGATTGACGATGTGCAATCGGCTATCTTCCTAATTGCACTACGTATGAAACGTGAGACCATGGAAGAAAACGAAGGCATCTTAGCGGCGATTTTAGCTGAGAGTGATAAGCAGACTGTCAACGTTGAGCATTTGGTAGATTTGGGCGATCCTTATAGTGGTTATAATCGCTCAATCCCTATTTCATCATTTTTACCGCCCTTGTTGGCTGAGTTAGGTTTACCGACAGTCATTCATGGCGTGGATAGTGTTTCTCCTAAATTTGGCTTAACGCATCGTCATATTAGTGAAGCATTGGGTTTAACGGTTGATCATTCAACAGAACAAGCCAAGCAAAGATTAGAAAATCCAGCAATTGGCTGGACATACATTGACCAAGCAAGTTATTGTAAAGGCTTGCATGATTTGGTGTCATTGCGTGGTTTGATCGTTAAGCGTACTGTTATCAATACCGTAGAGACACTGATTGGACCGCTTAGGGGTAAAACCACACATTCTATCTTGGGTTATGTACATAAACCTTATCCACCTATTTATGCGCACTTGGTTAAAACCTCTGGCATGGATAGTGCTTTATTAGTGCGTGGTGTTGAAGGTGGTGTGATTCCATCGTTACGTCAAAAAGGCTTGATGGTATCTTACGAAGGTACCGATGAGAAAGGTCGCGTGGATATTGATCCAAAATCATTGGGTATTGAACAAGATATGCGTGCCATTTCATTCCCGGGTGAATTAGATGTACACCAAAATATTTCTGAGTTAGCAGACTACACGGTTAAGTTAGGTAAGGCAGCACTTGCAGGTGAGAAAGGTATGTTTTATGATGGGCTTGTTTTATCAGCCAGTTTGGTGCTTTGGCATACCAAAAAATCCAAATCATTAGTGGACGCATCACAGATGGTTAGAGAAGTTTTAGATTCTGGAAGAACACTCTCTCGTCTAATATAGCTCAGCTATAAAAAAATATGGTATGCTAACCCTAAGACTAACATTCTTAGGGGAATATGAAAGCATCCGATCTGTTTGTAAAGGCGCTAGAAAATGAAGGCGTTGAATACATATTTGGCATCCCAGGCGAAGAAAATCTAGACCTTCTTGATTCAATTAGAAATTCATCTATTAAATTCATTCTTACTCGTCACGAGCAAGCTGCAGCGTTTATGGCGGCCACTTATGGGCGTTTAACCGGTAGAGCGGGTGTATGCTTGTCGACATTAGGTCCTGGTGCGACCAACTTAGTAACCGCTATCGCTTACGCACAACTTGGTGCTATGCCGATAGTGGTGATTACAGGTCAAAAACCAATCAAAGCCGGTTTACAGGGTAAATTCCAAATTCTTGATATTGTTGCCATGATGCGTCCCTTGGTTAAAGATACGGATCAAATTGTGTACGGGCGACAAATTCCTGCTTTGGTTCGTGGCGCATTCCGTATTGCAGAAGAAGAGCGACCGGGTGCAGTGCATTTGGAATTACCTGAAGATATAGCTAGAGAAGATGTAGAAAATGAACGTATTTTCCCAAGACAAACCATTCATCGATTATTTGCCACTGATAGATCAATTGCGAACGCAACTAAGGTGATTGAATCCGCAAAGAGGCCATTATTATTAGTGGGTGCAGGCGCTAATAGAAAGCATATTAGACAGCCACTGTCTGATTTTGTTAATAAGACAGGTATCTTATTTTTTAACACGCAAATGGGTAAAGGTGTTTTGAGTGGTGCTATTGATAACTTTATAGGCACAGCAGCATTTTCATCAAAAGACTACGTACATGAAGCGATTAAAAAAGCTGATTTAATTATTAATGTGGGCCACGATATTGTCGAAAAACCACCTTTTTTAATGAATGGCAGCGATCAGAAGGTTATTCATATTAACTTCCATTCTGCCGAGATTAAAGATATTTATTACCCACAAGTAGAGGTAATTGGCGATATTGGAAATTCAATAACTAGATTAGGTGAAGATCTCGACACTTGTTATGCCTGTAATACGCAATGGGTGGATGAAATTCGTCAGCGTACCAAGTCTGCAATCCATTCTCTAGATGATGACAGCTCATTCCCAATGCTGCCACAACGAGTAGTGGCTGATGTGCGTAAGGTTATGAATGATGACGGTATTGTGTCACTTGATAATGGCATGTTTAAACTATGGTTTGCTAGGCATTATCACACCCATCAACCTAATACTTTATTGCTTGATAACGCTTTAGCGACCATGGGCGCAGGTTTACCCGTTGCTATTGCTTGTTCACTCATGCACCCTGATCGACAAGTACTTGCGGTCTGTGGTGATGGTGGTTTTATGATGAACTCGCAAGAGCTAGAGACAGCGATCCGTTTGAGCTTGAGCTTAGTAGTATTGATTTTTAATGATAGTGGTTATGGCATGATTAAATGGAAACAATCTGCTCTAGAATTAGATGATTTTGGTTTGGATTTCAACAATCCAGATTTTGTTAAATATGCTGAGAGTTATGGTGCGGCTGGCCACCGAATAAGTTCAAGTGATGAGTTGATTCCAACCATGGAAAAAGCATTTAAAGAGGGTGGTGTGCATTTGATCGACCTGCCAATCGATTATTCACAAAATACCAAAACATTGCTCGACGATTTAAAACAATTTGATAATTAAGGCAATATCATGGCAGTAGAAAAGCTAATTGTTAATCAAGCTTATACTGGCGCAGTATTGGCTGAGCTAGAAATGCATGATAGTGCACAAGTAGATATTATGCTAACTACAGCACAAGCACTTCATCAATCAGGGTGTCTATCTGCACATGAACGTATTCGTGTTTTACAAAAATTGGCTAAATTGGTTGATGCTGAGCATGAAGATTTTTCACGTTTAATTGCTAACGAAGGTGGCAAGCCAATCCGTGATGCACGTGTTGAGGTGACTCGTGCTGTAAATGGCATTTACATCGCCATTACTGAGATTGAAAATAGCAAAGGTGTTGTTATACCAATGGATCTAAGTGCTGCAGGTGCTGGGCATGAGGCGTTTACTATTCTAGAGCCGATTGGTGTTGTGGTGGCAGTGAGCGCGTTTAATCATCCGCTTAACTTAAGCATTCACCAAGTGATTCCAGCTATTGCCACAGGCTGCCCAGTAATTATTAAGCCAGCGTCTGTTACCCCATTGTGTTGTTTGCGTTTGGCCGAATTAATCAAACAAGCAGGATTGCCGGAGGGCTGGGTACAAGTTGCATTGACCAATCGTGAAAATTCTGAGAAATTAGTCACTGATTCAAGGGTTGGATTCTTTAGTTTTATTGGCTCTGCAAAAGTTGGCTGGTATTTAAAATCAAAATTAGCACCAGGCACACGTTGCGCACTAGAGCACGGCGGTGTGGCGCCACTTATTCTTGATGAATATGCCGATGAACAAGGCTTTATTAACGGCGTAGTAAAGGCCAGTATGTATCACTCAGGTCAGGTTTGTGTCTCAGTACAACGTGTTTATGTGCCAGCCTCTCGCGCACATGAGCTGGCACAAAAAATTGCCAATGTTGCCTCTAAACAGGTAGTGGGTGATGCTATTAATGAAGACAGCGATTTGGGTCCGCTTATCTTACCAAAAGAGACCGATCGAATTGAGGCTTGGGTAGATGAAGCCGTTGATGAGGGTGCGCAATTGATTACAGGTGGCAAGCGAATTAACAAGGTTAGTTATCAGCCAACTGTTTTACTTAATCCAGCCAAAGGTTCAAAAGTATCAACACAAGAGATTTTTGGCCCTGTTGTGTGTATCTATGGCTATCAAACGATTGATGATGCGATAGAGCAAGCCAATAGTTTAGATGTGTCATTCCAATCAGCCATTTTTAGTGACAACATGTCTTTGGCAATGGATGTGGCGAAAAAACTCGAAGC
>CAJVCM010000026.1 GCA_910595815.1 Candidatus Thioglobus plumae | reverse complement strand
GCACAATTGAGTGCTGTTTGACCGCCCATCGTTGGCAATAATGCATCAGGCTTCTCAACCTCAATGATTTTTTCAACGGTGCGCCACTCAATCGGCTCAATGTAGGTTGCATCTGCCATTTGTGGATCGGTCATGATCGTGGCAGGATTAGAATTGACCAAAATTACACGGTAACCTTCTTCGCGTAAAGCTTTACAAGCTTGCGCGCCAGAATAGTCAAATTCACAGGCTTGACCGATCACAATCGGGCCAGCACCAATGATTAAAATACTTTTGAGGTCTTGTCTTTTTGGCATTTGTCTTTAAATTAAGCTTCCTTAAAATTCATCATCTTCTTCAATGGGTAGATCCCCATCAAAGACATCGTATTTTCTTTTTTGTAAGTAGGACGAGCGCATCGCAATATATGGATCATCTGAGTGGTCTAATATATCCGTTATAGGCAATAATTCCACACGTTGATCAATTGCATTCATCGCACTTGCACTCACAACGCCAATAGCATCCATCTTACTAATCAGGTTAGTAGGAGAATTTGTATCAACATAGATACCGACACTGTCTCTTAAAGTTGATGGACCTAAGAGAGGTAGGGTTATATACGGACCACTCTCTACACCCCATACCGCCATGGTTTGGCCAAAATCTTCATTATCTGTAGTAAGATCAATATTAGATGCCACATCAAATAATCCACCTAAACCAACTGTACTGTTGACCAAAACACGACCTAATGTTGTTACGCTTTCAATCGGTTTAAATTGCAATATTTGATTACCCAGTGTAGAAACATCGCGTAAATTATCAAAAAAATTACTCACACGCTCTTGTACAAAATCTGGGATATAGTCTTTGTAAGCCCTAGAAATCGGTTCAAATATATTGTCATCAAATACTTCATTAAACTCATGTGTTGCTCTATTAATATCTTCTAAAGGATCAATATTTTCAGTGGCTGTCACACTTAGCGTAAAAAACAATAAAAAACTAATTAGTAATTGCTTCATTGTTGCATCTCCTGAATAAATGTATCAAACAAGCCGCTAACATCATGTGGGCCTGGTGAGGCTTCAGGATGCCCTTGAAAACTAAAGGCGGGTTTTCCTACCACTTTAATTCCTTGAATAGAATGATCAAATAACGATCGATGTGTCACTTCTAGTGTTGATGGCATGCCATCTTCTGCCACAGCAAAACCATGGTTTTGTGAGGTAATCATGACTTGCTTAGTGTCTAGATCTTGCACAGGATGGTTAGCACCATGATGACCAAATTTCATTTTCTCAGTTTTGGCACCACTAGCCAACGCTAACAACTGATGCCCCAAACAAATACCAAATATTGGCATGTTTTTGTCTAGCAAAGTTTGAATATTGTCAATCGCATAATCACATGGTTCCGGATCGCCCGGACCATTTGACAAAAACACACCGTCAGGATTCATTGCTAACACATCGGCAACTGGGGTTTGTGCATTGACTACAGTTAAGTCACAACCACGATCCACCAGCATTCTTAAAATATTTTTCTTCACGCCGTAGTCATAAACTACCACTTTAAACTTAGTATCGAGTTTAGCAAACTCACCCGTTTCTAAGAAATAAGAGCCATCATTAAAGTCGTATTGTTTAGTGGTAGAGACTACCTTAGCTAAGTCTGTATTTTTTAAGCCAGCAAAGGCCTGTGCTTTTTCAATAGCGTCTGCTTCATTGATATTATCACCGGTAATAATACAACCCTTAAGCGATCCTTTTTCACGTAAATGACGCGTTAAAGCACGGGTATCAATATCACTAATTGCAACAATATTTTGAGAGACTAAATAAGCATCAAGTGACATGTTAGAACGCCAATTGCTTAGCATTAATGGCAAGTCTCGAATAATAAGCCCTGCAGCGTAAATTTTGTCAGACTCTTCGTCAACCGAATTAATACCAGTACTGCCAATATGCGGATAAGTCAGTGCAACAATTTGTTGTGTGTACGAAGGGTCGGTTAGGATTTCTTGGTAGCCCGTCATTGAAGTGTTGAATACCACCTCGCCAACAGTATCACCACTAGCACCGATAGATTTTCCGTGGAAAATCGTCCCATCTTCCAACACTAACATGGCTAATAAGGCAACTTGTGACACCTAACACTCCTGATCTAAAAACTTCGAGAATTTTACCATACTTGCCAATCGAGCTGATGCCCAAATCATTAAATCAAAGTGATATAATGCCTTTATTAAAACAAGGGAAAAAGGCTATGGATATCACAGTTGAAAATATCAAATGCGGCGGTTGTGCAGGTACCATTACCAAAAAACTATCGTCAGCTTTTGATACAGAAAATATTGACGTCAACATCGAACAAGGCACAATCAGTATTAACATTGATGACACCAGAAGAGAGGAGCTTGCACAAGTGTTATTAGGTCTTGGCTATCCTGAAACTGACTCAGTGCACGGACTTAGCTCTGCCAAAGCAAAAGCCAAATCATTTGTTTCTTGTGCTATTGGAAAAATGGATCAGTGATTATTAAGGTTAACGGCGAAGATTTAGATATCGATAATCAATCAACTGCTGCCACTTTAATAACCCAACTTGGCTATCAAGATCAGCGTATTGCGCTAGAAGTTAACGAGGCCATTATCTCCAAATCAAAGCACGTTGAATTCACTTTAAA
>CAJVCM010000025.1 GCA_910595815.1 Candidatus Thioglobus plumae | reverse complement strand
GGTAAGTCGATTCATGATTTGTATGATGATTATACGGCGGTTGATCTTAATCGCGCCGGTACGCCGTTGCTTGAAATTGTGTCAGACCCTGATATGCGTAGCGCTAAAGAAGCAGTAGCCTATGCTAAAAAAATTCATGCCTTAGTGCAGTATTTAGAAATTTGTGATGGCAATATGCAAGAAGGCTCTTTCCGCTGTGATGCCAACGTTTCTATTCGTCCTATGGGCCAAGAAGAATTAGGCACACGTGCTGAACTTAAAAACATCAACTCATTCAAGTTTTTAGAGCGTGCAATCAATTTAGAAGTAGAGCGCCAGCAAGACATTCTTGAAGAGGGCGGTAAAGTAGCACAAGAAACACGACTTTACGATGCAGTTAAGCACGAAACACGCTCGATGCGTTCAAAAGAAGAGGCAAATGATTATCGTTATTTCCCTGATCCAGACCTACTACCGGTAGAAATCTCTGATGAATTAATGGCGCAAATCAAACAAGAGCTACCTGAATTACCACAAGAGAAAAAAGCCAGATTTATTACTGAGTTTGGTTTAAGTGAATATGATGCCGATGTGCTAACTTCACAAAAACCAATGGCAGATTATTTTGAAAAAATGATTGTTAATAATACTGACCATGCCAAATTATGTGCCAATTGGATCATGGGTGAGCTGAGTGCATCCCTTAATAAACACCAAATTGAATTAGTTGACGCGCCAATCACCGCCGATGATTTGTCTTTATTGGTAAATCGTATTGGTGATGACACCATTTCTGGAAAAATTGCCAAAGATGTGTTTAAAGCCATGTGGGACGGTGAAGGTAGTGCTGATGAGATTATTGAAGCCAAGGGTCTAAAACAAATGACCGATACTGGTGCAATCGAGGCGATTGTCGATGAGATTATTGCCAGCAACGCCCCACAAGTAGCGCAGTTTAAATCAGGAAATGAAAAAATCTTAGGTTTCTTTGTGGGTCAAGCCATGAAAGCCACACAAGGTAAGGCTAATCCTAAATTACTCAATGAAATGCTAAGGGCTAAACTTAAATAAGTCCAGCCAAGCCAAACATAAAGGTTTGGATTAGTTTTACAATCGGAAAGACAATCGATTGAAACACACCTAAAAACAACAAGCCTAATAAAATATACAAGCCGTAAGGTTCTAATTGGTCGTACTGATAAGCCAATCTGCCTGGCAGTAAAGAACTAACTACACGGCCTCCATCAAGTGGTGGTAGTGGTAGCAAGTTTAAAACAGCCAACACTAAATTAATTTGAACACCAACTTGCGCCATGTCAATCAAAAATTGAGAGTTGATGTTAAAGCCCGCCAAGATAATAACTAACCACAAGCCAGCCATCATAAAGTTAGAAACAGGACCTGCGATAGCCACCCAAAGCATGTCTTGCTTGGGTGATCTAAGTGCGTTAAAGTTAACGGGGACAGGCTTTGCCCATCCAAAAACAAAGCCAGAAGTGAAATATAAAAAAGCAGGCACTAAGATAGTGCCAACTGGATCAATATGCTTGATAGGGTTAAGGGTTAAACGACCCATCATTCTTGCCGTATGATCGCCAAGTTTGCTCGCCACCCAGCCGTGTGCAGTTTCATGTACGGTAATGGCAAACAGTACTGGAATTACCCAAATTAATAAAGTTTGAATGTCAATCATAATCGTTATTTATACAAGGGTCTCGGGTAAAATCAGAATAATTATTTAAAAATCTACCTTCATTTTATATGAAAACCACCAACCTTTTAATTCCGACTCAAAAAGAAGCACCGAATGATGCTCAAGTGATTTCTCATCAATTAATGATTCGTGCAGGGTTAATTTCAAAATTGGCTTCTGGCTTGTACTCATATTTGCCGATGGGTGTTAGAGTGCTGAAAAAAGTGGAAGCGATTATTCGACAAGAGATGGATAAAGCCGGAGCGCAAGAGGTTTTGATGCCGGTTTCTCAACCCGCTGAACTTTGGCAAGCCTCTGGGCGTTGGGATCAATATGGCCCTGAACTGTTGCGTTTTAAAGATCGACATGGTCGTGATTTTTGCATGGGGCCCACGCATGAAGAGGTGATCACCACTTTGGCTGCTCAGTATTTACGTAGTTACAAGCAATTACCGATGAATTTTTATCAAATTCAGACTAAATTTCGAGATGAAATACGCCCGCGTTTTGGGGTAATGCGCTCTCGTGAGTTTATCATGAAAGATTCTTATTCGTTCCATCTGGACCAAGACTCTTTGCAGCAGACCTATGAATTAATGCATCAAACTTACTGCAATATCTTTGACCGTCTAGGTTTGGATTATCGGCCTGTATTGGCAGATTCTGGCTCGATTGGTGGTGATAGCTCTCATGAGTTTCATGTGTTGGCAGACAGTGGTGAAGATGCAATTTGTTTTTCAGATGAATCAGACTATGCGGCCAATATTGAAAAAGTAACCTTTTCCAAACAAGAGGTAACTTGTCAAGCACAGACAACCGAAGCGCAGGTACTGACCAAGAAGAAAACCAGTATTGAAGCGGTGGCTGATTTTTTAAATATTGACCAATCTGAATGCATTAAAACCTTGATTATTAAAACTGAGAATGGTTTTAAAGCACTGGCTCTTCGTGGCGACCATGAGCTTAATGAAATTAAAGCGCATAATTTATTCGGTGAATTTGAATTGGCAAGTGATGATGAGATTAAATCTCTTGATTTGAAGAAAGGTTTTATCGGTATTAAGGGTCTAAGCATTGATTTAATCGTAGATTATTCTGCCGCCGTACTGTGTGATTTTGTCTGTGGTGCCAATGAGTGGGATCATCACTTAACTGGCGCCAATTGGCAAGATGTTAAATTCATTGAAGCCGATTTGCGTAATGCGGTAGAAGGCGATGCATCACCAGATGGTAAAGGCAAGCTGGTGATTAAGCGTGGTATTGAAGTGGGGCATATCTTCCAACTCGGCACTAAATATTCTGAGGCTATGAAGGCTAATGTTATTGGTGAGAGTGGCAAGGCGGTTACGACTACGATGGGTTGTTATGGTATTGGCGTAACACGCGTGATTGCCGCTGCGATTGAGCAAAATTATGATGATCGGGGCATTATCTTTCCAGCAAGTATTGCGCCGTTTCAAGTCGTGATTGTGCCTATTAATTACAACAAATCTACCCGCGTTAAAGCCTTAGCTGATGACTTATATCAGCAGTGTTTGGAGGCGGGCATTGAAGTGTTACTTGATGATCGTAAAGAGCGTGCCGGCATTATGTTTGCTGATAGCGAGCTTTTAGGTATTCCACATCGAATGGTGCTGAGTGATACTCACGCTGATAATGGCAATGTTGAGTATAAAGCTAGAAATAACGCAGATAAAATTGAAGTTAGGTTTGAAGAGGCTTTGTCTTTCATTCAAGCTAGAGTTAGTTAATGGTTTGGCTGCAATACTTATTACCACAACATTTGTTGTCGAAACTGATGTTCCGCTTTGCTAGAATTGAAAATACTTGGCTGAAAAATACCTTTACTCACTGGTTTGTTAAATCCTATAAAGTTGATTTGTCTGAGGCAAATCGTGAACAGGTAGAAGATTACACACACTTTAATGATTTTTTTACCCGATCACTCAAACCCAATGCTAGGCCCATCGCTGACAGTGCCATTATTTGTCCGGTAGATGGTGCAGTTTCTCAAGTAGGGATAATCAACAACACGAAAATTTTGCAAGCAAAAGGCCGTGATTACAGCGTTGAACAATTGTTGGGAAATGATCCAAGATCAGCTGAATTTTCCGATGGTTTTTTCACCACGATTTACCTATCACCTAAAGATTATCATCGTATTCATATGCCTTATGATGGCAAGTTGGTTTCAATGGATTATATCCCAGGCGATCTATTTTCAGTCAATCAACAAACGGCGCAAAATGTTGACAATCTGTTTGCTCGCAATGAGCGAGTGGTGTGTTATTTCGAAACTGAATTTGGCCTTTGCACCTTTGTCTTAGTTGGTGCTATTTTTGTAGGCTCTATGCAAACCGTATGGCATGGTCAAATCAACCCACCTTATAAAAAACAAGTGCAGCATTTTGATTACCAAGACCAAAATATCCAGCTTAAAAAAGGGGAAGAAATGGGTCGATTTAATATGGGTTCAACCATTATTATGCTATCGCCTAATCAAGACAACCCGTTTAATTTGAGCGAATTAGAAGTGGTTCGAATGGGGCAAGCGTTAATCTAATTTTGTCAACTTGACCAATTTAATAGTTTGGTCTGAAATCTGCATAATTTCAATTAATACATTATCTACTTTGAAGCTAATATCTCGCTTAGGGATGCTTTGCAGAGTTTCTAAAATAAGCCCATTGAGTGTTTTTGCTTTAGCAACCGTTAGGTTGATTTTTAATAAAGTGTTGAGCTCGCGAATACTAATCCTGGGGTCGATTAAATAGCTCCCATCTTTTTGTTGAATTACCTCGTCAATGGTTTCATTTTGATTGGAAGTAAATTGACCAACAATCTCTTCTAAAATATCTTCTAAAACCACCAAACCTCTCACTTCTCCATACTCATCAACCACTAGACCAAGACGCCTTTTTTGTGTTTGGAAGTGCGCCAATTGATGCGCTAAAGAAGTGCCTTCTGGTACAAAATAAGGCTTACGAACTAATTGTAACGTTGCTTCTATGCTGAACTCACCTTTGGCGTATAGGTTAACCACATCACGCATATGTAGTACACCAGTAATGTTGTCAGGCGAGCCGTCAAAGGTTAACAGTCGTGTGTGTTGGATACGCTCTAATTGTGACAAAATATCATCATGATTATTAATATCAACACTAATAAGTTCGTGGCGAGGGATCATAATATCCTCTACTTTAACCTTTTCTAAGTCAATAATATTGAGCAGCATTTTTTGATAATTAGAGGCGATAATTGGCTTGGCATCGTTGACCACCATTTTAAGCTCTTCTGAACTCACACTATTGGTTTGAACTTCGTTTTTAACGCCGAGTAGTTTTAGAATCAAACTCGATATTTTTGCAATTAGCCAAACGAAAGGCTTGAAAAGTGTAATTAAACCACTAATGATGATTGAAGCGGGCAGCGCTATTTTTTCTGGATTTTTAGCAGCAAAGGTTTTAGGTGTGGTTTCTGCAAAAATTAAAATTACAAAAGTTAGTAGTATTGATGCATAGACGATCGAAGACTCGCCCCAAAGTTTAATAGCTAATATGGTGGCAATAGATGAGGCAAAGATATTAACAAAATTGTTGCCCAATAAAATGGTACCAATCAGATGATCAAGATCACCCAGCAGTTTTTCGGTGCGTTTGGCTTGCGTGTTATTTTTATTACTCAGCGCTTTTAGACGATAACGATTGATCGCCATCATTGAGGTTTCGCTGCTAGAGAAAAAAGCAGAAGCTAGGATTAATCCTAAAAGGATAGTACCTAGCCAAAAGGTCGATAGTGTTTCCAATAAATTGTAAGCGTTGAATTAATTACTGATTAGTTTAATTCAAATGATTGAAAGCATCAAGTCCTGGATAAATCGCTTTAGCGCCTAATTCCTCTTCAATGCGTAGCAAACGATTGTATTTTGCTAAACGATCAGAACGAGACAAGGAGCCTGTTTTTATCTGACCACAGCCCGTTGCTACGGCTAAATCAGCAATGGTTGTGTCTTCAGTTTCACCAGATCGGTGTGACATCACACAAGTGTAACCTGCTTCTACAGCCATTTTCATGGCGGCAAATGTTTCAGTTAGTGTGCCGATTTGATTTACTTTAATCAAGATTGAATTCGCAATATTATTGTCAATACCTTGTTTAAGAATTTTGCTATTGGTCACAAATAAATCATCACCAACCAGCTGAACCTTGTCACCCACTTTTTTGGTAAGTAAGTCCCAGCCATCCCAGTCATTCTCATCCATGCCATCTTCAATAGAGATAATCGGATAATTTTCTACCCAATCAGCCAAATAATCGACAAACTCTTCAGAGCTGAGTGATCTATTCTCGCTTGCTAAGTTATACGTGCCATCTGCATAAAATTCAGAGCTGGCTGCGTCAATACCAATAAAGATATCTTTACCGGCCTCATAGCCTGCATTTTTAATGGCTTCTAAAATTACTTTAATTGCATCTTCGTTTGAGGCTAAATCTGGCGCAAAGCCACCCTCATCACCCACGGCTGTGTTCATGCCTTGCGCTTCTAGTACCGATTTTAAATGGTGAAAAACTTCTGCACCATAACGTAATGCTTCTTTAAAGCTGGGTGCACCAGCCGGAATAATCATAAATTCTTGAATATCAACACTGTTGTTAGCATGCTCACCACCGTTGATAATATTCATCATTGGTACTGGTAGCTGAAAATCACCTTCAACTTCTAGCGAACTATATAAAGGCAAGTTTTTAGCGTTAGCATTAGCGTGTGCTGAGGCTAGAGATACGGCCAAGATTGCATTCGCACCGAGTCTTGATTTAGTGTCAGTACCATCAAGATCGATCATTGCTTGGTCAATAACAGATAAGTTGCTAATATCAAAACCTGCTAAGGCTTGGTTGATTTCAGTGTTAATAAATTCAACGGCTTTTAAGACGCCTTTGCCTAAATAGCGGGATTTGTCGCCATCACGTAATTCAAGTGCTTCGCGTTGGCCGGTTGAAGCGCCAGATGGTACCATGGCACTACCCATGACGCCATTGTCTAAAATAACATCAGCTTCAACGGTTGGATTACCGCGTGAGTCAAGAACTTCTCTTGCTTTAATTTGTTGGATTTTCACTAGTTAGTCTCGTTTAATTATTCAAAGAATGATTTCATTTTACCAAAAAAGGAGTCGGACTCGGGGTGTTGTTTCTTACCGCAGGATTCAGAAAACTCTTTAAGTAATTGTTGTTGTTTTTTATTTAGATTAACAGGGGTTTCTATTTTTACTTGGCACAAAAGGTCGCCTACACCACTGTTTCGAAGTCCAATAATGCCTTTACCACGTAATCGGAATAACTTGCCTGTTTGCGTGCCAGCTGGTACTTTGATTTTTAGTTTGCTACTGAGTGTCGGTACTTCGATAGAGCCGCCAAGTGTTGCTGTGGCAAAGTCAATTGGTACTTCACAGTAAAGATCATTGCCTTCTCGTTGAAAAATATTGTGTTTTTTAACATGCACTTGCACATACAAATCACCACTTGGTCCACCACGTAAGCCGGCTTCACCTTCGCCACTTAGGCGAATACGGTTACCCGTGTCAACACCTGCAGGGATCTTGACTGATAGAGTTTTTTGTTTGCGTACCACACCTTGTCCACGGCAAGTGCCACAAGGGGATTCAATTTTTTGACCAGTGCCAGAGCAATCATGACAAGGGCGTTGTACTGCAAAGAAGCCTTGTTGCATTTGCACTTGACCATGGCCACCACAAGTACCACAAGTGTTAACCGACGTACCTGGCTTAGCACCTGTGCCTGAACAAGTATCACAAGCTTCATTTTTAGGGATGCGAATTTTAACCGTTGACCCTTCGGCTGCTTCTTTTAAATCAATTTCTAGATCATAACGCAAATCTGATCCACGGTTGTCAGGTTGGGCCGCGCCACCGCCACCAAAAATATCGCCAAAAATATCACCAAAGCCGCCACCACCAAATCCACCACCGCCAAATCCACCAGCACCAGCATTACCGTCAACACCTGCATGGCCAAACTGGTCGTAAGCTTGACGTTTTTGTTCATCTGACAAAATAGCATAAGCTTTTTGAATTTCTTTGAATTTCGTTTCAGCCGCTTCTTTGTTATCTACATTACGATCAGGGTGATGTTTCATCGCCAAACGCTTGTAAGCCTTTTTAATTTGCTTAGCGTCTGAGCTCTTATCAACCCCTAATACTTCGTAGTAATCTCTTTGTGACATGTTTGCCTTATATTAAAAAACCTCCTCCAAATCTCACGATTTAGAGGAGGTTAATTGTTAATGATTAACTGATAAGTTATTTATCGTCTTTTACTTCTTCAAAGTCCGCATCAACGACATCATCACCAGCATCGCTTGATTCAGCCTCACCTTCAGCTGTACTAGCCTTAGCCTGTGCTTTTTCAGCCAATGGTTGTGCTTTTTCACTTAAGGCTTGTACTTTGGCGTCAATTGCTTCTTTGTCTTCACCTTTCATCGATTCTTCAAGTTCACTGATTGCTGCCTCAATGGCTGATTTTTCATCCTCAGACACTTCATCTTTTAGTTCTTCTAACGTTTGCTTGGTTGAGTGTATGAGTGAATCTGCCATGTTGCGCGCGGTAACTAATTCTTGGAATTTTTTGTCATCTTCTGCATGTGCTTCAGCATCTTTGATCATTTTTTCTACTTCTTCATCGCTTAAACCTGATGAAGCTTTAATAGTGATTGACTGCTCTTTTCCGGTGTTTTTATCCTTGGCAGATACATTCAAAATACCATCAGAATCAATATCTAAGGTGACTTCAATTTGAGGCTGACCTTTTGGTGCAGCATCAATACCTTCTAAATTGAATTGACCCAGTGATTTGTTTGCATTGGCTATCTCACGCTCACCTTGTAATACATGCACGGTTACCGCAGCTTGATTATCAGAGGCAGTAGAGAAAATTTGTGATGCATTAGTAGGAATGGTTGTATTTTTCTCAATCAGTTTGGTCATTACACCACCCATGGTCTCAATACCTAAAGACAATGGTGTTACATCAAGTAACAACACATCTTTAACTTCACCACCAAGCACACCCGCCTGAATGGCTGCACCCATGGCAACGGCTTCATCAGGGTTAACGTCACGCTTTGGCTCTTTGCCAAAGAAGTCTTGTACCATTTTGCCAACCTTAGGCATACGTGTTTGACCACCAACAAGGATGACTTCATCGATATCACCACTTGAAAGTTTAGCATCTTTGAGTGCAATCTTGCAAGGCTCAATGGTGCGTTTTAATAAATCATCAACCAGTGATTCTAATTTAGCACGTGTGAGTTTGATATTAAGGTGCTTAGGGCCAGAGGCATCAGCAGTCACATAAGGTAGATTAACCTCAGTTTGCTCTGATGATGATAATTCAATTTTGGCTTTTTCTGCCGCTTCTTTTAAGCGTTGTAGTGCCATTGGGTCATTGGTTAAATCAACACCCTGGTCTTTTTTAAACTCTTCAACCAAATAGCTAATAATGCGTTGGTCAAAATCTTCACCACCTAAGAAAGTATCACCATTGGTTGATAGTACTTCAAAGTGTTTTTCACCATCAATGTCTTCCATCTCAATGATTGATACGTCAAATGTACCACCACCTAAGTCGTAGACAGCAACGGTTTTATCACCAGTCAATTTGTCTACACCGTAAGCTAATGCTGCTGCTGTTGGCTCGTTAATAATGCGCTTAACATTTAAGCCTGCAATCTTGCCAGCATCTTTGGTGGCTTGGCGTTGTGAATCATTAAAATAAGCAGGTACTGTGATAACGGCTTCAGTAACGGTTTCACCTAAGTATTCTTCAGCGGTTTTTTTCATCTTTTCGAT
>CAJVCM010000024.1 GCA_910595815.1 Candidatus Thioglobus plumae | reverse complement strand
TCACCAACGATTTGATAAGTGGTTTCACTGTCATCCTCAACATTCATCAAGGTAATGGTGGTGCCAAAAACACAACGGCCATCTTGATTCAATCTCGCGACATCAATCACTTGCATGCGTGAGAGTTTAGATTCGATTTCTTTAATACGCCCTTCGCAGAAGCTCTGCTCTTCTTTAGCGGCGTGATATTCAGCATTTTCTTTAAGATCACCATGCGCACGTGCCGTGGCGATATCTTCAACAATACGAGGGCGCTCAACATCTTTGAGTCTTAAAAGTTCTGCTTCTAGTGCTTTTGCACCACCAACAGTCATTGGGATACTTTCCATAATCTTAATTATTTAGAGATTGCACCGTTCTAACGGTGATTTCTTCATGTGTACTCAAGCCATCTAACATAGCAAACGCTGCCGCAACTGTTGTGGTGAAAGGTACTTTGTGCACCAAAGCTTGACAACGAATCGCTGCTGCGTCTTCAACACCTTGAGTGTCTTCTGTCGAGTTAATGATTAAATCAATATCATCATTTTTAATCATATCCACAATGTGTGGCGAACCTTCAGAAACCTTATTCACCATTTCACATTCAAGACCCGCCCCTACCAAAGCTTCTCTATTACTACGTGTGGCCACTAAGCTAAAGCCTTGTTTAGCCAAGCCTTTACCTAAATCAACCAAGTCATCACGATCTAGCTTACGCAGACTAACAAACACTTTGCCGCTGGTCGGTGCACGCGTTCCTGCTGCTAATTGCGCCTTATCAAAGGCTGTGGCAAAGTCATCACCTATACCCATCACTTCACCAGTTGATCGCATTTCAGGACCTAGAATTGGATCTACACCTAAGAACTTATTGAATGGGAACACCGCTTCTTTCACGCTAAAGTGTTTTGGAATAATTTCTTTAGTAAAATTTAGTTCTTTTAATGTTTTACCAGCCATCACTCGCGCTGCAATACTTGCTAGTGGAGCACTAATAGCTTTAGACACAAATGGCACGGTGCGTGAAGCGCGGGGATTAACTTCAATAACATAAATTTCACCGTCTTGATAAGCTAGCTGAGTATTCATCAATCCTACAACTTTTAAAGCTTTTGCCATAGCAATCACCTGAATGCGCATTTCATCAAGCACGTCATCTGCTAATGAGTACGGTGGCAATGAACAAGCAGAGTCACCTGAGTGAATACCGGCTTGTTCGATATGCTGCATAATGCCGCCAATCACCACATCTTCACCATCACAAATAACATCAATATCAACTTCAATCGCATGGTCCAAGAATGAGTCTAACAACACTGGAGAGTCATTCGACACTTGTACTGCAGTATGCATATAATGATCTAACGAGTCTTTGTCATAAACAATTTCCATTGCACGACCACCTAATACATACGATGGACGCACCACTAATGGAAAACCAATTGCATCAGCAATATCTTGTGCTTGCTCAAGTGAGCGCGCTGTACCATTATGAGGTTGTTTTAAATCTAATTCTTGTAATAATTTAGAAAAACGCTCACGATCCTCGGCCAAATCAATCGCATCTGGACTGGTGCCAATAATCTTTGCACCACTCTTTTCTAGTGCTTCGGCCAATTTGAGTGGTGTTTGTCCGCCATAATGCACAATAATGCCATCTGGATTTTCAACATCAATAACAGCCAAAACATCTTCTAAGGTTAATGGCTCGAAATACAAGCGATCTGAAATATCGTAATCAGTTGAAACCGTCTCAGGATTACAATTCACCATGATGGTTTCATAGCCATCTTCACGCAAAGCTAATGAGGCATGTACACAGCAATAATCAAATTCAATACCTTGACCAATACGGTTAGGGCCGCCGCCAAGAATCATAATCTTTTTCTTATCGGTTGGATTGGCTTCACATTGTTGCTGGTAAGTTGAATATAGATAGGCTGTTTGTGTGTCAAATTCAGCCGCACAACTATCAACACGCTTAAATACTGGCTTAATATTAAGTACTTTGCGGCGCTCACGAACAGAAGATTCATTACAATTTAATAATTGCCCAAGACGCGCATCAGAGAAGCCTTTACGTTTTAATGCAAACATTTCGCTGGCTTCAATATCAGAAATACTACCACCATTAATTTGCATTTCAGTCGAGACAAGATCTTCAATTTGTGCCAAGAACCACGGATCAACCTTAGACAAATCAAATACTTCTTCTAACGACATACCCAATCTGAAAGCATCTGCTAAATAAAAGATGCGTTCACCACGTGCTGTAATACACTCTGAACGAATCTTATTGCGCGCATCATCGGCACTTAAGTCTACAATAGGATCTAAGCCAACCTTGTCAGTTTCAAGGCCTCTTAATGCTTTTTGTAAAGACTCTTGGAAAGTTGAACCCATGGCCATTACTTCGCCCACTGATTTCATTTGCGTGGTTAGACGATCATCCGCTTTGGGGAATTTCTCAAAGGCAAATCTTGGGATTTTAGTCACGACGTAATCAATACTTGGCTCGAATGAAGCTGGCATCTTGCCGCCAGTAATATCATTATCAAGCTCATCCAGTGTGTAACCTACCGCTAATTTCGCAGCCACTCTTGCAATCGGGAAGCCAGTTGCCTTTGAAGCTAACGCCGATGAGCGCGATACGCGAGGATTCATTTCAATAATGGTTAACCGGCCATTTTCAGGATTAATTGCCCACTGCACATTTGAGCCACCTGTATCAACACCAATTTCACGTAGCACGGCTAAAGAGGCATTACGCATTACCTGATACTCTTTATCGGTTAAAGTTTGTGCAGGCGCTACGGTAATAGAGTCACCCGTATGAACACCCATTGGGTCAAAGTTTTCAATCGAACAAATAATAAT
>CAJVCM010000023.1 GCA_910595815.1 Candidatus Thioglobus plumae | reverse complement strand
AAAGGTATCAGTGGATACGCCGATAGTTACGCCAATTAAGGCCAAACCTAAAGCTAAGTAATATTGTGAAGGTTCTGTCAATTCCTAGTGTTACACTAGATGCATTGTGCCAGCTTAACGCTAAGCGCTATCCATTTTTATTAGAAAGTGTTAATCACAATCAAGCTAATCGCTATTCTATTTTGTTTGCACACCCAACTGAGAAAATCGTTCTAAATAATTTGGATGAGTTTGATTTTTTATCAACACTAGAGTCAAGTGTTGATGTGCCTACCATCCAAAGTGATTTGCCTTTTACTGGTGGTTGGTTTGTGTATTTGTCGTACGAGTTGATTGGGCAGATTGAGCCCATTTTAAAGAATGATTTGCATTCGGGTGATCAGGCAGTAGCGATTGCCGTTAAGATTCCTACAGCGATTGTGATTGACCATACCAATGATCAAACTTATTTGTTAGACCAATTTGGTGATCAGGCGCGTATCGATCAAGTGTTAGCAGACATTAAGCATTTAAATAAGATTGAAGCTATTGCCATCAAGGGTGTGTTGTCTTGGGAAGAAGAGAGTAAGTTTCTCTCAGGTGTGGAGCGTAGTCGTGACTATATTGTAGCTGGTGATGTGTTTCAGGTAAATTTATCACGACAATGGCAATACCAGCTTGATACGAAAATTGCACCAGCGCAAATCTACCAAGCTTTAAAGCGCTCTAACCCAGCACCATTTTCCGCTTTGGCACAATTCGAAGGCTTTAGTATTATCTCTTCCTCGCCTGAGCGTTTGTTTAGCGTAGATGGCAATCAGGTAGAAACTCGACCGATTGCAGGCACACACCCTCGCGGTAGTGGCGAAGAAGATGAGCGCTTAAAGGCGCAGTTGATCAACCACCCTAAAGAGCAAGCCGAACATATCATGTTGCTAGATTTGGAGCGTAATGACTTGGGCAGGGTGTGTGAGTATGGTTCAGTGCATGTAAATGAGATTATGACTTTAGAAAGCTATCCTTATGTGCACCACATTGTTTCTAATATTAAGGGTAAGTTAAGGGCGAATATTAATATTAAAGCCTTGGTACAGGCTTTATTTCCAGGCGGTACGATTACTGGTTGCCCTAAAATTCGCTGTATGCAGATTATTGCCGAATTAGAGCAAATGCCACGCCAAGCCTATACAGGGTCATTGGGTTATATTAGTAGTAACGACAAGATGGATTTTAATATCTTGATTCGCACTATCACCCAGCAAGATAACACACTCACGTTGCGTGCTGGTGCTGGCATTGTGTTTGATTCAGTAGCTGAGCGCGAGCTTGAAGAAACCCAGCACAAAGCTGAAGGTATGCTAAAAATCTTTGATCAATCTACTAAGGCTGAAACTTAGAGGTCATTGGGTAGCGACGCTCTTTACCAAAAGCATTCTGACTGACTTTAGGCCCTGGGGCAGATTGTCGGCGTTTGTATTCATTGTTAAGCACCATACGACTGATACGCTTAACCGTATCTGGATTAAAGCCCTGCTGAATAATGTGCTGAATCGATTGTTTGTATTCAATAAATAATTCTAAAATCGCATCTAACTCCTCATAAGGCGGTAAAGAATCTTGATCTACTTGATTGGGTGCAAGCTCTGCAGAAGGCTCACGATCAATCACACGCCCAGGAATAACATAATCAATAGAGTTGCGATAATTAGCTAGGCGGTAAACCATAGTTTTTGCAATGTCTTTAAGTGGAGCAAAGCCACCAGACATGTCTCCATATAGGGTGGCATAACCCACTGCCATTTCAGATTTGTTACCTGTTGTAAGTACAATCTTGCCAGACTTATTAGAGACTGCCATCAGTAGGGTGCCACGAATACGGGCTTGTAAGTTTTCTTCAGTGGTATCGGATTCAGTACCTGCAAATAAAGGGCCAAGCTGTGTGTTGAAGCTATCCACCATCGAATGAATGTTGATCTCATGGTAATCAACTCCCATGCTACTTGCTTGAGCCTTAGCATCTTCCAAGCTCATGCTGGAGGTATATTCGTACGGCATCATAATGGCTTGCACGTGCTCAGCGCCTAGGGCGTCAACGGCAATGGCCAGCGTTAGTGCCGAATCAATACCGCCAGATAGACCAATAATGGCACCATTAAACACGCCATTTTTTTCAATGTAGTCTTTGGTCGATAATACCAAAGCATCATAAATAGTTTTTTCAATTGACTCGTTAGTGTTCTGCAGAATGGGCTGATCTAGGGAGTGAGTTAAGACTTGAAAGAAGGGTAGTTGGTGTGTGATTGTGCCGCTAGCATCCATAACAAAGGATCCACCATCAAATACCAGCTCGTCTTGTCCGCCAATAGCATTGACATAAATGAGATTGATATTGTTTTCCAGCACTCTTTGTCGCATAGTTTCAATTCTTTGTTGATGTTTTCCTAGCTGGAAGGGTGAGGCATTAAGGCTAATAATGGTTTGCGCACCATGACTAACTGCAGCGTTAATGGGTGCAGCTTCCCATGCATCTTCACAAATCACCACACCAACTTTGCTTTGTTGGCATTCGAACACGAATGAATCTGTACCAGGCTCAAAATAACGTCTTTCATCGAACACGCCGTAATTAGGCAAGCATTGTTTGTGATAAGTGCTTACACGGCCTTGATGTATTAAGTAAGCACTATTGTATAAATGATCATCAATACGTGTAGGTGCACCAAATAAAACACTGACACCTTCAGGTAGCTGGGTACGCATATGCTCAATGGTAGATTCTATCTGATCAATAAAACCTTCACGCAGCAATAAGTCTTCTGCCGGGTAACCAATCAGCGCTAATTCTGGAAAAACCAGTAAATGAGTACCAGATTCATCTGCCTCAAGTGCTAGATTGATGATCGTCTGCGCGTTATTGTTCAAATCACCAACAATAGGGTTAATTTGTGCAATATCAATTTTGATAGGCTCTGAGCCATTTGAAAGGTTTTCTAGCTGCTCCTGCCAAAATACGGCCTTCAATTTATTGCCCGTGAGTTTTGCGTGCTCAAGTTTAGTGTTAGCTACCACTATGGCAGGATTAACCCCCAAAATACTGGCAAATTGCCAAGCATGGGTTTCAGACAAGGCTGTTTTTCCTGATTTATATTTGCTTAGATTGGACTGATTGATGTCGTATTTTTGAGCTATCTTATAGTCCGAAAGCCCAGTCTTCTTGCGTACTTTAGCCAGATAGTCTTTGGTTTTATTTGCCATGATTTATCACTCAAAATTCATTGTATTTTTTACCTATTATAGTTATTTTTTACTACTAGTGCTACCCATTAATTTTAGTTAAAAAATACTAGTAGTGGTAAAAGTGCCATAATTATCATATAAGTCATTGATTTAACAGTAAATAAATAGTAGTTAATTTTTTTATAAAAAAGCACTTTACAGGCTAAAAAAGTGATGGTATATTTCACATAAATCAATAACAAACAGGGGAAATACTTATGAGTCAGATGCACCAACATTTATTAGCAGAATCTGAGTTAAATCTTGAGACCATTGCTCTACAACAAAGGGCTTATACGGGCGATGCAGAAGCGCAGTACGCATTGGCTAATATTTTTCAAAAAGGCATCCATGTTCAAAAGAACACAAATCATGCTTTTTACTGGTATCAGAGCGCTGCACAGCAAGGTAATTTACTGGCGCAATACAATGTTTGGTTTGCGTATTTAACAGGTGAAGGGGTTCAGGCGAATACGCAACAGGCTAACAAATGGTTTGCTAGGGCATCCTTAAAGAACTCTCGCTCTACACAATCTATTGTGGCTCAGTTATTAGGCACAACCATACACTGATTTTTATAACTTAAGGGATAAAGGGTTAAGATATGCATACTTTTCGATTAATTAAATCAACACTAACTTTGTTTACATTGTTGGTTGCTAGCTCCGCATTAGCATCAATATACAGCTCTTATTCTCCATTAATCCATCCAAAGCCATTGCTTATCATTGTCTCGGTAACAGTCATTCTTGGGGCTTTGTCTTTTTTCCAAAAAAACGCCTTTATTAATCGTCAGTCTTAATAGTAATAGACTTAAGGCCCTTCCTAGCTTGACGTAGTCAAGACCACCTCTTCCAATGTTTTTGTAACAATGACTTGTTAGGGGCATACACGCCCATTTAAATTTGTAATACTGCAAAGTATTTGTTATGAGTAATTCGCTCTCTGAAGGGTCTATAACGTGGCAAATAGACGTTAATTTACAGATTAACGTAAGACATCTATCACTACTAGTATCCAAGTTAAAGAAATAGCTATTTTCTTTTAATATTTAACGCAATTCATTAAATAATCTTCAATAAAACAAATGATTTTGTTAAACTTTACATATTGTTTTAAATTTATTTATTGGTTATGGGTTTGTTTAGTAGGAACAAAGATAATGTAAAGGACGGAGTTAGCAGTGAAACTCAAGACTGGAGTAAGGATCTTAAGCGTAATACTGCCAGCAAAAAAGTTGTTTCACAGCAAGGTTTTGATTTTATAAAAATCATTGATGCAGAAGGTGTTTCAGTAGATTTAGAGACTAAGAAGGGACTAAGTATAAATATTGAAAATATAAGTAGTGACCAAGTTAAGATTTTAAAAAAATGTAATACTGAAAACACTGCTGCCGAGTTAATTAAAATTTTAAAAAGAACCAATAAAACAAAATTTAAGCAAATAATTTTAGACCCTCTAATCAATTGTGGTTTTTTTGAGTTAACTGTTCCAGACAAACCAAAAAGTCCAAAACAAAAATATCGCTTTACCGGGAAGTTTGTCCATAAAAAGGTTAGGGCTTAGTAGGAATCATCAAAAAATAGGTTTTTTTAATGATTTGCTTTAAATTTTCGATTTAAGACACTTTTTAATTAAAATAATACCAAGTGTAGAGTCTTGGTCTAATCGTCTAAAAATAAAATCTATTTAAAAAAATACATAAGTCATTGATTTTTAATGTTTTATGTAAATTTTTTTACTATTTTTATGTTTTTCACTTATTTTTGCTTATACTGTTAGTAAATTCTACTTATTTTGATTATGAAAAAATATAGCTTACTGTTATTATTCGTCTTTTTATCTTCTATTGCCTTCTCAGCATCGAATGTGTACGTTGCTCAAGATTCGGTTACATTACGATCTGACAAACTCGTTAGTGACACTAATATAATTAAAAACTTGTCAAGAGACACAGAGTTAACATTAATAAGCATGCATTATTCTGGCTGGTCTAAGGTCTCTACAAGTGATTTAACGGGTTGGATTTTGTCTGATCAATTAACGAAAAAAGCACCTGAATCTTTAATTATAAACAAGGCAAATACTGATCCTAATAAAATTAAATTATTGGAGCAAGTGTTGCTTAGATTGAAGAATGAAAATAATAATTTAATAGCTAAAATCATTGATATAAAAGCAATTAATGATAAAAAAATAAAAGAATTAACGTCAAATTTGAACAAAGTCGAGGCTAAGGGTTCTCAAGAAAATATTGACTTAAAGCCTATGAAAAATCAATCTTTATCGGATAGTAATACATTATTACTTCTTATTGCAGGGTTAATTCTTGGTCTTGTTGTTAGTTTTATTTTTTCACGTATTTTACGACGTAGAAATAACAAGCTTAACATTGTTAGTCGTTCGTATTAGATTTTCAATATGAACAATACAACCCCTACTGAAGTCTCGCTTGAGAGCTTTGAAGTCTTAGTAATTGATCAATCATACAAGCAATTGGTTATTTTGGATATTTCAGCTGAGTGGTGTGGGCCGTGCAAGATCCTAGAGCCTATCCTTAATAGTGTTACAGCAGAGTATAATGAGGGCGAATTTGTATTAACAAAACTTGAGGCTGAGGATGAAAATATGAAGATTGCAGGGCGGTTTTCAGTTCGTGGATTTCCAACAGTTATTGCCTTTATTAGAGGTGAAGAAGTAGACCGATTTCACTCAGCTCAAACACATGATTTTGTGCGAAATTTTATTGATCAAAACCTAGAAAATTTTTAATGAAAACTGGAATTTTACTCACCAATCTTGGCACACCAGATGCGCCTACAAAGCCTGCTTTAAAGCGATATTTAAAGCAATTTTTGTCAGATGATCGTGTTATTCAGCCACCAAATAAACTGATTTGGTGGTTAGCATTAAACGTAGTTATTCTTAATATCAGGCCCGCAAAATCTGCCAAAAATTACGAAAAAATTTGGGATAAATTTGGCAAAGGATCACCGCTATTAAATATCAGCAATTTACAACTTGAAGGCATTAAAAAAACACTACTTAGTCAGTATGATCATTTGACCTTTGAAATCGGTATGCGTTACGGAAACCCATCTATTCCTTCGGCATTACAAAGTTTGAAAGATCAGGGTTGTGACAAGATTATTGCGCTACCGATGTACCCTCAGTATTCGAATACCACAACCCTTTCGACTCTTGATGAAATCAATAAAACCCTTAATACTTGGGATAATGCCCCAAAACTGGTGTTTATTGATGATTATTACCAAGATAAGGGCTACATTCAATCTTTGGTTAATTCGGTAACTGAGCATCAAGCGCAGCACGGCAAGCCTGATAAGCTAATGATCTCGTTTCACGGCATACCGCAGCGTTTTGTTGATAATGGCGACGTTTATTATGATCACTGTGTTAATACGACTCAACTGCTTGCTGAGGCGCTTAATTTGAAAAAGGACGAGTACCAATTGTGTTTTCAGTCAATATTTGGCCGCGAAGAATGGCTTAAGCCGCAAACCAAAAATAGCTTAGAGTCTTTGGCGCAAAACGGTACTCAACACGTACAAGTGATCTGTCCTGGTTTTTCTGTTGATTGTTTAGAAACCATAGAAGAGATCGATGAAGAGAATAGAGAGTATTTTATGGAAGCTGGTGGTAAGGAGTTTAGCTATATTCCTGCTTTGAATGACCGTGATGACCATATACAAGCACTCTCAAGTATTATTGCACAACAACTCTAATAACTACGCATAATTTATATTATGTTAAATAATAACTTTAGTAGTTAGAATTAAAAAAATCACTCGCCCTATTTCACTTGACTGGGTTTATACAACTGAACTGACTGATAACCTAAATTAATATAATCATTAATTTTTGCAGGTCCGCTAACTGTGACATCAACAATATCAAGATAACTATTCGGATCTATGCCGAACCATGAAGAATGCGTGCCACATACGTGTAAGTTAACATTATCTTTACGCACTAAGTCTTCTAAGATCGAAATTGCTTTTTTTTGGCGTTTAGCCCTTTTCTTAATCAGTTGAAACTGCTCTCTACCATGCGATACTACGGCAATCTCAATTTCGGGATATTTTTCCTTCAATTGCATTCTTAAATCCTGAATCATTGGTGCTGCCCACTCCCAAGTGCTTTTATCATTTTCAACTAGTTCAAATACCACGCCGACAGGTTCGTCATTACCCTGTATAAGTCGATTAACACTAGGGTGTGTGTAATTAGCTATTACAGCACTACTTAATAGTAATAACACCAATACTTTAAATTTGATCATGTATTAACGCCTTATCTTGTTTTGTTTAGTTATCATTGTATGCCTTACTCTTTATAATGGCAAACATGCATAATCAGATCTTTAATATTCAACTTAAGAATAATAAGCGGAATTTTGAATGCTCAGAAAATGATTCCATTCTTGAAGGTGGGCTTCGTCACGGTTTGGCGATGCACTACGAGTGTAGCAATGGCACTTGTGGTGCCTGTGTCGCCAAGCTTGTTGATGGTGATATTAAGCAAATAAAGCACCACGACTTCATTTTAAGCGATGATCAAAAAAATCAAGGTGAGTTTTTAATGTGCTGCAACGCACCTACTGCAGACATTGAGTTAGAACTGGATTTGATTGGTGATGTAAAGTCAATCGCCATCCAGAATATTGAAATCAAAGTAAAAAAAGTTAGCTTTATTAATGATAATTTAGCCATTATTACCGTTAGAACGCCTCGCTCTAAAACACTGCAGTTTATGGCAGGGCAAGATGTTGAGTTGTCTTTTAAAGGCAACACCTCGCGATATCCGCTTGCCTCTTGCCCTTGTCACGGTATGGAGTTAGAGTTTCATATTAGAAATATGCCTGAAGACGCTTTTGCCACCGCCCTGTTTGACAAAAAGATTAAGTCTAAATCTGTCATAGACTTAGAGGGACCTAAAGGCATCTTTGTGCTTAAAGAATCCTCAACGCGACCAATGGCATTTATCGCCTGGGATAGTGGCTTTGCGCCAATTAGAAGCTTAGTAGAGCACGCTTTCTCATTAGAAATGCCTAACCCGGTGTATTTTTATTGGGCCTACCCTGCCGATGAACAATCCCCCTACTTAGAAAACCATGCAAAATCTTGGCAAGTGATTATGGATGATTACACTTATACGCCTATTGCCTGTAAGTTTGATCGATCGAATAAAAACGATTGTCAAAAAGTGGCAAAACAAATTTTTAATTCCTTAGATTTAAACATCATTAATCAATCTGATTTATATGTTTCGGCGCCAGCTGAAGTGTTGATCTATTTAGGTGAATTATTACTCGAAAATGGTCTGAATGAATCCCAATTAATCGCATCCCCTATTTAACAGTTCGTTCACCCTAAACAGGGTTATGATAGAACCATGCTTGTCATTTATTATGTAGCATTGGTTATCGGTATAACCGTTTTATTTTCTAGAGTTGAACGGTCTTTGCCTTTTTTTGTTATTGTTTTCTCAGTAGCAACACTTTATTTAATTATTGACTTAGAGTTAAGCCAGATCATTATTTTGGTAGTGGGATCTATTCTATTATTAATTAATTTAATCTTGTTTGTTCCATTTTTTAGATTGTTGTTGATTAAACCGATTGTTTCTCGTTTTATAAATACAACAAAACTTAATATCAGTGAGACTGAGAAAGTAGCTATGGAGTGCGGTGACACTCACTGGGAAAAGCAACTGTTTACTAATCAGCTTTATTGGAATGAATTATTAAACGTTGAAACTAAGCCTTTGAGCGCTATAGAGCAAGATTTTATTCATAAAAAAGTACCCCAACTTTGCGATACTTTTAATCAGTTTGGCTTAACAGACAAGACTCTAGATCAAATAAAATCAGCAGGATTTTGGTCACTTAACATTCCTAAAAAATATGGTGGTTTAGATTTTTCTGCACAAGCACATGCAAAAATTTTAACTCAATTATCAAGTTGCAATACTTCATTGGCTGTCACAGTGATGGTGCCAAATTCTTTAGGTCCAGCTGAATTAATTTTGCATTATGGTGCAGATGAGCAAAAACAAGATTTATTACCAAAATTAGCAACGGGTGAGCATATCCCTTGTTTTGCCCTCACTTCAACCGATGCCGGTTCAGACGCTGGTGCTATGGTTGATTCTGGGGTGATTTGTCAGCAGGATTACAATGGTAAAAATACCTTGGGTATTCTCCTAAATTGGGATAAGCGCTACACTACCCTTGCACCAATGGCGACACTCATTGGGCTTGCCTTTAAAACCTATGATCCTGATGGCTTAATCGGTAATCAGTCAGATTTGGGTATTACATGTGCATTGGTTGATAGTGCTCTAGATGGTGTGAGCATCGGTCGACACCACCACCCTATTGGTTCTAATTTTAGCAATGGTCCACACCAGGGAAAAAATGTGTTCATTCCAATGTCTGCTGTTATTGGCGGTCAAGCTATGATTGGTCAAGGCTGGTCAATGTTAATGGAGTCGCTCTCCCTGGGTCGAGGGGTGTCGCTCCCATCCTTGTCCTTGGCAGGTGTCGAGCTCAGCCTTAAAACCTCACTTGAATACGCTTTGATTAGAAAGCAATTTAAACAATCATTGTATCGTTTTCAGGGTGTAGCAGAAAAACTAGTCTCTATGGCCGCAGACACCCTAACCATGAAAGCCATGAGCAATTTTCATTTGAACTTGCTCGATCAGGGGCTTAACCCATCTGTGAGTTCTGCGATTTTAAAATACCATCACACCGAATTATTAAGAACCAATATTAATCACGCAATGGATATTCATGGCGGTAAAACGGTTATGTTGGGGCGGCGTAATTATTTGTCTGATATTTACCAAGTGGTTCCCATTGCTATTACCGTTGAAGGGGCTAATATACTGACTCGATCCATGATTATCTTTGGTCAGGGGTTGATGCGTTGCCATCCTTTTTTAAAAGGGGAGCTGGAGAGTCTAGAGAAAAAAGATACGGTCTCGTTTAATCGTTTATTAGGTCATCATCTTGCGCATATTATTGGCGTAAAAATCAAAAGTTTTGTTTTTGCAATCAGTGGTGGTCGTCTTGCTAAGATACCCAAAGGTGTTAAAGGTTTTGAAAAAAATAACTACCAACAGCTCGCCACTTTAAGTGCGAGTTTTGCTTTTTTAGTTGAGATTGTTTTAATGAAATTTGGTCCAAAAATTAAATTTCAAGAAAGTATTAACGGTCTATTTTCTGACCTATTGATTAAGATGTATAGTATTTCTGTTCTGTTGAAATATCGCCAAGCATTGGATAATGACTTTGATGATCTCATTCGTTGGAGTATGCAAAGGCAAGTTCATCAATCACAAGTATTACTTAGTGATATTTGCGATCAATTGAATTTTTCATCTGTATTCAGGTGGATTACCTTGCCTAGAGGCATTAATCAACCACTCCCTAGTGTCAAACTACAAAATAAAGTGGTTAATCAGTTAATTAATAATCGTAATTTCAAAGATACACTTACAAGTGACGTGTTGTATGCAAAAGATAGCACCCTGGATATATTAGATCAGGCTTATACACTTGCAATACAGTCCGAAAAGATATATAAAAGAGTTAAATATGTTGATACACTTGAAGCCATTGATGCATTATTAGATCAACAGCAAATTAGCATCGACGAGCATCAGTTGTTATCGAATTTAACTGAATTACGTCGAAAAATTTTAGCGGTGGATGATTATGAAGATTAGTCATGTTGGTATTTTAGGTAGTGGTGTGATGGGTGCACAGATTGCTGCTGTGTTTGCCAATGCTAATATCCCTACTTTATTGTTTGGTAAAGAAGCCCATGTTGAGGATAATTTGAACAATATTAGTAGCTTTAAACCCAAAGCACTCACCCATCCCGATCAACAATCTTGGATTACAGCAGCCTCTTTTGAAAATGATTTAAATCAATTATCCAGTTGTGATTTTGTCATTGAAGCGATTATTGAAGATGTGGATGCCAAGCAAGATTTATTTGCAAAAATATTACCTTATTTGTCTACTAATGTTATTTTAGCAACCAACACTTCTAGTTTAAGCGTTGATCAAATTGGAAAAAATTTGGGAGATTTTCAATCGCAATTTTGTGGCATTCATTTTTTCAACCCACCACGTTATATGTCATTGGTTGAACTGATTTCAACTGAAAAGACTAAGCCTGATTTATTGAATCAATTAGAAGGATTTTTTACCTCAGAATTGGGTAAAAATATTCTCTACGCTAATGACGAGCCCGGCTTTGTTGCTAACCGTATTGGGGTCTTTTCTATTGCCGCATGTATTCATCATGCTGATAGACTAGCACTTGATTTTGATACGGTTGATGCCTTAACAGGGACTAAGTTGAAAAGACCAAAAAGTGCTACTTTTAGAACTGCAGATTTAGTGGGGTTGGATATTCTAAAGCATGTCTTTGATCAGTTTGATCAGGTGCTTAGTGATGACCCTTGGCATGCTTATTTTAAAACACCTCAATGGTTAGAGAACTTATTAAAACAACACGCGCTGGGTGAAAAAACTAAAGCTGGTATTTATAAGAAAGAAGATGGTGAAATTCGGGTTTATCAGACAGAGAGTCAAAATTACAATAAGGCTAATTATGAGATTGAAGCTTCAGTTAAGTCGATCTTAAAAACAGATATTTCTTGTTGGATTACCGCTCTTAGATCTAATCAACATCCTCAGTCACAATTCCTTTATTCGGTAATAAAAGACACTTGTCTTTATGGTGCTTACCATTTACAAACCATTGCACACTCAGCTAGAGATATTGATTGGGCACTCCATTGGGGCTTTGGCTGGGAAGTGGGGATTTTTGAATTATGGCAAGCTAACGGTGTACAAGCATCATTAGCACTATTCTTGCAAGATGATGCTGATGTATCGATACCCAATTGGATCAATGGAGTGACAGATTTTTATACCGATAAGGGTGCCTATTCTCCTTCTGAAGACGACTACACTCCTTACTCTAAGCATGCAGTTTATGATCGTCAACTCCATCGCCCTACCCTAATTGGTGAAAGTAAACATGGGCAAGGTGTTACTATCTTCGAAAATGACTCAGTAAAATTCTTCCATGAAAACGATGGTATTGCTATTTTTAGTTTAAAAACTAAACTCCACACACTGAATCTTGAGGTCATTGATTCATTGAAGCAAGCGATTGCAATTTCCGAGCAAGAATTTAAGGCCATGATCATATGGCAGGATAGCACCCCATTTTGTGCAGGTGCTAATTTATATGAAATTGTTGCCGGTGCTAAATTAGGAATGATAGATCATCAAAATTTGTACACCAAGTTTAAGAAGAAAGCGTGGCAATTGCTCAAACCAAAATTACCCAATATTGACAACTTAAAACCCATTAACGAGGTGATTGAATTACTTCAACGTGTATTAATGTCGCTTAAATATAGCAAGATACCAATTGTTGCTGCGGTTGAAGGTATGGCACTTGGCGGTGGTTGTGAAATGATGTTGCATTGTGATCGTCGAGTGGTACATGCTGAAAGTTATATTGGCTTAGTGGAAATAGGAGTTGGCTTGCTACCAGCAGGTGGTGGGTGCAAGGAAATGGCAAGACGTGCTGCCAAACACAAAGATTTATTCCCAACATTAGCACAATATTTTGAACAAATAGGTTTGGCTAAAGTTTCTGAAAGTGCACAATTAGCCGTTGATATGGGTTATCTAGATCAACAAGATGTCATTGTTGTACAACGTCTAGAGCTATTATATTTTGCCAAACAACAAGCGCAGATTATGATTGATGAACAATACCGCCCAGAAGATGCAAGCCAAACTTTTAAAGTAGGTGGCGCCACGGCAAAAGCCAATATATTGGCACAATTAACCAACATGAGAACTGGTGATTTTATTTCTGAGCATGATGATTTTATTGCACGGAAAATCGCAGATGTACTCTGTGGTGGTGAAGTTGATGCTAACACCGAAGTTGAGAATCAGTATTTATTAGATTTAGAAAAAAACCATTTTATTGAGTTATTAAAGTTAGAAAAAACCCAAGATAGGATTGAACACATGCTGATCAAGCACAAACCCTTAAGGAATTAATATGTCGCAAGCGGTCTACATTGTTAGTAGTATTAGAACCCCCGTTGGTAAGGCTGGTGGCGTGTTTAAAAATGTACGTCCAGATGATTTGCTTGGTTTTGTTTTGAAATCTTTATTGGTAGACAACCCGAGTGTCGATCCAAGTATGATTGACGATGTGATTATTGGTTGCGCCATGCCAGAAGCTGAACAAGGGCTAAATGTTGCCAGAATATCGTCCCTACTCGCTAATTACCCATACTCAGTGTCTGGCGTGACTGTTAATCGTTTTTGTGCCTCGGGACTACAATCGATCGCCTATGCTGCTGACCGTATCCGCTTAGGTGAGGCAGAAGTCATGGTTGCTGGTGGTGTTGAATCAATGAGCATGATCCCGATGATGGGCCATCACCCCGCTTTTAATATCAAAGTTTTTAACGAAGACAATATTGGTATTGCTTATGGTATGGGCACTACGGCTGAACAAGTAGTTAAGAAATATAAAATTGATCGAGACTCACAAGATCAGTTCGCTTTTGACTCCCATCAAAAAGCCATTAACGCTATCAATGAAGGTTATTTCAAGGACGAGATTAAACCTTACAAAGTCATTAGTAAAACTTATGATTTAAAAATTAAAAATATTCTAGAGAAATCCAGTCTTGTTTCTCAAGATGAAGGCATTCGCTTTGACACCTCGGCAAAACAACTCTCCAATTTAAAAGCAGCATTTCATATTAATGGTTCAGTCACAGCAGGCAATAGCTCTCAAATGAGCGATGGTGCTGGCGCTGTCATGCTTTGCAGTGAAAAAGCACTTAAACTTTTTGATTTAACACCAATGGCTCGGTTTGTTGGATATGCTGTAAGTGGTGTTGACCCTAAAATTATGGGCATTGGCCCGGTTTTAGCCATTCCTAAGGTGTTGACACAATGTGGACTTAAACAACATGAAATTGGCCATATTGAGCTTAATGAAGCCTTTGCGGCGCAAAGCTTGGCCGTTATACAAGAGTTGGGCCTTGATCCAAAGGCTGTTAACCCTTTAGGTGGTGCAATTGCACTGGGTCATCCGTTAGGGGCAACTGGTAGCATTAGAACTGCCACCCTACTTCATCATTTAAAAAGAACCAATACACATTATGGCATGGTAACTATGTGTGTGGGTAGTGGTATGGGGGCTGCAGGAATTTTCGAAGCATTATGAATAAAAAAAATACAATTCATACTCGCATTCTCTCCATTGATGGTGGTGGTGTCAGAGGTATTGTGCCTGCGGTTATATTGGCTTATTTAGAGAAAAAACTACAACAACTTAGTGGTAATTCAGATGCTAGAATCGCTGATTATTTTGATTTATTTGCCGGAACCTCAACAGGCGGCCTTATTGTGGCGGGTTTGTTATTACCTGACAAAAATGGCCGACCTAAGTATTGCGCAGAAGATATTGTCAAATTATATTTAAAGAATTCAAAAATTATCTTTCAATCATCATTATTTCAAGGTATTAAATCAGTATCGGGATTATTAGATGTTAAGTATGATGAGGAAGGCGCTCAATTTGTCTACAATCAATATTTTGAAAATCGTGAACTTAGGGAATTATTAAAGCCCTGCCTTATTCCTGCATACGATTTAACACGCGGTAAAAATTATTTCTTTCGCCAACATAAGGCTGTCGTCAGTGATCGACATAATTTTTACTTAAAGGATGTCATGCGTTCAGCAACCGCAGCTATTTCTTATTTCCCTCCAGCTAGTGTCACATCAGTTAACGGACAAGAAAAACGTTGTTTTATCGATGGTGGAATTTTTGCAGTCAATCCATCTCTGTCCGCCTATGCAGAATTTAGATATTTAAACAAACATTTGTATTCTAAAAATACAATGATGTTTTCATTGGGTGGTGGTCGACAAAACACTTACCTTGAATGTGACCAAATAAAGCACTGGGGTGCAATGGAATGGCGTGATACAGGTAGTAATTTAGTGACAACTTCATTATCCGATGCTAGCAACTATCAACTAGAGGCAGTATATAACTCAAACCCAAACTACTTAAGAATCAATCCGTTTATAGATAAAACACACTCAACCAGTTTAGATAATAGCGAAGATGAATATCTGAAATATCTCTATCAACTAGGCAGACAAGCCATTGTTTACAATCAAGTGGCACTTAATAATTTTGCCGCTCAGTTGGTTGAAAGCCATAAGGATGGTGAATTATGATGAACAACCTGCAGCATTTAACACAGTTACTAGATCATGCTTTTAAGGATAAGCCTAATAATCAAGCATTGGTTGGTCTAGATAGTGTGATTAATTATGATCAGCTTCATAGTAACAGTATCTGTTTGGCAAATTACTTATCAGCAAATATTGGTAAAGGTACAGTTGCTATTATGGTGCCTAATCTGTTGGCATTTCCCGTTAGTTTATTTGCTGTTTGGTATGCTGATAGAACAGCCACACTGATTAATCCACTTTATACCAGTGACGAAGTATTAAAACAGTGTTTAGATGCACAAGTGACCACCATTGTTATTGCTAAAGTATTCTACAAAACATTGCACCCAATTATTAAAAAGACGCAAATAAAACACGTGATTACCGTTGAAGTAGGTGACTTACAGCCAACCATTAAACGGCATATTGTTAATCTGATCACCTGCATCAAGCGTAAAACTTTTATGATTCAAAAACGATCAGGGGTCAATTACATCACCCTTAATAAAGCGTTAAAAAAACATGCCAATAATTTGGCAAACAAGCCATTTAAAAATGAAGTGGCTTTACTACAATATACGGGCGGCACTAGTGGCGTATTAAAGGCAGCAACACTAAAACATAAAAATATTTTGGCTAATATTGACCAATTAGAACAATGGTTACCACAAGATATCAATGACAGTAGTTCAATTCTAACCGCCCTGCCACTTTATCATATTTTTGCACTCACCATTAATTGCTTATTATTCATACACATTAAGGCTACGAGTATTCTGATACTCAATCCCAGAGACATTAAGCAATTAATCACACCGATCAAAAAATATAATATTGATGCCATTACTGGCGTTAATACTTTGTTTAGCGTATTAGTGAGACACAGAGAATTTAAAAAACTCGACTGGTCACATCTTAAAGTAGCGGTTTCAGGTGGCATGCCATTGGATAAAAAAGTATCAGACCTATGGCAATCAGTTGTTGGCAAGCCTATTGTGCAAGGGTATGGCTTGACCGAGTGCTCCCCTGTAGTCAGTGCTGAGAGTTACGAAACAAGCGAATACACAGGATCTGTCGGCGAACCTTTGGTTGGTACTACAATTAAAATTTTTGATCAATCATTGCATAATATGCAAACCAATGAGATTGGAGAGATCGGTATTAAAGGACCTCAGGTGATGGATTCTTATTGGCATAAGGAAGAGCTTAATAAGGAAGTGTTCACTGAAGATGGGTATTTTCTTAGTGGGGATGTGGGCTACATAGATGAGAAAGGGCGAATCTTTATTGTTGATCGAGTAAAGGACATGATTATTGTTTCAGGATTTAACGTCTACCCTTGCGATGTAGAGCAAGTATTAAACCAACATCCGGAAGTCATTGAGTCAGCATGCATTGGTATAAAGCATAAAGTTAGTGGTCAATCTGTCAAAGCCTTTGTGGTTAAAAAACCAGGCTCTATATTAGATAAACACACACTTACTGAGCACTGTAAAGAGCATTTAACTCATTATAAAATCCCTAGAAAAATTGAGTGGATTGATTCGTTACCAAAATCCAATGTTGGGAAAATCCTCAAAAGAAAATTGACTCTCTAATTTAGTAAAAAATTCATCTAAAATTCTGTATTTTTTGCTTAATTTATATTAATTTTTTTCACACCTGCTGATGCAAAAGGCTTTGCGCTTTTTATTACCAAAAGGTAATATTATGACATCATAAAATGATGATATTTTTATCTAAAAAACGTCTAAATTTATTTAATTTTTTTTCTGTC
Source organism: Candidatus Thioglobus plumae (assembly GCA_910595815.1). Taxonomy (GTDB): domain Bacteria; phylum Pseudomonadota; class Gammaproteobacteria; order PS1; family Pseudothioglobaceae; genus Thioglobus_C; species Thioglobus_C plumae. The sequence continues at coordinate 12,159 of CAJVCM010000023.1, read as the reverse complement.
TCGCTATCCCTTTTGTAGCAAAACATTCGGCGATATTATTATAAAAATGACAAAAACTCCACTTGCAAATAAAGGCAAAATACACTATATTTAGTTGCAGTTAAATCTAATAACACTATATATAGTGTTTCTCTACTGGGGGAGAAAATGAACGAACACATTCAAGTTACCAAACGAAATGGCATAACAGAGCCTATCGATATGGAGAAAATCCACCGTGTGGTTCACTGGGCTTCTCAGGACTTAGACAAGGTTAGTGTTTCCCAAGTTGAGATCAATGCACAGCTAGCTTTTTTTGATGGTATTAGGACTGAAGATATTCATGAAACCATCATTAAATCAGCCGCTGACTTAATCTCGACAGATGCTCCTGATTATCAATATTTAGCGGCGCGTTTGGCGATCTTTCATTTACGTAAAAAAGCTTTTAAATCTTTCACTCCGCCACACCTATATGAGCATGTTAAAAAGTTTACCGATTTAGGTGTTTATGACACTGACATTCTTGCAAAATATTCTGAGGCAGAGATCAACGAATTGAACGAATATATCGACCACTGGCGCGATATGAAATTCTCTTATGCGGCCGTAAAACAGCTCGAAGGTAAATACCTAGTGCAAAACCGTGTTACTGGTGAAATTTATGAGTCACCACAGTTGCTATATGTATTAGTTGGCATGTGTTTATTTCAAGAGTACGAACCGAAAGCACGTATGGACATTGTTAAGCGTTTTTATGATGCAGTGTCTAATTTTAAAATCTCTTTACCCACCCCAATTATGGCGGGTGTTCGCACTCCAACCCGCCAATTCTCTTCTTGCGTATTGATTGAAGCAGCCGATGATCTAGATTCGATTAGTGCGGCAGCGGGTGCTATTGTTAAGTATGTTTCTCAGCGTGCTGGTATTGGCATTAATGCAGGCAGGATTAGAGCTATTGGCAGCCCTATTCGTGGCGGTGAAGCAACTCATACAGGTTGTGTTCCTTTTTATAAGCATTTCCATACAGCGGTCAAGTCTTGTTCTCAAGGTGGTGTACGTGGTGGTGCAGCCACCCTTTTTTACCCATTGTGGCATTTAGAAGTTAGAGATTTATTAGTACTCAAAAATAACGCAGGTACCGATGAAAATCGTGTTCGCCATCTGGATTATGGCGTACAGTTTAATGGCTTGATGTATCAACGCTTTTTGGTCGATGGTGATATCACCCTATTTTCTCCGCATGATGTGCCAGGTTTATACGATGCCTTTTTTGCTGATCAAGCTGAATTTACGCGCTTGTACGAACAATATGAGCAAGATGACTCTATCCGAAAAGAAACCGTCAAGGCCAGAGAATTATTTGCTAAGTTTATGCAAGAGCGTGCCAATACAGGGCGTATCTATTTACAAAATGTTGATCATTGTAATACCCATGGCGCCTTTGATGCTAAGCAAGCCCCTGTTCGACAATCTAATTTGTGCATGGAAATCACATTACCAACTAAGCCATTGTATTCTGTGCAAGACGAAAACGGTGAAGTGGCCTTGTGTACGCTCTCAGCGGTTAATCTGGGTGCGTTAGACAGTCTTGACGAGCTCGAAGACATTACTGAAATTATTGTTCGCTCATTAGACTCGTTATTGGATTACCAAGATTACCCAATCAAGGCAGCTGAACTTGCTAGTAAAAACCGTCGTACACTCGGCATTGGTGTGACTAACTTGGCGTACTACTTGGCTAAGAATGATGCCAAATATTCAGACGGCTCAGGCAATGCATTGGTTCATAAAACTTTTGAGGCGTTGCAATACTACTCACTTAAAGCATCTAACAAACTGGCCAATGAACTTGGCGCTTGCCCGTTGTTTAATGAAACTCAATATGCTCAGGGTATATTACCAATCGACTCTTACAAGAAAGATATTGATGCCTTTAGCCCAACTGATTTAGCATTAGATTGGGATGCTTTGCGACAAGATATTGTAGCCACTGGTCTTAGAAATTCCACCCTGACTGCGCTTATGCCGTGTGAGAGTTCGTCACAAATTTCTAATTCTACTAATGGCATTGAACCGCCGCGAGGCTTTGTTTCTATTAAGCAGTCTAAAGATGGCATCCTTAAGCAAATTGTGCCAGATTATGAAAACTTGAAAAATAAGTACGAACTGCTTTGGGACATCAAAGACAATGAAGGCTACCTACAGCTTTGTGCCATTATGCAAAAGTTTGTAGACCAATCAATCTCTACCAATACGCATTATGATCCTGCGCAATACGAGGGTAACAAAGTGCCAATGAAGTTGTTCTTGATGGATCTATTAAAGGCTTATAAATATGGTGTTAAAACGCTTTATTACCATACCACTCGTGATGGTGGTGGTGACGATATGCTTGAAAAAGAAGATGATAATGCCTGTGCTGACGGCGTTTGTAAACTTTAGGAGGGGAGTAAATGTCATATAGTATTTTTAGTAGAACTGATAGCGATACATTAACCCAGCCTATGTTTTTTGGCGACTCGGTGAATGTTGCCCGATTCGATAAGCAAAAATTTGAAATGTTTGAAAAGCTCACTGAAAAGCAGCTTTCTTTCTTTTGGCGTCCTGAAGAGATTGACGTTTCTAAAGATAAAATTGATTTTTCTAAACTTTTACCTAACGAAAGACATATTTTTATCTCTAATCTACAATACCAAATCCTGCTAGATTCGGTACAAGGTCGTAGCCCAGTCATTGCTTTTTTACCAATTGTGTCACTACCAGAGTTAGAAAATTGGATTGAAACCTGGTCTTTTTCTGAGACCATTCATTCGCGTTCGTACACACATATTATTCGTGCCATTGTAAATGAGCCGGGTGCTGTATTTGATGATATCATGAAAACCGATGAAATCATCCAGCGTGCTGAAAGCGTCTCTAAGCACTATGATGAGCTAATTAAATGTACACAAGCCTATCTTCTGCATGGTGCAGGTAAGCACAATCTTAATGGTCAAGAAACCACCATTGATTTGTATTGCCTAAAAAGAAAACTCTATCTCACCATTATGTCGGTGAATATTCTTGAAGCAGTGCGTTTTTATGTTTCTTTTGCTTGTTCATTTGCTTTTGCTGAACGCAAAGTCATGGAAGGCAATGCCAAAATTATTAAGATGATTGCTCGTGATGAGGCCCTACATTTAACGGGTACACAGCACATGCTTAACCTCATGCGTGATGGTAAAGACGATCCTGAAATGGCTAAGATTGCTACCGAGTGTGAGAGTGAAGTCATCGAGATGTTTAGAGAGGCTTGTGAGCAAGAAAAAGAATGGGCAGAGTACTTATTCCGAGATGGCTCTATGATTGGCCTTAATGCTGAAATTCTTAAACAATATCTAGAGTACATTACCAATGTGCGTATGAATGCACTAGGGCTCACACCAATCTTCGAAGAGCGTACTAATCCACTACCATGGATTAACCATTGGTTAGATTCGGATAACGTGCAAGTCGCGCCACAAGAAACAGAAATCACTTCTTATCTTGTGAGTGCAATTGACAACACTATGGATGCTGATGATGCAGACTTTGGCGACTTCAAGCTATAGTTGCTTAACCTATGTTTAGAATCGATGTTGACAACATCAACGGCAAAACCGAATCACTGTACGTGTATGGTGAGCAATCCATCTTAACTGAGCTTGAAGAACACAACGTGGTGATTAATTATTCTTGCCGACAAGGGCATTGTGGGTCTTGCGTATTGCAGTTGTTATCAGGTGATGTTATGCATCAAGATTGCTTGGTACCACTCTCTCAAGGCGAGATACTGGCTTGCCGAGCTACGCCGATTACCGATATTAAAATTGGGTTAAGAGATTTTTAGTCAATCGAGCGTTCAGCTAAATAAGCTAACACTTCATCGGCGTTGCCTTTAAATACCACTCGATCCATTTTTTTCTGAATTTGATAATCATACATCGGGTCGTAATAACCCACCAGTAACTCTTCCACCACAGGATAAAATCCATCAGCTTCACCTTGGTTTTTATAGAGATCTAATGCGCTATTCACCAGTTTTAACATCGCTTGATAACGTTCTAAACCTAGACGTCTTTGTATTTTTTCCAAGCTTCGTAACCAATAGTTAGCAAAATTATCAAAACCATTTTCACTGTCTTGCTGGATAAAGTCTTGCTGCATGTTAATCACATAAGCATCCATACTAACTTTAAGGCGCTCTTCGACACTGGCCTCAAGTAAGATTAGTTCTGCTTGAGAAGTTTTATCTTGTACGCATTTTGGAATATGTACCGTGCCTACATTTGAACCTTCGTCTTCAAATACCAAGTGTGAACACTGCTGCTGTTTAATAAGTTCAATTGCCAGCGCATTTTCAAAGTTAATTTGTGTCGGTTGTGGCGTGGTGGTGTTGCCAAATGCCGAGCCTCGATGGTTGGCCAAGCCCTCTAAATCAATGGTATCTTTAAGTTGATCAAGTAGCAATGTTTTGCCACAGCCTGTTTGCCCGCCAATAACAACTGGCGTTATCTTGTCCATGATTCGATCGGTTTCATCGATTAAAAATCGACGCAGTGCTTTGTATCCGCCTTTAATACGTGGGTAGTTAACGCCAGAAGCCTCATAAATCCATTCTTGAGTGATTTGGCTACGTAATCCCCCGCGAAAGCAATAAAGCGCCCCATTTGGGTTGTTTTTGATAAATTCAAGCCATGCGTTTAGTCGCGCTTGTTTAATCTCGCCCTGCACTAGGTCATGACCAAGAACAATCGCTTTCGCTTGACCTTTATTTTTATAACAGGTGCCTACCAATTCTCGTTCTTTATCGCTCATCAAGGGTAAGCTAGATGTGTTTGGAAAAGCGCCTTGCTCAAACTCTATCGGCGCACGGGTATCAATTAGTGGTGTATCACTAATAAACAGCTGGGTAAAGTCTTCTATCTGGGTTAATTCTTTAGACATTGATATGTACTAACGCTGTGTTACTGTCAGGCTTAATGATCTTGCCAATAGCATCTAGCTTAAATCCTGCATCCTGCATCATCTGATCAAACTCACTTTGAGCAGAACTTGATACCATAATCAACAAACCACCACTGGTTTGCGGATCGCAGATAATTGATTGTACTTCAGCCTCCATTTCACTTAGGTTGTACCCATAACTATCAAAATTACGCTGTGCACCACCAGGTGAGCAACCGTTAGCTAAATAATCTTTAATATTTGGTAGGGTTGGTACTTTGTTGTAATCAATTATTGCGGCAACACTAGAGCCTAAACAGACTTCAGATAAATGCCCACCAAGACCAAACCCAGTCACATCGGTAATTGCATTCACACCATCAATCTTTGCTAATTTAGAGCCGATATCGTTCAACTGACACATGGTGTCAATGGCGCGAGTTTCATCTTCTTTGGTGATTTTCTTTTGTTTCTGCGCCGTAGTAAGAATGCCAATACCTAACGGCTTGGTTAGATAAATCTTATCTCCAACTTGTGCTTTTGAGTTTTCTTTTAAGTGTTTAATGGCGACTCGTCCAGTAACTGCTAGTCCAAATATTGGCTCGGGTGAATCGATACTATGCCCACCTGCTAACATCATGCCAGCTTCATGGCACACACTACGACCACCTTCAATTACTTGTTGACCAACTTCAGGGGGCAACTTGTCAAGCGGCCAGCCAAAGATGGCAATAGCCATCAGTGGTGTGCCACCCATGGCGTAAATATCACTAATGGCATTAGTGGCAGCAATGCGTCCAAAGGTAAAGGGGTCGTCGACAATGGGCATAAAGAAATCAGTGGTACTGATAACTGCTTCTCCGTTACCTAAATCGTATACAGCAGCATCATCTCTAGAAGCGTTACCAACTAACAGATTTGGGTCGTTGATCTCATCAAGAGATGATTCTAAAATAGTGTCTAAAACCTTGGGTGAAATCTTACAACCACACCCTTGCCCGTGACTGTATTCAGTTAATTTTATGTTCGAATTTAATGGCATTAATAATGTCTTTTTTTCTAATTTTGTGCTGGGCATTTTTATAAATGTTGGCTTCTAATTGTTCTAACATAGCACTAAGTCCAGCTATGTTAAGTGGTAATAGTAAATCAAACAAGGCCTTGTCACCTCTGGCAAGTTTGATTTGATTAATTAAACTCTTATCTGTTTTAGATTTTATGTTTTTAAATGCAATAACCAAAGCGCTGACAATAATACCAATGATAATACCTAGCAATAAATAGTAATATTTTAAGTTACTTGTTGGTAGATTACTATCAGTGCCCGGCAGTAGTTTTCCTGTTTTATTCAGTAGGTTTTGTATCGGCTCTTTAACCTCAATTTGAATATCAATAGGCTTTGTTGCAATGCTCTTTTTACTTTGGGTTATTTTATCAAAGTAGTCAAATTTAAGGCTGGGTATGGCAAAACTTTTTCCACCAACAATGGCAAATTTTTGCTGCCATTGATTGTAGGTAAATGTTGCATCGTCACTATAAACAGTGGCGCTATCAATATCAAGCTTAAATTTTTCAATATCCCCTAAATTGCCATTACCACTTATGATAAGCGTTAAATTAACAGCATCTCCCTGCTTAACTTGAGTTTTATCGATACTGGCCTTGATTTTAAAATCACCAAAAATTCTCAGTGCATCTGGCAAAGGATTGACTGTTATTGTTAATGTGTTTGAATGTATTTTTTTTATCTGGCTTGTCTTTCCTCTTGCTGGGAAGTTGCCAAATGTATTGGTGTTTTGATTGCCGATACTTGCAACCACACTTGGAATATTAAACGCGCCAAAATTATCTGCCCTAAGTCGGTAATTAAGGGTGTGAATATTGTAATTTTCGTCAGTGCTTTGGATAGATTTATTATTTTTGATAAACAACAAATCCTTTACCTCTGGCATAGTGATACCAACTTGATTACTAGATGATATTGATTTTTTAACTTTAAAAATCACCTTCAGGTTAATCTCATCCCCTAAGAAGAATGTTGGTTTGTCAGCTTCAATTTGTAAAATATAATCATCACCTGGCTTAGTTTGCTCTGGGTTCTTAAGGTTTATTTCAATCGGTTGGGTGGTTTGCTTACCTCCATCCACTATGAGCGTATAAGCCGGAATGCTAAAACTCTTTGAAGGCTGAATAACGTAAGACTGACTGCTGTGCCTAGATTGCTTGTTATTAACAATGCTGATTTTCTGAGAATTGCTAGTATACAAAATATTGTTTCCATCAATATTGCCAATCGAAGGAAAGGTAACCTTGTTGCCGTCAGAGCTCAACGTTAGCACCACTTGATCGCCAGGATAAAACCAAGTTTGGTTAACGCTTGCCGTCGTTAGTGCAAATATTGGCGCACTAATTAAAAGGCATAAATTACCAAGGATTTTGTACATTATCATCTTGTTGTTTATTAAGTGGAATCAAAAGCGTTCTAAGTTTTTTATTTAGAGACTTTTCCCATCGCTGTTGTTTAATATTATTGAGTTTTTTTCTTTGCAGTTGTTTATTTTTTGGTTTTTTATTATTTTTCTTCTTCTTTTTATTTTTTATATTCTTATCTTTTTTATTTACTCTACGTCTTTTTTGTTTTTTAAGTAGCTCTAAGTTAAACAGTGCGTCATCATCTTTTTTTAATTTTAATGCCGCTTCATAACTGTTAATTGATTCGTTAATTTTGCCTGATTTAGCATAGGCATTGCCAGAATTATATAAACGATCAAAAGCCAAGTCTTCTTGTTTGATGTCCCGGTATTTTATTAATGCCTGTTTGTATAGACCTTGTTTGTAAAGACTATTGGCCTGGTTTAAGCGGGCAGCATCATTATGGTCAATTTTACTAAATTGCGTAGCAGCTTTTTTATAATCTTTATCTTGATAAGCTTTATTTGCCTGATGAATATTAAAAAAATCAAACAATCCAGCTTGTGCATTTATTGATATAAACAGTAAAAATATTAGCTTCATGACTTCTTCGGCAACGAGAAAAATGCAAAAAACAACAACACTAAGGCTAGCATTAATGGGTAATAAAACAGTTGTTGCTTTTGAATAATACTAGTATTTCTATTGCTTGTATATTTTTTAAACTGGTTAATAAAGTTAGATAAGTCGTTATTATTTAAGGAATATTTTAAATAACCACCCTGCGTTTTATCAGCCAAATCCTTAATGTTTGGATTCTCTCTAACAATCACAAGGCTCCCATATGCATCCTTTAATGTTCCCTCTTCAGTTGGTATACTGCTGCCGCGCTCACTGGCAGTATCGAACACAAACATTTGAATATTATGTTCATTTGCATAATCAATTTCATCATCGAAGTTATCACTATCCCCGCCATCGGTCAATAACAATATTTGCTTGTTTGGTGCATCACCCAGCAAGTCATTCGCTGATTGCATTATATTAAGTATGTTGGTGCCTTTTAAACTAATGTTATCTAAGTATATATTTTTGATTAAAAATTTAAGACTGCTAAAGTCATCCGTTAACGGTGAGATTAAAAATGCTTGATTGGCAAAACCTAAAATTGATATACGCGTACTGCTAATCTCGTCAAGGCTATTGAGTAGCTTATTTTTAGCAAACTCAAAGCGATTCGGGTAAATATCATTTGCCAGCATTGATTGTGACATATCAATTGCCACCACCAGATCACTCAAGCGTTTATTCACCTTTATTTCGCCATAATCAAGGGTTGGCCTACTGAGTGTTATAACAATAAACACCATACTTAACAACAGCAATCTAAGGCGTGTTTTTGTTGATATCTTGTGGTTGTTTAGGCTGATTTTCTCCAGCACTTCAGGTGAAAACAAAGCCTCAATGTTGTTCTTTTTGCTATGGATAAAAAACCATAGAACAACCGCTGGAATAATTAGATAGAGTAATTCTACTTGTTCAAAACCCATGTGTTCTTCCGCCAAAAGTAAATCAATAAAAGCACCAACGCTAAGGTTAGTGGGTAGTGAAAATAGTAGGTTTTTTTGTCGTATTTATTAATATTTATTTCGCTTTTTTCTAACTGGTTGATTTGTTTATATATATTTTGAATGCTTTCATAGCTGTTGGCTGAAAAGAACTTGGCCCCGGTGCTGTTTGCAATATATTTCAAAACTTCCGCGTTGTAGTCTTTTTTATCACCAACAGCAACTGTATAGACTTTAATTTTATTGTCTTTTGCGCGTTCAATCGCCATATCAAGTGGCACACTGTCGGTATTGTCTTTGCCGTCGGTAAGCAAAATAGCAATCCTCTCTTTTGACTTAGAGTTGTTAAATAGTTTTGAGCTTAAGAATAAGGCTTCATACAGGGCAGTTTTTCGTCTACCAGCAACACCAATCTCAATGTTATCAAGCATTTTAATGACGCTTTTTTTGTCATAGGTAAGGGGTACAACCGTATAGGCAAAATCTGCAAACACACTGAGTGCCAACTTGTCAGTTTTACGCTTTGATATAAAGTCAATCATAATGGCTTTAACAGTCTTAAATTTATCAAAACGATTCATTGATCCAGAGGCATCTAAAATTAAGGATATTTCATGACCCTTGCTGTTATCAAGTATGATTTCTTCAGTTTTAACAGGGCTTGAGAGTCCGATTATCAGAAGACTTAGAATCAGTACTCTAAGCAGATTAAGCAGTATTTGCTTGGACCTTACTAGGCTAGATAATAACTCAGTATGAGGAAAATAAATAGCACGAACTTTTTCTTTGCAAAACAAGATACACACTGCCACCATAATAAGCAGCAAAAAAACATAAGGATATTCAAAGCTATACATGAATAAAATCCTTGATTTTTTGTATTAGTACTTCTTCTAAATCAGCCACGTGTTTCTTGTATTTATACCGCTCTAAATCACTATTTATTTGTTCAAATTTCGCCTTATTTTCTTCGTTGCACAGTATCTGTGCATACCTTTTAAAGTCATAAGCAACTGTCTTGCTATCAGTAAAATCAAGTTCTTTTAGTTTTTCAATAGCGATTTTTCTATCGTTATTTTGCTTTATTTTGATTACTTTCCAGATAAAAAAACCAACGAGAACTAGGCCTGTCATTGCTATAAGTAGATATATTAAAGAGTCATCTGGCACAGTTACAATTGACTTGATGTCTTTCAAATTATTCATCAGCGTAAGATTTGAGACAACTTGGTAAAAGCATCGTCATTGGTGTAGATCTTGCCAGCATTGATTTTATGTTTCACAAAATGAGAGAATAATTTATCATCCTCAGCATTAAGTTTGGCGTGATATTTTGAAGCTAATTTTTTATTCATATTGGCTTCAACTGTACTGCCATCTTGCGTGTTTACCAGATCCAGTTCAGCAGAAAAATTTGGCATCTCTTCGAGCATGTCACGCACTATTAAAGCGTTAATCTGGCTCTTATGGCCAATCAGCGAGTAATCATCATGCTGGTAAAAATCCCCAATAATAAACACCATAGATTTTTGCTGTTGTAGCAAGTAATCATGCATCGCTTGAAAGTCTGGTTCGGTTTCTAGTAAATCCCAGGTTTGTATTGCTTCAATCGCATGGAGTACATCGGTTGTGTTATTAATACGAAATAGCTGCTGCTTGTCTTTTGTAAAAAATAATAACTGTGTTTGATTCTTTTGTTTAATTGAAGAGCAGCCTAATAAGGCAATAATTTGCGCGATTGTTTCGCTTTTTAGGCATTGACTGCCAAAGTGCAGGCTACTTGAGAGCATGATACAAATCACTATATTGATTTGTTTATCTTCGTTGAAAATGTTGGTTTGCAGTTCGCCCGTTTTGCCACTGGCAGTAAAGTTGATTTTACGAATCTCATCACCCGGTTCATAAGGGCGAATTTCACAAAAATCTAGCCCATCACCTCGTATCTTTGAAAGTTCTCCGGCTGATTTGTTGGTAAAAACATTCTTTTTAGCACGCAGTAGTATCTCTTGAGCTAGCATAGAGATGCCTATGGCGCTTTAATCACTTTGAGTATTTTCTGAATAATTGATTGCGCACTGATATTTTCAGCTTGTGCTTGATAGCTGAGTACAATGCGATGTTGTAGAACTTCGGTTACCACGCTGGCTACATCAAGCGGTGTGACAAAATCATTACCTCGTATTAGTGCTTTGGCACAGCTGGCCTTAAACAAGTCAATACTACCTCTAGGGCTTGCACCAAATTCGATCAAGTCTTTAATTTCGGTTAACCCGTATTTTTGAGGATAACGCGTTGCAAAAACAATTTTGAGTATGTATTGCTTAACAGCTTCATCCATGTGAACCTGCTTAAAATTTGATCGGATCTCTTCTATATCGCTTAAATTTGCCACTTGATTGACTGTATCAAATCCGCTAACAGCAACTCGATTAACTACTTCTAGTTCTTCTTCTATGGTGTTGTAATCTAGTACAGTTTTTAGCATAAAGCGATCAAGTTGCGCTTCTGGCAATTGGTATGTTCCTTCTTGCTCTACTGGGTTTTGTGTTGCCATGACCAAAAATGGCTCGTCAATCTTAAAACTCTCACTGGCAATGGTTACCTGTTTTTCAGCCATTACTTCAAGCAATGCTGCTTGCACCTTGGCAGGTGAGCGGTTAATCTCATCCGCTAGTAATAAATTGGTAAAAATTGGACCTTGTTTAATACTAAATTCACCGCTTTTTGGATTGTAAATTTGTGAACCAGTTAAGTCGCTGGGTAATAAATCAGGGGTAAATTGAATACGTTTAAAGTCAATACCTAAGGCTTTGGCAAGTGTATTAATCGCTGTAGTTTTAGCTAATCCTGGTACGCTTTCTACCAATATATGCCCACCAGTAATCAGCCCTATTAATAAATTATCAACCAAGTTTTCTTGACCGATAATAACTTTTTGAATTTCAGCTTTTATTGTGTCAATCATAGGTGTAATTTTAAAGGTTTATTGTTTGTATTCTTCTTCTAGTTTTTTGTACAGCTGCTCAGGTGTTAAATCAGGATGCTCATCCATGATATTAAAGGCAACAACGTTGTCTTCAACACCGCCCCACATCTTAACATAAGAGCCGTCCTTGTAGCCGTGGTCTTGTCTAAAGGTATTGAGTTGATTTTTAACAATATAGCGTTTGTAGAGCTCTGGCACATCCATACTCATGTTAGCGAGCGCTTTAAAGAAAATACTAGTGATTTC
>CAJVCM010000022.1 GCA_910595815.1 Candidatus Thioglobus plumae | reverse complement strand
GCGGTAACAATCATCTGTGGATTAGACGCCTGCAAGTGCTTCATTTTATTAATCTTTAGTTCTTGTGAAAGTTTTGGCTGAAAGATTGAATAGGTGCCTGCCGAACCACAACACAAATGAGAATCTTGCACTTTGGCTGGATGATAACCCAACGAATCTAAAATAGAATTAACCAAACCCGCTAACTTTTGCCCGTGTTGCAATGTGCATGGCTCATGATAAGAAATATCAACCTTGTCTAAATTGAGTTTTGACAAATCTTTATCCACTAAAAACTCGGCAATATCTTGAGTTTTGCTAGAGATGAGTTTTGCTTTTTGATAATAGTCATCACCGACTTTAAACATTGAGGCGTAATCTTTCACCATTAAGCCACAACCACTCGCACTAGAAATAATACTGTCAACGTCATATGCTAACCAAGCATCTATATTCGCTTTGATTTTAATCATTGCATCTTGTTCAGCGCTCAAATGCTGATCAACCGCACCACAACATTGTTTTTGCGGCGTTTCAATCGCATCATAACCGAGTTTTGCTAAGATGTTTTTAATACTGTGATTAATGTTCGGTGCAAGTACCGGCTGCACACAACCACCCAATAGTAATACTTTTTTACTGCCAGCATTTGGGGTAATGGCCCTACCTTGTTTGCTTGAGTGTTTTGAGACAAACCCAATCGGATTGAATAGTAATGGTGTGGTTAATAATTTACGCACAGAATAACGCATCACCTTTTGCCAGATCGGGCGCTTCTGCTCGACAAACTCACGGCCAATATCAACTAACTTTCCATACTCAACCCCTGATGGACAAGTCGTTTCACAAGATCTGCAAGTAAGACATCTATCTAGGTGCTTAATACTTTCCTTAGAAAAATGATTATTTTCAAGTGAAGATTTGATGAGATAAATACGCCCACGAGGTGAATCCAACTCGTCACCTAAGAGTTGATAAGTTGGGCAAGTAGCCAGGCAAAATCCGCAATGCACACACTTACGAATAATCTCGTTGGCCTTTTGATTTTGAATATGATTCGTTTGCATTACTGAAAAATACCTTTAGGATCAAATACTGACTTTAATCTTTGCTCAATTTCAACTCGTAATGCTGGGTTATTGTTAGTCTTAATCGGTGCTGAAAGCTCGCCAACATAAGTGCTTGGCAACACCTTAAAACTGATCTGTGTAATCACGGCTAACTTACCTTTAGACCCAACTAATAAACGCGACACATCATAGCCAGCGACATTTTTCATCACCTGACCACCAAAATTTAATGCCTCACCATTACCATCAATAATTTGCACCCCTAAAACACTATCAGAGATATCTTGTCCGCCATTGGCATATACAGCACCAATACTGACATCGTCATCCTTGGTATAAAAAGTTAAGGATTGGTTGTTTTTGCTTAGCTGTTTTTTAAGCTCAGCAATAGTCGTACCCGCCTTAACGGTCATCACCAATTCTTCTGGATAGTATTCCACCACACCAGCATAATCTAGCCATTCGGTATTGATGTGCAAACTGCTTGACGCTTGAACTAATGCTTGCAGTTGGGCGATTCTATCTGCCATTAAAAGCGCTCCAATTCTGGGTGTGGTAACTCACCATGATGCACATGCATAGCACCCAACTCAGCACAACGGTGAAGCTCTGGCACTGCTTTGCCAGGGTTTAATAATGAGTCTGGATCAAAAGCCTGCTTAATCTTATGAAAGGTTTCTAGCTCTTTATTGTTGAATTGATGACACATAGCATTAAGTTTCTCAATGCCGACTCCATGCTCACCAGTAATGGTGCCACCCATATCTACACTGAGTTTTAAGATGTCAGTGCCAAATTCTTCGGTTCTTTCTAACTCGCCTGGAATGTTTGCATCATACAAAATCAGCGGATGCAGATTGCCATCACCTGCATGAAAAACATTGGCTACTCTCAGTTGGTATTTTTCAGAGAGTTCATTAATTTTATCCAGCATGTCTGCCAAATGACGACGTGGAATAGTGCCGTCCATGCAATAGTAATCAGGCGATAAACGCCCTACCGCTGGGAATGCTGATTTACGCCCTTTCCATAAATTCAAACGCTCTTCTTCACTCTCCGACACTTTTAAAGTAGAGGCGCCTGACAATACTTTTAACACGATATCAAGCTCAGCTTGAACTTGCGCCTCAGAACCGTCTAACTCACACAACAACAAAGCTTGAGCATCAAGTGGATAACCCACCTTAGCAAAGCCTTCGGCTGCTTCAATGGCAAATTTATCCATCATCTCTAAGCCTGCTGGGATGATGCCAGCTTTAATGATATCGGCTACAGCATTAGCACAATCACGCACCGAATCATAAGCTGCCATAACCACTCTAGCGAGTTGCGGTGTTGGAGTAAGCTTCACCGTGATTTCAATCATAATACCTAACAAACCCTCAGAACCATTCATCAGCGCTAGCAAGCCCATGCCGTCGTCTTGACGACTCAGGGTTAGCTCTTCACCGTCCATGGTGAGCATGGTTAAAGATTCAATATTGTGAACCGTTAAACCATACTTAAGACAGTGTACACCACCTGAGTTCTCAGCCACGTTACCGCCAATCGTACAGGCAATTTGGCTTGATGGATCGGGTGCGTAATACAAACCATATTCAGCAACTGCTTCACTAATAGCGATATTTCGAACACCTGGTTCAACAACAGCCAATTGATTTTCTGCATCTATGGACTTAACTTTGTTAAGTTTTGAGAGTCCCAATACGATTGACTTTTCCAACGGCATGGCGCCACCCGCCAAACCTGTACCTGCACCACGGGTGACTACGGGCGTATTATTGGCTTTACATATTTTTAAAATCTGTTTGATTTGCTCGATACTCTCGGGCAAAGCTACCGCTAAAGGCTTTTGTCGGTAGACACTGAGGCCATCACACTCAAATGGGCGGGTATTTTCTTCTCCAGTAATGACAATACCCTTAGGTAAAGCGCGAGATAATTCTTGGACTATAGACATGCAAGCAATTATAATGGCTTATTTAATTTTATTAACCACAAAAAGACTATGAAATCATTTAATCCACCAATTAGAACTTTAATGGGCCCAGGTCCTTCTGACGTACACCCTAGAATCTTATCAGCAATGGCAAGACCTACCATCGGCCACCTAGATCCTGCTTTTGTTGGCATGATGGATGAAACTAAAGAAGCGCTTAAATATGCATTTCAAACTGAAAATGACCTAACTATGCCTGTATCGGCTCCAGGTTCTGCAGGCATGGAAACTTGCTTTGCTAACTTGGTTGAGCCTGGCGATAAAGTAATCGTCTGTATCAATGGTGTATTCGGCATACGTATGAAAGAAAACATCACACGTTTTGGTGGTGAAGCGATTGTAGTTGAAGACGACTGGGGTACAGCGGTTTCAACTGATAAAGTTGAGCAAGCACTTAAAGATAACCCAGATGCTGTCATTCTAGCATTTGTTCATGCAGAAACTTCAACAGGTGCGCTTTCTGATGCTAAGACTTTATGTCAACTGGCACATCAACACGATTGTATAACTATTGTTGATGCGGTGACTTCATTGGGTGGTGTTGAGCTTCGTGTAGACGAGTGGGAAATCGATGCGATTTATTCAGGTACACAAAAATGTCTGTCAGCAATGCCAGGTATTTCACCAATCAGTATTAGTGAACGTGCCATTAAAAAATTAACTGATCGAAAAATACCAGTGACTTCATGGTTCTTAGATCTTAACTTAGTAATGGGTTATTGGGGTGAAGGCGCTAAGCGTACTTACCACCATACAGCACCTGTTAATACTTTATATGGCTTACACGAATCATTAGTAATGCTTAGCGATGAAGGCCTTGAAAATGCATGGGCACGTCATCAAAGTAACCACGAGATTTTAAGAGATGGTTTAGAGGCAATGGGTATTAATTTCCTAGTGAAAAAAGAAGACCGTCTGCCACAACTAAACGCTGTGTTCATTCCTGAAGGTGCTGACGATGCCGCTGTTCGCTCTACTTTGTTAAATGATTACAATTTAGAAATTGGTGCAGGCTTAGGTGCTTACGCAGGCAAAGTATGGCGTATTGGTTTAATGGGCCATACTTCACGTCTAGAAAATATTACCTTATGTTTAGCAGCACTTAAAGCTACGCTTAACAAATAAGCTTAAGCGTTAATGCATTAAAAAGGCGACCTTATGGTCGCCTTTTTTTTTGTAATGAATATTCTTTATGCTAACTTAGCCAATAACTCTTCTTCTGTTTCAACATTATCAGGATCAGATAGACAACAGTCGACTGGGCAAACTTCTGCACATTGCGGCGTGTCAAAATGGCCAACACATTCAGTACATTTATCAGGATCAATTTCATAGATCTCATCACCCATATAAATCGCTTCATTTGGGCACTCTGGCTCACAAACATCGCAATTAATACATTCATCAGTAATCAACAAAGACATATTTTTTCCTAAATTAAACGTCTAATAAATTGTTATTAGCTCAACCACGGTATTTTAACCGATTAAAACCAATATCTTTGGTAACATATTGGTTTTCTTTTTAGGGGTAATCATGCGAATTCTAGCCATATTTTTAACACTTTTTTTATCACTCCAATCTCAAGCAAAATTAGACGATGGCTTGTATGCTAATTTACATACTAATAGAGGCGATATTATTATTAAACTTGCCTTTGAAAAAACCCCTCTCACTGTTATCAACTTTGTTGGCCTGGCTGAAGGTACAAAAAAATCAAACATTCAAACAGGTAAACCTTTTTATAACGGCTTAAAATTTCACCGAGTTATTAACAACTTTATGGTTCAAGGTGGTGACCCAAAAGGCGATGGCACTGGCGGTCCTGGCTATCAATTTGCTGATGAAATTACAGACTTGTCTCATGATTCTGGTGGCATTCTTTCAATGGCAAACTCGGGCCCAGATACCAATGGTTCGCAGTTTTTTATCACCCATAAAGCCACAGGATGGTTAGATGGAAAACATACCGTTTTCGGGCGTGTTGTCGAAGGCATGGATGTGGTTAATCGCATTGAAAAGGGTGATTTTATTCGCAAAGTAAAGATTATTCGTGTTGGCGCAGAGGCTGAGAATTTTCAAACTGATGAGGCTGCCTTTAAGCAACAAGCACAAAAATCTTCAACCTCTAAAGAGCTAGCAGAAAAAGATAAATTAAAAGGCTTTCAGGCCTATATTGATCTTAATTACCCAGATGCCATTCAGACTGAAGAAGGGTTTTATTATCAAATCAATTTACCTGGACACGGCAAAAAAATACCTGTATTAGGTAAATTAGCCAAAGTAAATTATGAGCTTAAACTTGAGGATGGCACTGTACTTAGAAAAGCAGGCAGACCTTTACTATTCGTACCTGGAACTGGTCAAGTAGTCGACGCGATAGACAAGTCTGTCATGACAATGACAGCAGGAGAAAAACGAACTGTTGTTGCCCCTTACTTTTTGGTCTTTGGCGATGAAGAGCCCTCATCAAGCCTTCTAAGTAGAGAGTCTGTCATGATTTTTGAATTGGAGTTACTGTCTAAATAATGTTTTTAGAGATTGTCAACTTTCTAGCTCAGTATGATTCGGGCTTCAATGTCCTTAGCTATCTAACACTTAGGGCTGTTTTGGCCATGTTGACAGCATTGTTTGTCAGTCTGTTTCTAGGTCATTTTTTTATTGCTAAGTTGCAACAATATCAAATTAGTCAGGTCATCCGCACTGATGGCCCAGAGTCGCACTTAGCAAAAGCCGGCACCCCAACCATGGGTGGCATAATTATTCTATTTTGTTTTATTGCTAGCATCCTTATTTGGGGCGATTGGCATAATTCTTTTTTATGGATTGTAATTGCTACTGCGCTTATTTTTGGCGCTATTGGATTCACTGATGATTATTTGAAAATCAAACACCAGTCTTCTGACGGTCTGAGCTCTAAACAAAAATATATAGCGCAATCTCTAGGGGCGGCCATCATTGGAATTTGGTTAGTCACCAATACACACCAGCCCATCTCCACCGAACTACTGATTCCATTTTTTAAAGATTGGAGTCTTCCGTTAGGCGCTTTTGGGCTGATTATTTTTTCTTACTTTGTTATCGTAGGCAGTTCAAACGCGGTCAATCTAACCGATGGCCTTGATGGTCTAGCCATCATGCCAGTGATCTTGATCTCCGGTGCCTTAGCGATATTTGCTTATATTGGCGGCAACTATAATTTTGCTGGTTATCTTAATATGCCATTTATGCCTGGTACTGGTGAAGTATTTGTCATTTGCGCCGCACTGATGGGTGCTGGTTTTGGCTTCTTGTGGTTTAATACCTACCCTGCTGAAGTCTTTATGGGTGATGTCGGTTCATTGTCGTTAGGTGCTATCTTGGCAGTTATTGCCATTATTGTTCGTCAAGAGATATTATTATTCATTATGGGTGGCGTATTTGTTGCTGAAACTCTCAGTGTTATTATTCAGGTTGGCTGGTACAAGCGCACCAAAACACGCGTATTTTTAATGGCACCATTACACCATCACTTTGAGAAAAAAGGCCTATCAGAGCCTAAAATCATTGTGCGTTTTTGGATGGTAACTTTAATCTTGGTGTTGATCAGTCTAGCCTCAATCAAGATACGTTAAAATAGCACCTTATGAGTAATCTAGACAAATGGGATGAGCGCTACTTATCACTTGCTGCTGAGGTGGCAACTTGGTCAAAAGACCCTTCTACACAAGTAGGTGCGGTCACTGTTGGCAGCAAAAAAGAAGTATTATCTCAAGGCTTTAATGGCTTTCCTCGTGGAATTCATGACACCGATGAACGCTACAATGATCGAGAAACCAAATACAAATTTGTCGTACATGCAGAAATGAATGCTATCTATAACGCCACCTATTCAGGCGCTTCACTCGATGGCGCTACTTTGTATGTACATGGGCTACCAATCTGCTCAGAATGTGCCAAGGGCATTATCCAAGTCGGCATTAAAAAAGTAGTGATTGAAAAATCTAAGGAACTTAGTAATTGGAATGACAGCGTTAAACTCTCACAAGAAATGTTTGATGAGGCTGGCATTGAGCTCATCATTAAAGGCGAATAATGTCTGAAGTATCTAAACGTCGTACCTTTGCGATTATCTCTCACCCTGATGCCGGAAAAACCACGGTTACTGAAAAACTCTTGCTTTACGCAGGTGCCATTAAAACTGCCGGTAGTGTTAAGGCTAGAAAAGCTAGCGCCCATGCCACATCTGACTGGATGGAAATGGAGAAAGAAAGAGGCATCTCGATTACCTCGTCGATCATGCAGTTTGATTATGACAATCACGTCATCAATCTGCTCGACACCCCGGGACACGAAGATTTCTCTGAAGATACTTACCGCACACTAACGGCGGTAGATTCAGCATTGATGGTGATTGACGTCGCCAAAGGTGTTGAGATGCGCACCATCAAACTGATGGAAGTTTGTCGCTTGCGTGATACACCTATCCTAACCTTTATCAACAAACTCGATCGTGAAGGCAAAGAACCTATTGACCTATTAGACGAAGTTGAAACTGTACTTAACATTGAATGTGCACCTATCACTTGGCCGATCGGCATGGGTAAACGTTTCAAGGGTGTGGTGCATTTACTCGATGACAAAGTCTACTTATACGAAGCTGGCAAGAACTCTGAGATTGGTGAAAACATCATCATTGATGGTGTTGATAATCCTGAACTCGATACCATTTTGGGCAAAGAAATGGTAGCTGAGATGCGTGAAGAGGTCGAACTGATTCGCGAGACGACAACACCATTTGATTTAGATGAATTCCTAGCAGGCAAACAAACGCCTGTATTCTTTGGCTCTGCTATCTCAAACTTCGGCATCCAAAATCTACTTGACGGCTTTATTGAGTACGCTCCTATTCCTCAAAATCGTGAATCAGACGTGCGTGAAGTGAAGCCTGATGAGGCTAAGCTGACAGGCTTTGTGTTTAAAATTCAGGCGAATATGGATCCCAAGCACCATGATCGCTTAGCCTTTATGCGTATTGTTAGTGGTGAGTACAAAAAAGGTATGAAAGTCTTACAGGTTGCCACTGGTAAACAAATCAAAATCGCTAACGCAGTGACCTTTATGTCGCGTGAACGCACCTCAGCTGAAGTGGCTTACGCCGGCGATGTGATTGGCATCCATAATCATGGTGGCATTAGTATTGGTGATACTTTCACCCAAGGTGAAAAGCTAACCTTCCAAGGTATTCCGAACTTTGCGCCTGAGCTATTTCGTCGTGCCCAACTCAAAGATCCGCTTAAAGCTAAGGCGCTACAAAAAGGCCTTAATCAACTCTCAGAAGAAGGTGCAACTCAAGTATTTCGCCCAATAATGAATAGTGCTCAGATCCTAGGTGCAGTGGGTATTTTGCAGTTTGATGTGGTTGCTCATCGACTCAAGTATGAATACGGGGTTGATTGTCAGTTTGAAACCATTGCCATTGCCACTGCGCG
>CAJVCM010000021.1 GCA_910595815.1 Candidatus Thioglobus plumae | reverse complement strand
ACGATAATGGCTTGTGCATTATGATTTCTTGTAATCTCTTTGATTTTTCTAGACAACATAAACTCACCTTCTTTTTCTTTAATGAAGATATCTTTTCTGAGTTTAAGCTCAACCACGTAATAACCTTTTTGGCTAAATCTAGAGGCAAATTGTTCTGAGATAATACGGCCAAATGCAGAAGATTGATCCATTTGATTTACATCAACAAAGCTAGCAATGATAAATGGGCTGTCAGAATTAAGTGAAACGCCAGAAAAATCTGAATTTTTCTCTGCAAAACTTATTAACTCATCAACAACTTCATGACTTTGATCATACAGGTTTGGCTCGTCAGTCGTTATGACTTCTGTCATGTAACTAGTGCCATAACAACCTGTTAAAGATAAAAAAGTAAGTGTA
Source organism: Candidatus Thioglobus plumae (assembly GCA_910595815.1). Lineage (GTDB taxonomy): Bacteria > Pseudomonadota > Gammaproteobacteria > PS1 > Pseudothioglobaceae > Thioglobus_C > Thioglobus_C plumae. Next base: position 4,259 of record CAJVCM010000021.1, on the reverse strand, counting down.
ATCGCTGTGTGTTTCAGTAAATTCATTTTGTTACCACGTACATATATTTACCTCTGGATTTTTTGTAGTGCTCCAAACTAACCTCAGGGATATAATAAACATTAGCAGTAGCGTTTATTAGCGCGCCATTATTGTAAATTGTAGTAGTTACAATAATTTCAGTCACAGGGCCTGATGCAAGTGTACTAGATGACTTACTAACGCCAATACCTGGGGCGTTAGATTGACTAGCATCAAAAATATTGTCTAAAGAAGTGAAGCTAACATTGTCTGGAATTGTGTAATTCTTATGGTGTATGACTTGAGCGTTGAATTCTAAAACATTAGGCTGATCTTGGTCTCTTATTTTTATATAGGTGTCTTCAATTGATTTGTCCTCTAACATCTCTCTAAGTCTAAGATCTAATGGAACATTTTTTTCAATACGCCTGGTTTTACTCACTCTTACATTATTCGCATGTAAATGAGCAATCAACATATTTCTAAAGGCTACACTGAATGGCGTAGTGTTTTCTTTAGTTAAGTGCTCAATATAAACATCTTGATTTGCCATTTTTATGGCAATTTGTTGACTAACATCTTTGGCAAGAATATTCCAGTAATGCGTGTCTTGAACATAAGGCAATGACAGCTGTTTAACTGGTTTATCTTGCGTATCTTGATAAGATTTTATTTCAGTTTGATCATCAAGTAATACATCAGATTCTACTAGCTGCAGTTCTGGAGAAATAAAATCCTTAACACTTTGCACTGCCTCTTGATGTGAGCAACCAGACAATAGAAATATAGCCGTTAGTGGTAATACTGTTAAATAAACTTTTCTTTGTAATGTTTTCATATTTTTACCTGTGATTTATATATTATAAAATAATAATATTATTATACTCTAATCTTCTTTAATTTTGTCACTCAATTCTTCTAAAAATATCCTTCTTTTATTGAGCCTACTTTCTAGCATAGTAACAAGCGAAAGGGTGTCAATAAGTAGTTTGTCTTTTGCACGGGAATTCATGTCCGCATCATTGCTATCAGAAATTTTCATGAAATTTTCCACTAAATTGGTTGCATTTTTGATAACAATATCGTCATGATTTTCTAAATCTTTAATCCATTTAGCTCTTTTCTTAATGGCTATTTTATTATCAACAATAACATTATTTAACTTCTCTTTTGTTTTTGTTAAAGTTTGAATGCTTTCATCTTGACTTTCAACTTGTTCCTGCAATTCCCCAATAGCGATACCGTCTTTTTGAGAGGCTTCTTCTAATTCTGAAATTTGACCTTTTGCAGTTTGTAGATCTGATTCAACATGAGACAAGCCGTCTATTTTTAGCTTAGAGGCTTTAAGATCAGTGTGAGTTTCTTTTAGTTCGTTAGTTGTGTCAGCTAGAGTATCCTCTGTCTTTACTAGATCTTTGTTGACTTTTACAATCTCTACAGCATTCTCTTCACTCTTTTCAAAAATCGGAACCAAGTAATAAGCAGCGGCAAGGGAGCCAACAATCCCAAGAATCGAACCAGTGATTAGTCCTGCTTTTGAAGTGAGGGACGATAGTCTGAATTTCTTAGCTTTCTTTGACATATTAAATGATGTATAAAAATAATTATTGCCACAATTATATTATGTAAATCTACTTGAAACATATTTATTTGTTTAAAATAAATATTTTCTATTAGAGTATAGTGTTTTATTATGATTGAATTTAGCTGTCCACGTTGTAATGGACGTATGCAAACCGAAGATAAGGCCGTAGGTTATTATACAGTGTGTGCACATTGTGGTCATGAGGTGGTGGTTCAAAACCCAACTAAATTAGGCGAGACTTCTGCAGACATGTCAACTGAACAAAAGTTGTACGTAGAAATGAACCCAGCCCCAAATACAACGAAGGCTTTACTGATTACCGTTTTTGGGTCTGCAATAATTTATTCTGCTTTCTATATTCCTTTTCTTGAATTCACAGATCAATCATCCGAAATCTATCGCTTGCTCGCAGTTGGTTGGGTGCCGTTCGCTGTTATCGCTTTTATGGTTATTTCATTTGTAATGTTGGGCCAAAGACTCACAATGGTTATGTCTAGTGAAAGGGCTTTAAAAGAGACTTATCTTACCCACTCCACTCCGTTGAGTACTGATCAAGATATTAATGAAGCGATGCTGATGATAAAAGACAAAGCCGAAAGTATTAGAGATACAACAGTGGCTAAGCGAGTTGTTGGTGGTTTGGCAAGATTTAAACATACGCGTTCTGTTCGTGAGGCAGAAGATCAATTGACCGTTTATTCAGAATTGGCATTTAACCAAATGGATGCAGGCTACACAATTCTTCGAGTGATTGTTTGGGCGACACCACTACTGGGGTTCGTTGGTACAGTACAGGGTGTAAGTAAATCAGTTGGTGGACTGGCCAAGGTATTGGGTGGTGATGTTGCAGACGTTTCAGAAATCACCACAGCACTAGGTAAGGTAACTTCCGAGTTGGCTTTCGCATTTGATACAACCTTGGTCGCACTGGTTGCAGTAATTATTATTATGATCGCAATGACAATCGTTGAGAGAGCTGATGGCTCTTCATTAGATCGTATTGAAGATTATATCAAAACCCAAGTTCTACAAAACTTACCGGTTAAGGTTGGCGCCTTGAAAGGTGGTCAGAATGCAGATCTGTGATTAACGCCTGTGGCTAAGCGCGCCAAAAGCAAGACAACTCCTTCATTTTTCCCTTTTGTGAGTGTATTGATCGCCTTGATTGGCGTACTAATTTTCATTGTTTTAACCCTGACAGTCACTTCAACCAAACCACCTTTAGTGCTTGAATCACCTGTGGAATATGATGAAGATACAGAAGAGTTTTTTAAGCGCACCAATGTAGTTGTTGAATTCGCTGAGAATCGTGTTCTTTTAAAAGCATCTGAATTTGAATTGATAGGATTTGAAGATATGGAGTTTGATGCACAAGAGGAATGGTCATATATTGAAGGGATTTATAGAAACTTTGCTTATGAAAGGCGTACAGCATGGAAAGGCACGCCTTTCTTAGATTTTTTGAACGATTTAGCTACAAACAAAAGAAAAACTCACTTTATATCTATGCTATTAAGGGAAAGTGGGATTACAGAATATTCATTAATGAGCGATATCGTTAATCGTAGAAATGCTATGATTTTTGATGAAGTTAAGTTCCCAGGTTCGAATGAAAATTGGACGGTAGATTGGACACTTGTCTATCTTCCATCAGATCAAAAACTTATAACTAGATAAAAAAAAGAGTTTAGATGGCAAAAAAGGCAAAATATCAAGGCGATGATGGAATGGATGCATTCCTTGACGTGCTTTTTAATGTTATTGGCATTCTTGTATTGATTGTAGCCTTTGCCGCACTACAGAGTTTAGAGACCAAGATTGTTAAAGAGGCCTATCTAGGTGTTAAAGGTAGCGACCCAAGAAAAATGGTTAATATAGTTTGTGAGAATCGAAAATGTACGATGATTACAAAAAAAAATCAGAAAGCTGGAAATGAGAATTTCAAAATTATCATTAAAAACAGATACAAGTCTATCAGGCCAACAACAGGCGGAAAGGGTTGGTTTACATTAGAACAATTAGCACAAAAAAAAGAACTGCAAAGAATCGTAAGAAAATACCCTCCTGAGAAATACAATATTTCGCTTTTGATATATCCAGATGGCTTTGCAATTGCATCCGTACTCGAAACAAGGGGTAGGCGGGCAGGATACAGATTCAGACATTTATTTTTTAATAAAGGAGAGGATATTTCTGTAGGCATGGCTAAGACCTATGTTAACTAGAAGGGTTATTTAAATTTTCACTAAATTGTATTTCAAAAGAATGTATAATTGCTTAGTATTATGCTAACCTCAAACAAACAACAAAACGAAAATAATATTGTAAGCAGTTCATCAGCAGATGAACTTTTACTTCATGGTATTAGAATTAAAGGCAAGTCCGTTGTTGTTGAATTGAGCGATTCATTTGAAGATCTACAGCCAGAGCAGCTACATGTTGGTTCGTTAAATGATGCGCGAGGAATGCAGCTATTAAGTGAAATTAGCGCTTCAGAAAGAAAAGAGTTTACTGCAAGGATTTGGCATTCTTTGGCTCAAGCATTAAAATATTTCTCACTTGAAAATTCATGCACTATAGATTTGTCGACAGACTCACTATATATAAATCAAGAATTTACAAAAATTTATTTAACTAAGTGGTCAAAGTCTGAGGATAAGTCAATCGAATCTGC